>CAYTVV010000130.1:0-5744 GCA_964441875.1 uncultured Desulfurivibrio sp.
GGCTTGGGATTGATCAGGTCGTGGGGCATCAGAGCCTCAACCTCCTGAATGCTCATCCGCTCACGGATAGCACGCTCCATGCGGACAAGTCCCATGCGGTACTGATTTTCCACCAGCTCGCCAACGGTCCGGACCCGACGGTTGCCGAGATGGTCGATATCGTCAATGGGGCCCTGGCTGTCTTTGAGACGCGCCAGATACCTGACCGCCAGCATGATATCGTCCTTGGTCAGGGTGCGGTGCTCAATATCAGTGCTCAGTCCCAACCTGGCATTGATTTTAAAACGGCCCACCTCGGAAAGATCATAGGTGTCGGCGCTGAAAAACAGATTCTCAAAAAAGGCCGAGGCGATCTCGTGGGTTGGCGGGCTGCTGGGCCTCAGTCTGCGATATATTTCAAGCAGAGCTTCTTCCGGGGTGTTGACCTTGTCCAGGGCCAGGGTCTTGCGGAAAGAATCGGAAACCTTGATGCCGTCAATGAAGAGAAGTTCAAATTCGGAGATTTTCGCCGCGACAATATCGTCGAGCATGGTCTCGGTCAGTTCCGTATTGCAGGGAAAAATGACCTCGCCGGTCTTTGGCGCCACGATGTCGCGGGCAAGGAACTTGCCGACCAGACTCTCGGCTTCGATGTCAAAATGGGTGACTCCGGCCTCAAAAATTTTCTTGGCCAGGACCTTGCCGATCTTGCGACCTTCCTTGGCAATAATTTCTCCGCTTTTCGGATCAATTATGTCATGGGTTACCTTTTGTCCGACCATGACATCGGCCGAGAATTCTTTCTTGAATTTTTTACGGCTCACGGAAATTTTTTCCGTGTCGTAGTAGTAGCGCAGCAATTCATCCCCGCTGTAGCCAAGGGCCTTGAGCAGAGTGGTTACCGGAAACTTGCGGCGGCGGTCGATGCGGACGTACAAGATATCCTTGGCGTCAAATTCGAGATCAATCCAAGAACCACGCACCGGAATAATCCTGGCCGAATAAAGAAGCTTGCCGCCGGAATGGGTCTTGCCGCCGTCATGGCTGTAAAAAAGACCGGGAGAACGCTGCAACTGACTCACAATAACCCGCTCGGTTCCATTGACAACATAGACCCCGGTCTTGGTCATCAATGGCATGCTTCCCAGGTAAACCGCCTGCTCTTTGATGTCTCGGATATTCTGCACGCCGGTTTCGGCATCGGTATCGTAGGAAACAAGACGCACCGTAATCTTGACCGGAACCTCGTAGGTCATCCCCCGCTGGATACACTCCTCCACGGAATATTTCGGCTCTCCAAAGTTATACCGTACAAACTCAAGAGAACAGGTTCCGTTGAAATCCTGAATGGGGAAAATACTTTTGAAAATCCCCTGTAGACCGCTGTCCGAGCGCTGATCCGGCTCAGTGTCCTTTTGCAGGAACTTTTCATAGGACAGCCCCTGCATCTCGATGAGATGTGGGATATCAACAATACTCTTGGTTTTGGCGAAACTTTTCCGAACTCGTTTGATAGTTTGCATGCAGCAATACCCTCATCTATTTAGCGGTGGCGGATGGGAACGGGCTCCCCGGTGTGGAGCGTCAGAAGATGCATTGTGCCATAAATCATGGAGGCCAAATTCTCTCCCTTTGATAAGAACGCAAGAACGCTACGGGGTTTCCCCCGTAGCGTCGCTGCATCTCTTGTTGAGCTCTGGGGCTTGGTCAAGCCCCAGAAAATGCTATATTTTTCTTGCTGATACCTGAGAAGATCAGCAAGAAAACAGAACTGTGTTCACACTACTTGATCTCTACAGTTCCGCCGGCAGCCTCGATCTTGGCTTTGATATCGGCAGCTTCATCCTTGGAAACACCTTCCTTGATCGGGCTAGGTGCGCCTTCGACCAAGTCTTTGGCTTCCTTGAGGCCAAGAGAGGTAATAGCGCGAACCTCCTTGATAACCCCGATCTTCTTGTCGCCAGCAGTGACAAGAATTACGTCAAACTCGGTTTTCTCTTCAGCCGCAGCCCCTGCCTCACCACCACCCGCAGGCGCAGCCATCATTGCAACCGGAGCCGCAGCGGAAACACCAAATTTATCTTCAAGTTCCTTGATGAGCTCGGAAAGCTCGAGAACTGTCATGTTAGAAATGAAATCGATTACATCCTGTTTTGATACTGCCATTGCTATATCCTCCAAATACTATTCTAGTTTAGTTGTCGCTCTGACCTTTCTGGTCCTTTATTGCCTGCAATGCGTACAACGCCTTTTGCGGAACCGCGCTAAGCACGCGAACAAAAGTGGTGGGAACAGCGAGCATAACTGCAAGCAGTTGCGCCCGGAGTTCATCCTTGCCAGGCAATGTGGACAATGCCCTCAGATCGTCTGCCGTAAGCAATTTGCCATCTAAAACTGCCGTCTTGATTTCAAGCTTTGGATTCGTCTTGATAAACTCAATCAAAACTTTAGCCGGCGCCACCGGATCCCCGTCAGCAAAAGTAACTGCTGTTGTTCCAACAAGGAACTGATCCATGGGCTCAAAGGGTGTTCCTTTGATGGCCAGCCGCAACAAGGTGTTTTTGGCGACACGGATTTCGGCGTTGCTCTGCTTGAGATCACGGCGGAGTTGTGAGATGACAGGCACGGTCAGACCACGATAATCGGAAACAACGGCAAACTTGGCATGGGCCAACCTGCTGGTGAGTTCCTCGATTACCGCAACCTTATCGTCTCGATTCAATTCCTCTACCTCCTTTAAACTAACAAAATATTAGGGTTAGCGAGAAGCAGCCGAGGTCGACCGGTACAGACGAATAAGTTGTTCCCAGCGGGTGGAAGCAACTCATGTGACGACACTGCAAAAAAGCAATGACATTCCGCCTCGGCAGGCCAGCGCATAAGGGTCTTTTCTAGACCAACACGCCGATTAAACCACTTGGTACCCACGGTCTTTGACGACTTAACTGCTTGATACAAAATATATAAACGCTGGATGCAACCAGCGGGATCAACGCCTACTAGGCATGCTTACAAAGGGTTCGCAGCTCCATGGGATCGAGTTTCAACCCCGGCCCCATGGTGGTGGACAAATACACCGCCTTCAAATAAACACCCTTACTGGAAGAAGGCTTGAGCTGGACCACCTTGTCAACAAAGGCCAGAATATTTTCCTGCAATTTTTCAATGCCGAATGACGACTTGCCAATCATGCAATGAAGAACCCCTGCCTTATCAACCTTAAAATCAACCTTACCGGATTTAATTTCTTTGACGACCCTACCGACATCAAAAGTAACCGTGCCTAGTTTTGCGTTAGGCATCAAATTACGGGGTCCAAGAACCTTACCGATCTTGCCGACGGTACCCATCATATCCGGGGTGGCAACTGTTCTGTCAAATTCAAGCCAGCCGCCTTGGATTTTCTCAAGGAGATCATCGCCACCGGCATAATCCGCGCCGGCATCAAGAGCTTCCTGCACCTTCTCGCCCTTGGCAAAAACAAGAACACGCTCTGTTTTCCCGGTACCATTAGGGAGGACGACGCTACTCCGCACCATCTGTTCTGCATGGCGAGGATCAACGCCAAGGTTGAGAGCCAGATCCACCGACTCATCAAATTTTGCGAACTTGCCCTGCAACGCAAGAGTAACAGCTTCCCCAAGGCTATAAGCCTTTATCGGATCAAGCTGCGCTACACTGTTTTTATATTGCTTGCCTTTCTTTGCCATGGCGCTCTCCAAACATTCAAGCCTTCACACATCAGAAGTGCTACGGTTAACCCACTAATACATCTATTGAAAATAGTCAGACTTGCGATCAATCGACGATTGTAATCCCGCAGCTCCTCGCAGTTCCTTCAATAATCCGCATTGCGGCATTGATATCGTACGCGTTCAGATCGGGAAGTTTTCTCTCGGCAATCTCTTTAATCTTATCACGGGTAATCTTGGCAACACGATCCTTCTTGGGGTTGCTCGACCCCTTACCAAGACTGCATGCTTTAAAAAGTAATGTTGAGGCTGGGGGGGTCTTGGTAACAAAAGTAAATGAACGATCGGCATATACGGTAATCACAACAGGAATAATCGTATCGCCCTCCGCCTGGGTTTTTGCATTAAACGCCTTGCAAAACTCCATGATGTTAACGCCACGCTGGCCAAGGGCCGGGCCAACTGGAGGCGACGGATTCGCTTTGCCGGCTGGAATCTGTAACTTTATGTATCCTTCAATCTTCTTAGCCATCGCTGGAACTCCCACATGTCGGAAACTGCTTCCCTGTCTTTTTCTCTGCGACAAGGAGCCAGACAGCCCGACATCATAAATTTAGTGACCGTCACAAAACAACCATTCCATTTCAACTCAATTCGTTACGGCCACTTATGCCGATCACGATTTTTCAATATTACGATTATTTTCGAATAACGGCTGAGCGAAACAAACTACCTCTATGTGCTACGCAATTCTTGTCAGAATTACAAAAAAACGACTATCCTCTGCTCACCTGGATATATTCAAGCTCGACTGGAGTTTCCCTGCCAAAAATAGAAACCATCACCCGAACCCGGCCCTTCTCCGGGAAAACCTCATCCACAACACCTTGAAAATTATTGAATGGGCCATCGATAACCCGGACAACATCGCCATACTCAAAAGAAACCTTTGGCTTCGGCTTGAGGGCGCCATCCTTGATCCGGCCAATAATCTTCATGGCCTCTTCATCGGTAAGCGGCACCGGGTTCATGTCGTTTCCAACAAAACCAGTTACCTTCGTGGTATCACGAACTATATGCCAGGTCTCATCATTGAGATCTACGTTCACCAGAATATATCCTGGGAAAAATTTGCGGGAGGATGTTTTTCGTGCGCCCTTTACCATTTCAACAACTTGCTCCGTAGGAACAAGGATCTCCCCAAACATCTCTTCCTGTCCCGCATTCTTAATGCGCTCAAGCATGCCGGTCTTCACCTGCTCTTCAAAGCCGGAGTATGTATGAACAATATACCAGTGACGTGCCATAATGCTGTCTCTCTCCCGGCTTACGCTGGTTGTCTACCGCAAAACATAGCCGATTATTTTACCCAGCAGCAGATCAACCGCTCCCAAATAGAAGGAGATGATCATCACCAGTACAACAACCACCGCCGTAGTGCCGACAGTCTGTTTTTTGGCCGGCCAAACGATCTTGCCGAATTCATTTTTCACTTCGGTGGCAAACTCTTTAATCCGACCCGGACTGAATACAGATCCCTGCTCTGGATCACTGCCAGCTGCTTTTTTGCTTTTGGCCAATCGGTCTTCCTTGCTTGCCATAATGATCGTCTCTTCCTGCACAGGCTGATCTTTCTTCCACATAGGGGGGGATGGAGGTCGGCCAAGGCTCCATGCACCGATTATCCAAATAACTACTTCGCCCTCTCACATCAGAAAAAGGGCGAAGCAATCACAATCTCTCGTCTCTGGCAGGCCAGGAGGGACTCGAACCCCCAGCCCTCGGATTTGGAGTCCGATGCTCTACCATTAGAGCTACTGGCCTAAAAACTATTTCGTTTCCTTGTGCAGGGTATGTGATCTGCAAAAAGGACAAAACTTCTTAAATTCCAGTTTGCTCGGAGTAGACCGCTTATTCTTGGTCGTGGTATAATTCCGTCTCTTGCAGGTCTGACAACCCAAAGTAATAATGTCTCGCATCTAGCTTCCTTTTTTTTGCAGTCAAAGCCGCACAGGCGATTATTCGATAATTTTATTGATAACACCGGCGCCCACGGTACGGCCGCCTTCACGA
>CAYTVV010000131.1:0-5735 GCA_964441875.1 uncultured Desulfurivibrio sp.
GGGTTTCGTCCCGGTGCAGGTTGGTCACCGGCACCTCGGCGGTGGGGATCAGCCACAGATCCCAATCCTTGATGCCGAATAGATCCGCCTCGAATTTCGGCAACTGGCCGGTGGCGGTCATGGTTTGGGAATTGACGAGAAACGGGGGGAGGATCTCGGTGTAGCCGTGCCTCTGGGTGTGAAGATCGAGCATGAAGTTGATCAGCGCCCGCTCCAGCCGGGAGGCAAAGCCCTTAAGCACGGCAAAGCGGGCCCCGGAAAGCTTGGCTGCCCGTTCAAAATCGATGGTCCCGGTCGCCTCGCCCAGCTCATGGTGGGCCTTGGCTGCAAAGGCGAATTGCGGCACCGTGCCCCAGCGCTTGATTTCCAGATTGTCTGCGTCGCTGGTGCCCCGGGGCACGGAATCGTCGCAGAGGTTGGGCAGGGTCATGACGATATTTTGGAGATCTTCCTCCAGACTGACCAGCTCGGTTTCGATCTCCTTGATCCGCTCCCCCACCTGACGCATCTCGGCCATGGGTCCTTCGGCGTCAACCCCTGCCTTTTTCAGCTCGCCGATTTCCTGGGATGCGGTCTTGCGTTTGTTGCGCAGCGATTCCACCTCGGAGAGCATGGCGCGGCGCTTCTGGTCGATGGCGGCAAAATCGGCAATGCGGGAATCGGTGATCCCCCGGAAGGCGAGTTTCTCTTTGACGAGATCCAGGTTTTCCCTGATAAAACGCAATTCAAGCATGGATATCCCCTTTGGTCTGCATGGGCTCTAAAAGTACTGTCAGAGGGGGTTGTATCATGGCGCAGGGCAGAAATCAAGAGGGTGGAGCGGGGGCAACAACCTCAGAAAAGGTTCGGGGTGCAGAGGCGCAGGGAGACATCTTCCCCAGCCAGGAGATGCTTGCGGTTTGCGGGCAGATGGATGATGGCGTTGGCCGTCTCGTTTTTGCCGGTGGGCCGGACGGTGAGGGTCTTGCCATGCAGGCGGACCACTGCGCCTTTCAGGTTGAGCAGCCCTGTTTTTTTTAAGAGTATTGGGGTGGTGAGGGTGGCGCGTAGGAGTGGGGGCAAGGGGCGTTGTTGCCCCTGCATCCTGCGTAAGGCCGGCACGATAAGCTCGTGAAAGAGCAAAAAAACCGCAGGCGGCGGGCCGGGCAGGGCAAAGATCGGCTTGCCGTTGTAGAGGCCGAACATGGTTGAGCGGCCAGGCCGCACTGCCAATGCGGTGTACACCGGGCGAATCCCGAGTTCGGCAAAGGCCTGGGGCAAGAGATCGTAGTTGCCCGGCCCCATGCCGCCGGTGGTGACCACCCCCTGGGACGGGCCATGCAGGGCATCTTTCAAGGTGGCGACAATGCGGTCGCAGTCATCGGCCACCAGGCCAAGATCGCGGGATGTCGCTCCCGCAGCCTTGATGAGGGCGGCGAGCAGGAAGCGATTGCCGCCGATGATCTGGCCAGCCTCCGGGGTATCCACGGTATCCAGCAATTCGCTGCCCGTGCAGATGATGGCCAGCTCCGGGCGGCCTATCACGGAAACCTGGGCCAAGCCGCTTTCGGCAAGGAGCGGCAGGTGCTGGGCTTCGATTCTGGCCCCGGCCCGGACAATGATTTGCCGGGCGGCGAGGTCCGTGCCTCTTGCGCGGATGAAGGCGCCGGGGCAGGGCGGGCTGTTTACCAGCACCAGGCCTTCGTTTCTTCGACACCGTTCAAAGGGGATAACCTGATTCGCTCCGGGCGGCAAGGCGCCGCCGGTCATGATCGCAATGGCGGTTTTTGGGGCAAGTCTTGGCAGATCGGTGGTGCCCGCGGCAATCTCGCCTGTTACCCGTAGTGTTACTGGTTCTGCGCCAGCGGTCAGGTCGCGGCTGTTGACGGCATAGCCGTCCATGCTGGAACGGGCAAAGTCCGGCACCGCACGGGCGGCCGTGATGGCTTGGGCGGCGATGCGGTCGCTGGCCTCCGGCAGGGGGATAGCCTCCGCCGCCAGGATGGGGCTGTGGCTGACAATCAGCCGTTGCGCTTCCTTGAGGGAAAGAGTCGGCATGGCTCACGGCCCCATGGTGGCAAGACGGGCAAGGTCATGCTGGTGGTTGATGTTCTGGAAGGTGGTGAAGTCCGGCAGAATCTGCAAGATCTCTTCGGCTGTGACCTTGCGGATACGCAGCTTTTCGTACATCATGCCGATCTTGCACTGGTTGCGGGCGAGATGTTGCTCAATAACCGGCAGGGCCTTTTTGCTGTAGACCGCGTACAGCGGTTCCGGCCCCTCGGGCAGCCAGGGCAGCACCACCTCATGGTCGCCGGGCAGTTGGCAGAGGAAACGGATCAGGTCCGGGTTGAGCAGGGGCATGTCGCAGCCGCAGATAAAGGCGCGGGGTTGGGAGATTGTCCGCAGGGCGGCATGGATTCCGGCCAGGGGCCCACAATTGTGGTATTGGTCTCCAGCCGTGGGCCAGCCGAGAAAGGCGTAATCTTCAGGGGTATTGGTGATGAGCAGGGTTTCGGGAAAAAGCCCGGCAAGCCGACGGGTGATGCCCTCAATCAGAGCGGCGCCTTGATGGAGGGCCAGGGCCTTGTTGCTCCCGAAGCGCGAGCTTTTGCCGCCTGCGAGGATCACCCCGGCAACCTGAGCAATTTGCCCCGTCATTCCGGCGGGGCCTGGCGGATGGTGATGATGATTTCCTCGGGGTGCTGGCACCCCTTGAGGGAACAGGTCATGCCGGTGATGGCCTGGCGGAGAAAGCTCTCCACAAAGGTGTTGAGATAGACGGGTTGGCCGTTGACCAGCAGGCTGGTTTTTTGCCTGGGGAAGGGCTTGATGAACCGCTCTTCGAGAAAGTCGGCCAGGCCGACCACATCGTCCAGAGCAAAGCAGGGGAGATCCGTCGGGCAGGAGCTGTCGCTGACCATGGCGACCCAGGTATCATCGCGATCCGGCAAGGGCTCGGCATGCAGGGCCTGGCGAAAGACCTCGATCTTGGGCAGACCCAGGCGCTTGTAGCCCTCGGTGAGCACCAGATCGATATCGCCGTAATAGCGGCCCACCAGCTCTTCGATGGTGAGATCCCCGTCCACGTCGCGAATAATGCCTAGCCCGGTTGGGGAAGAGAGGGCCACGGTGCTGGCCCCGGCCTGTTTGTGGCGCCAGGTGTCCTTGCCGGGCTTGTCCATTTCAAAGGTGTGGACATGGTGTTTGATGGTGCCGACGCGGTAGCCGCGCCGCCGCAGTTCCGGGATCAGTTTTTCCAGCAGCGTGGTTTTGCCGGAGTCGGGCTTGCCGATGAAGGCGATGACAGGGGGCATGGTGTGTGGTTGCCTTGGTGTTTCAGTTCAGCCCGGCGGCCAGGACATGGGCCTGCCGCCGAGAACGTGGAGGTGCAGGTGGAAGACGGTCTGCCCTGCTTCCGCCCCGTTATTAATGACCAGGCGGCATTGCTCCACGCCGTTTTTCCTGGCCAGTTCCGTGCCGATCCGGATGACCTTGCCGATGAGCGCCTCGTCTTCGCTGGACATCGCGTCCGGACCGTTGAGATGTTTTTTGGGGATGACCAAAAAGTGCATGGGCGCCTGGGGGGAGATGTCCCAGAAGGCGAAGACCTCATCATCTTCGTACAGTTTTTTGGCCGGGATTTCACCGGTGATGATCCTACAGAAAAGACAGGGGCTGCTCATCCGCTTCTCCTTATTTTGAAGGGAATAACCAGTCGCAGAATACTGTCCGGGCCGGGTTCTGTCAAATGTAAAGCAGGGCGGCTGCGTTGGGAGACCAGTCTCCCTGGTGACAGTTTGCGGCTATTCTGGTACTGTTACGGTGTGCTGTGTGTCGCAGGGGAAGAGCCACGCGAAAAATCAGGGCACATAACCACGGATTCACCGAAAAATCGATAGAGGGTTTGCTATGCGTCAGTTTGTTGTTGATGAGTTGAGTAAAGAGGAACAGGATAACCTGGAGTCGTATCTGAAGCGGACCTTGAAAGCAGCCGGCATGGAAGGGATGTTCTGGCTGCCGGTTCCCGATGATCTGCTGGCGGAAGCCCAGCAGGGACACGAGCAATGCGGCCCGTTTTTTTTCGGGATCGAGTTGGGGCGCAACCGGCTGATCGCCGAATTTCTGGTCCGCAGCCAGAGCAATCTGCATTGCTCGTGCATCAGCTATTCCACCCCGGCCCAGCGCCAGTTTCTCCTTGGTTTTCTTGACCGGATGCTTGCGGATGAACATATCAAGGCATAGGGACTGATCGTGCGGAACGCCGTTTTTCTCTGGCTGCTCATGGTGTGTGTTATCGGCTTTCCGGCGGAGTTGTGCCGGGCTGGAGCCGGAGCGGATCTTACGGAAAAACAGTTTGTCTGTCCGTTTCCGGATATGACAAGCGATGTTTTGCCCCTGACCTATGCCCAGGTCAGGGAGGATTTTGTCCCCGTCTATGCCCAACCGCAGGACGAGGCAGCCGGGCTTTCCCCGGTTCGGGTTACGCGAAAGGGCTTTATGTGGGTCAGCCTCAGTGATCCTCGCCCGGTTATGGTGGACGGGCAGAGCTGGTACAAGATCAATGAGCGGGAATACATGCGGGCGGACAAGCTCCGGCTGGCCAAACCCTCGGGTTTTCAAGGGGTCATGGTGCCGCGGGACTTTGACAAGAAATTTGCCTGGATGATCTTCCACACCCGTGTTTCCCCCGGCCCAGGGGTGCCTCCGGTGGAAGAGGAGGACCCGGCCGTGGTGCCGGCAAGATCCCTGGTCATTGTCCACGAGATCCAGGAAGCCGAACAACGCAAGTGGTGCAGGATCGGCACCGGTGTCTGGGTTCCCCATTCTCGCCTCGCCATGGTGATCCCCGGCCTTCGCCCGGAGGGAGTGGGTGCGACGGAACGCTGGATCGAGGTGAATATTACCGAGCAGACCCTATCCGCCTACGAGGGCGACCATTTGGTTTTTGCCACCATGATCTCTTCCGGGGATGAGCGTTATCCAACGATCAAAGGGCTGTTCCGGATCTGGGCCAAGGTCAGGCTCGGCAAGATGAGCGGCGGTGAAGATGATTCGGACCGCTATTTTGTGGAAGATGTGCCCTGGCACATGTATTTCTATAAATCATACGGGTTGCACACCTCCTACTGGCACGATTATTTTGGTTTGCCAAACTCCCATGGCTGCGTGAATCTGGCGCCCAAGGACGCGCTCTGGCTGTTTGAATGGACCAGTCCGAAAGCCAGGAAAGGAAATTGGCAGGAGGCAACCCAGGCCGATCCGGGAACCTGGGTCTGGGTGCATGAAACGCCGGTGGCGATGGGGGAATGAGGCGGGTTATTGCTGGATGACAACCTGGGTGCCAAGGGCGACGACTTTGAATAATTCCTCAATGTCCTTGTTGCATAGGGCTACACAGCCATAGGTCCAATCCCAGGTTTCACCCCCGCCATGGATGAAAATCTCGCCGCCCAAGGGGGTGTCCCACGGGGGGATGGACTTTTTGGAGATTCTCTCGATGATTCGGTCGTGGTCGCCCTTGGTGATGAGCTTTTGCTCAAGGCCCCGCTCGGCATCCTCAATGCTCGGATAGCTCAAGCCCAGGGACAGGTGGTATTTGCTGCGTGGGTTTTTCATGCAGATATAATAACTGCCTTCAGGGGTGCGCTTGTCCCCCTGGCGGATCTTGTCGCCAACCGGATTGAAGCCAAGCTTGATCGGGTAGGTGCGGAGCAGCTTTTCCTCGGAATAGAGGAAAAGCTTTTTTTTGGCTT
>CAYTVV010000132.1:0-5546 GCA_964441875.1 uncultured Desulfurivibrio sp.
CAACTTTGGCTTGTGCTTTATGCTGGGTATCCATTATCTTCTCTGCTGTAAGTGGAGCGGTTTGACCAAGGGGCCTGCGAAAAAACCTCCTGAATATACCATGTACAGGAAATGATGCACCGGGAAAAAGTCGCGCTCGGCTTTGCGCCCATAGCCAGGAGATGATCCGCCTTCCGCCATGACCACACGCAATCAGGAAACCCATATCGCCGTCAGCCATACTGACCCAGGTCTGGCCGACACAGCCCGCGCCTTGGCCGCACAACTTGGCCTGCCGCTGCACAACCCGGCAGAAACCGCCCCAGCCCTGTTGCTGACCCTGACCCCGGCCCGCCTGGAACTGCGGCAAACCGGCAAGGGCGCGGAAGGGCCGCTGTTCGTGGATTTCATCGGTGGGGCCATCGAATACCGCCGCAGGCAGGGCACCAGCCGTAAGGAGGCCATTGCCAGGGCGGTGGGGCTCAAGGGCGGGACAAACCCTCTCGTGCTGGATATCACCGCAGGCCTGGGCCGGGACAGCTTTATCCTGGCAGGCCTGGGCTGCACGGTACAGATGGTGGAACGTTCGCCCGTGGTCGCGGCCCTGCTGGCGGATGCTCTGGAGCGGGCAAAAGAGGAGCCGATGCTGGCCGAGATCATGGCCCGGCTCAGCCTCATGGTGGGAGACAGTCTGGAGATCCTTCGCGACTGGCAGGGCGCGCGGCCAGAGGTGATCTGCATCGACCCCATGTACCCACACCGCAGCAAGAGCGCCTTGGTGAAGAAGGAGATGCGGCTTATCCGGTTACTGGTCGGTGACGACGAGGACAGCGACCAATTACTGGCCGCAGCCCTTGCCATCGCCAGCCGTCGGGTGGTGGTGAAGCGGCCGCGCCTGGCTCCTGCCCTGCTCGGGCAGGAGCCGAATTTCACCATCAGCGGCAAGAACAGCCGATTTGATGTGTATCTGACCTGAAATCAGAAACCAAATACCCCTTTGAGTTTATCCACTCCCTTGCCGATCCCCTCCATGGCGCCCTCGCCTTGGGGCTGGTCCGTGTTCCCCCGACGTGACT
The DNA here is from genome assembly GCA_964441875.1 of uncultured Desulfurivibrio sp. Classification (GTDB taxonomy): domain Bacteria; phylum Desulfobacterota; class Desulfobulbia; order Desulfobulbales; family Desulfurivibrionaceae; genus Thiovibrio. Next base: position 1,056 of record CAYTVV010000132.1, read on the forward strand.
GCCCGGAACCGGCTTTCTCTCCCATGGCATCCATGCCCAACATGGCGTTGGCCACCGATTTCAGCCTCACCTTGACCGCCCATTGCGGCTCCCAAACCTGATTCGGATTGGTCGGCTTGGGCGGATAGGCCAGGTTTAGCTCCGAGCCGTAACCGATCATACGCACCATGGCGCCATTGCCGAAGATCCCCTTGGGCACCGTGCAGGTCCGGGCATCGGGGGAGAGCAAGGCTTTTTCCTTGAGCCAGCGATCCACTGCGGCGTTGGTCTGGTAATCCACCAACCCGGTCCCATTCTCCGGCACTTCGCTGGAGGACCAGAATACCATCTCGTTTTCACCGCGGGCGCCCATGGCCGAAATGAAATAGGCCCGCGCCGTTGGGAGCCCCTTCCAATCGAGCTGGGTTGCCCCATCCTTATTGCGTTGGTTGAGCTCCAGGGGCGGCATGATGTCCTGGGCCTGGCCAAGGGCAAATTTAAAGCCATCCGGCACCCCCTGGCCCTTGAAAAGATGCTCCCCTATCAGGCTGGCGCCCTCTGGAACCAGGCGCGCATCCTGCTCGTTGGGCCAGGAAGGACGCCCGTCAGCCAGATGTGCGCCGCGCTGGGTGGCGCGACGACCGACGAAAAATTTCTGGTAGTCCGCCGGACTGGCCTTACTCATATCCAACACCTGCGGCTGGCCGGGACGCACCGTATCGCCGCAGCCCCAGTACAGGTAAATCTTGCCCTTGGGAGGTTCGAAATCTTCCCGGACCACCTCGTCATCCGTTGCAGGCGTCGCCTTCTGGGTCTTGGGCGAAACCAGTTTGAGCTCCGGGGCCAATTTGCTGCCTACGGGTACCGACTGGGTCGCCTCGGCCAGGGTCGGGTTATTGCGGGTGAAGAGGGTGACATCAAGCCAGGAACCGGCCTTGCCCGTCATGGTGTTGCCAAAATTGTTCTTGTTTCCGCCGCCAAAGGCCCCGCCCAGCATCGCCATGGGGTTCGCGCCGCCGCCCCCCATGCCCATCATTCCCATGCCGGAATAGGTCGCCACATCGAGCCAGGCCTGGGCCACCGGCGGTTTGCTCTTGCCCGCCTGGGCATAGGCCAAGCCCCCGCCGGCCAGCACAACCAACCCGATCACTGCCAATCTTGTCTGTGTTTTCATTTTCCCTCCTCTGTTTGTAAAAATGGCATTGAAACAGCACGTATTTTCCAGAACAATGTTTCGTCTTTCTGTTCGCAGCCTTTCCCTTCAGCGCAGCATCTCCGGCGCCAAAACCATGATCAGCCCCAGGCCCACCAGGACAATGCCGCCGACAAGCTTGCCGTATTGTACATAGCCGCTGGCCATGGTGGTCCGCAGGGTGAATGCGGCGAGGCTGAAGATCAGCAGATCGTCCAGCATGAAGAAAAAATCATAGAGCAGGATGTAGCCGTAATACTGCGGGGCCGAGAGCTGGCGCAGAGACAGGGTGTGGGTGAAGATGGCGGGCAGCCCGGCGGAGCAGACAAACTCTATGGCGTTTACCGTGAAGGCCAGGGCTACAACGCCCAAAAAGGAAGCGAGGGAAAGCGGGGCCGCCACCAGCCGCTCCATCCTGCCCATGGTCCGCCGCTTGAACGCAGAGCTGCCGACCGCGCAAACCGGGGCGCCACGGGTCAGCACGAATGCGCGCAGATCGAGCGCGCCGATGATCAAAGCACCCGCGCCGATGGCGATTGTGAGCGGCCGCAGATAGCCGAGCATAAAAAAGGCATTAAGCCAGGCGGTCATGAAAAGAAAATAGAGCACCCCGGAGGCCAGGACAAATGAGCCCACCAACAGCCAGATCTTACGACGATCCTGAAGCGAAACCAACAGGGAAAGCAGATAGACCAAGGCCCACATAGCGCAGGGGTTGAAGCCGTCCGCCAGGCCAAGGAGCACGGCCAGGGCAGGCAAGGAAAAATCGGCAAGCCGGATTGTCCCGAACACGGGCAGCGAGACCGTCTCCGGTTGCCAGACCTCTAAGCCCCCCAACTGCGTTGCCTCGGCAATGCCCACCATGAGCATCAGACAGCAGGCCCCAACAACAAGCAGATAAAAACGTACCGCTCCCCCCATGGCAATCCTCCGGACATGATTCCATCCCAGTATACCGCATTGGAAATCTCAGTTGGGGAAGAAAACAGAAAGATTGCCCTTGACGATGATCAATGGCCGGGATAAATTGTACCAAACGGTCAGTTTAATTCATCCCAAAGAGAGCACCCCGATGTCCACAACCAGCAAGGGCGAGAAAACCCGCGACCATATTCTGAAAACAACCCGGAAAATCCTTGTGGCCCAGGGGTTTCACAACACCAGCATCAGCGCGGTCATCGCGGCCACCGGGGTCAAGAAGGGCAACCTGTATTACCATTTTGCCAGCAAGGAGGATCTCGGCCTCGCGGTGCTCGAAGATGCCAAGGACGAATTCTTTTCTTTTCTGGTCAAGGCCCTTGCCGGTCGAGATCCCCTCGAAAAGATCATCAACTCCTGCCAGGCGATCTTTGCGGAACAGGAAAAAAACAACTTTGTCGGAGGCTGCCTCTTCGGCAACACCGCCCTGGAGATGACCGACAGCAACGAGAAATTTTCCGAAGTTATCCAGGAGGTTTTCACCCGCTGGACCGGGTTGCTGGAAGAGCATCTTGATGAAGCCAGGAAGGCTGGCCTGTTGCCTGCCGCCACCCAGCCCCGGCTCCTGGCCAAAACCGTGGTGGCAACCCTGGAAGGCGCGATCATGATGTCCAGGGTCAGCAAAGACAAAAACGACTTAAACGATTTCCTCGCCGCCATCACCGGTTTGCTGGGGCGGTAAGTTTTTTCTCAAAAAAACACCAATGGGGAGGGTGCGATGATTTTCCTCCCTGCAACATGACCACAGGAGGTCTGACATGAAACACACACATCTCGTCTTGGTTTTCCTGGCACTTGCCCTTCTCTCTCTCCAGGGCTGCGCCGGGAAATCTTCCCGTCAGCCACGCCTTCAGAACCTGGGCAACGGTATCTGCCAGGACACGGTCTCGGGCCAGATGTGGCAGATCGAAAAAGGCAAAATGACCACCAATCTGAAGGAGGCGGAACAGTACGTCCGTGCCCTGAACTTGGGCGGGTACAGCGACTGGCGTCTGCCAACGGTCTATGAACTCTACGACCTCAACTATTTCTTTGATCTGTTCCAGAATGGCGATTGCACCCTGGACCGCGAGGGAAAATACTGGTCAGGGGTGAAAGATGGCGAGGGCAAGGCCGGGGCCTGGGAGATCGCTGACCAGTGCGACCCGGTACGGCAGTATGCGCCGGGCACCAAGGGGTATATCCGAGCAATACGACCGTAAAAAAAATCCCCTGCCTCCGGATAGTCCGAAGCAGGGGATTTTTTGTGGCGGTAACAGCGTAAAGGCTTAGGCCAGAGCGGCAACCGCCTTTTCCACCGCAGCGCCGATCTGCTCAAGCCGCTCTGCGGAAACCTGCTTGACCGGCACCGGATACACCAGAAGCCGGTCCATGATCGCCGCTGATTTCGGCAATGCCTGGGCATCGTACACCACCCGTTTTTTTCCGCCCGGCTCCACAAAAGGCCAGCCTGACTTGGCAAGGGTGGCGCCCCCCAGCAGATGTTCCCACTTGGGATAGTAATGCCAGGTGTTTTCGGCAAAACAGATGGCCCCGGCTCCGTTTTCAGCCAGGGCCTTTTTCACCGTCTGGGCCTTGGCTTTGTCCGGCAGGAAGAAGGCGAGGAAGGAGGCGTTGTCGCCCTTCTCGTCGAGGATGGTGCGGAAAGTCACCCCAGGCAGCTTGGCAACCAGGGCCTTCATGGCCTTTTTATTCTGCTGCTGGGCTGCGACGATGCCGTCGAGCTTGGCCAACTGGGCCAGGCCGATGGCGCCCTGTAGCTCCATCATCCGGTAATTAGAGCCGATGAAGCTGCGGCCCTCGCCGCCCCTGCCGCCGGGGTTGACCGCATGGTCATGGCCGTGGTCGTGGTACTCGCTCATCTGCCGCCAGAGCTTTTCGTCGTTGGTGACGATCATCCCGCCCTCGCCGGTGGTCATGGTTTTGACCGGGTCAAAGGAGAAGGTGCCGCAGGCGCCAAAAGAACCGAGGCGTCTGCCGTTCAGGCTAGCCCCGGCCGCCTGGGCTGTGTCTTCGAGAACCGGGATTCCGTGCTTGTCGGCAATGGCCTTGATCTCCTCGATTCGGGCCGCCGCACCCATCATGTGCACCGGGATAATCAGTTTGGTCTTGGCGGTGATCTTCTTTTCCAGATCAGCCGGGTCCAGATTCAGGGTTTCATCCACTTCGGCAAAAACCGGGATGGCCCCGATTTCAAGGATTGCCTCCCAGGTGGCGACAAAGGTGAAGCACTGGGTGATGACCTCGTCTCCAGGCCCTATGCCCAGGGCGGCCATGCCCACCTTAAGCGCCGCGGTGCCGGAGGTGACGGCCTGGCCGTGTTTCACCCCGCAATAGGCGGC
>CAYTVV010000133.1:0-5493 GCA_964441875.1 uncultured Desulfurivibrio sp.
TATGACCGCTGGTGCAAACAGAACAGGAGTAAAGGAAAATGATCCCCGCAGGCCATGCCATTGATCCGGCGGTAATCGCTCCGGCGTGGCGCTCGTTGCAAGAAGCGCTGCCGGTCCGCCTCACGCCCATCCGCACCGAGGCACAATTTGAAGAGGTGGTTGCGTTGCTGCACAGCCTCATCGATGCAGTAGGCGACGACGAAGGCCATGAGCTGGCTGATTTTCTGGATCTGGTCGGACAACTGGTCGAGGATTACGAGACACAACATCATCCCGTTCCGTAGGCGGAACCACGAGCCGTTCTCCGTTTCTTCATGGAGCAGCACGGACTCAAGCAAACCGATCTGTCCGAGGAGATCGGCGGGCAATCCGTGGTAAGCGAGATCCTGACGGGCAAACGCGAGATCAACGCCAGGCAGGCCAAGGCCTTGGCAGCCCGCTTCGGGGTTTCCCCTGCGGTTTTTATTTAAGCAAATTCAAAAACAAAGAATATGGGAGATGTCCCTGATTTTCCCTGATTTCCCGTTGGCTAAAAAGATTTTTCTCGGCTAGATTGGTTTAACTCATAAATTCAGGGGCATTTTGATCTGGGGGTAGAAATGATCCATGAATTCTTAAAAAGATACGTCGCAAGAAAATGATGCCTTGTCAAAATATCAAGTACAGTAAATAATAAATATATTGTATTTATCATGGAGTTATTATGTCCCAAAAAACCAAAGATATCTCGACTGACCCATCAAAATCAACATTGTATGGTATTGTAAACAGCAATAGGTCTGCAGATGACCTTTGGGGAAAGAATCAGTTCAACAGTTCGTTCCCGGCATCGTTAGCCTGCTGGATGCGTGACAATAAGATTAATCCTATTTATATTGAGACTGTTAAACGTAATAAGGAAATAAAAGTAGAAACTACTGAGCGTTTGTCTTGGGATGATATTTTCAGAACTAAAAAACCAAACAACGAATTGACATTTTGCTTTGAGCATCCATACGAACCATACGAGAAGTATATACATATCGATGAGGAACGACTTGAAAACATTGATTTGGTAATTGCAGATTATTCAAATCAAGATAAACCTATATATCTTCGTCCGCTTGAAGTAAAATTAACAGTTTTGCCAGATAGTACGACTTTTAAACTGGAGGAAAAAGAATGGTGCAGCGAACTAGTTGTGCGTCCAGCATCAACTTCATATGCGGCACTAGGAATTTTTAATCATATTCCAGAGAAAGAAAAAAACAAGGCGAGAAAAATTATTGAACCAATTTCAATAAAGGTTAGAGACTGGTCTGCACACTCGGCTATATTGCAAAATAAAGATGGAATCATCAACGCGCTTGATGTTTTTTACGCGGAATTTTCAAAATACCAACAGCCGTTTCTTATGCAGCCAATTTGGAAAACATCCGGTGTGAGCCCAGAATTTGCTGAACAAGCATTTGATATCTTCGTCTGGTCTGATTATTCCCTTTGCCGCACATTTATTGATACGGCGAAAAGTGAAAGTAAAAAAACCGCAAAAGTATCACGATCTATGCGCAGTTGTGCGCGACTGTTGCGCTGCCTGTATGAGCTTGCTACTACTAAAAAAGTTTTAATCAATCGTATCTATAGAGAAATGGCTCTCGACAATCAAACCGACAAGGAGTTTGCCCTGAGCGGGAAAAAGACTATATCGTATATGGCCTGCCCGAGACTGCTCAAGCCAAAACTATCGAAAAATGTACTTACCAGCATCATTCTGAATGGAGGAGAAAACAAGTTAAGTCCAGAGCGCCGATTTGATGCCAGCATATTTTTTACAGCTAAAAAATTATTTGAAGAAAAAAAATGACGTCAACCTATTGACGTCACCCGCAACGCCATGTAGACTATCGTAAAATGTTACACGGAGGGGTTTGCATGCGAACTGTTGATTTGTTTTCTGGTTGTGGAGGCCTTTCGCTTGGATTCCAACAAGCTGGCTTCGAAATTGTTTCGGCGTATGATTCCTGGGCAGCGGCGATAGCGTGCTATGAAGCAAATTTCACTCATCCTATTTATAAAGAAGATCTAAGCGATTCAGTCGGAATGATAAGGAAAATCAGGCTGCTGGCCCCTGAAATAATTATTGGTGGACCACCATGCCAAGATTTTTCTACAGCTGGAAAAAGAAGCGAGGGTGGGAGAGCTGATCTTACGAACTCATTTGCGACGATAGTCACTACAATTCGTCCCAGATGGTTTCTTATGGAAAATGTCGCCAGGGCTCAAAATAGCATAGCCTATGAAAAAGCCAGGGAATCTCTCAAAGAGGCTGGGTACGGCTTAAACGAACGAGTTCTTGATTCAAGTTTTTGTGGCGTTCCCCAAAAACGAAAAAGATTCTTTTGCGTCGGCAAATTAGATGCTCAAGACGGATTTCTCAACGATATTTTCAACGCTGCGCTTAGCAGCCAACGAATGACCCTCCGCGACTATCTCGGTAATGAATTTGGCCTTGAACATTATTACCGTCACCCAAGAAATTACAATAGACGGGGCGTTTTTTCGATTGACGAACCTGCCCCAACAGTCCGGGGCGTAAACAGGCCGGTCCCAGCTGGTTACTTGGGGCATCATGGTGACCCTGTAGCTGTGCAAGGGTTACGCTGTCTGACCACCAAAGAGAGATCTCGTGTTCAAACTTTTTCCAATGAGTTCAATCTGGTCGGAAGCAAAACAGACATAGAGCAGATGATTGGCAACGCTGTGCCAGTGAATCTCGCTCGCTTTGTTGGCGAGTCAATAATGGCTTACGTCGAAATGGAGAGAGAAGATGACGAGCAATTTTTCAGAGTGGCTGGAGCTGGAAACTGACATAACGTTCAAGTCACGGCGAGATATCGTTAGTAGATTGAAAAGAGTGAGCAACTTTATCAATATTGACAAAGTTGAAAATGATGAAGAAGTTCGATATTTGCTGTCACAAAATAAAAATTTTATGGCTCTTAGCGTATTTGTTCAGGCCCAGCTTAAACGAAGCATTCATTTGTATTTGATGTTTCGTTCCCAAAAAACTCTTGGTGCATAATACACCTTCAGAGAAGCGCAGCGCTATTATGCGCAGCGTTAAAAGCAAGAACACCAGGCCAGAGATTATAGTCCGACAAATTATTTATAGTCTTGGTTTTCGGTATCGCCTTCACAGAAAAGATCTTCCAGGCAGTCCAGACATCGTCTTTCCCGGCAGAAAAAAAGCTATTTTTGTTCATGGTTGCTTCTGGCATTGGCATGGTTGCAAGCGTTCACGTATGCCAAAAACGAACAGCGAATATTGGGAGACAAAGATTCAACGGAACCAGGAGAGAGACAAGCGTAATTGCACCGCCCTTGCTGATATAAGCTGGCAAACTCTTGTTGTCTGGGAATGTGAGCTTAAAGACAAAAGCAATCTTGAGAAAAAGCTTGTGCAATTTATAGGTTAATTTGATTGTGTTTGGTGAGGAGGTAATTCCGGGGACACAATAGAATGGCAGTAGTTTAAGCTCTTTTTTTGCATAAGGTAAACAAATGGGGACGGAGTGAGCTACCCCTAGTTCCGCCTCCCAAATCAGAGAAACCAGAAATTATCCCCCTTTTCATCTTGGACCCACTATGAAAAAAAACTTTAAGTTGACCCACCCAAAGATCAAAGTTCCAAGGCTGGTTGAAGCCATCAAATTTGAAGTGAGAAAATATTTAAAAAGAGAACGGAATAAGCCGCTTCCCGACACGGTCGATTTTTGGGATTTTGACTGTCGGTTCGGGACGGATGAGGAAAGCTGTGAGGTTATTCATGTGTCCGCCATCAACAAATCCATTGATGGGGCCGAGGCAAAACAGCTCGAATCATTTTATCTGGAAATCCTGGCCAAACCGGGTCGTCGCACCAAAAAGCCCAAGGAAGAGCCGCAAATAGACGGGGAAGATGGGGTGTAGAGAAGGGAGGACACCATGAAGATCGATTGGGCCTATCTGCGTAAGGGCTGAACCTCCTGCCGGAATGCTCAGGAGGTTCTTGAGCGGGAAAAGGTGGTGCTTGGCGAGGTGGTTGACGCCCGCACGGTGCGGCTCGATGACGCGGCGGCGTGGGAGCTGTTGCGCAAGGCGGCGAAGATTACCGTGGCCAAGGGCAAGACGGTTTCCGCGCTGAATCCGCAGCAGGACGGGAAGGAAGCGATTCTCAAGCAGGTGATGGGGCCGAGCGGCAATCTCCGCGCCCCTACCTTGCGGGTGGGCGACGCGTTTGTGGTCGGCTTTCACCCTGATTTCTACCAGCAATGGCTACAGGGGAAATAACCCCCCGCCCCGCAAGGTGGGGGGTTGGCGAGCTTATCAGTTTCCGGTGGGCAACTCACACTTGGCTTCTTTGGTTGAGCCGGGTCCGGCCAGGGGGCGAAAGCACCTTTTGCTGCCGCCGCAGACCGGGCAGCGCCAATCCTCAGGTAAATCTTCAAATCTGGTCCCAGGAGGAATTTTGCCTTTACGGCCACCGCGATCTGGGTCGTAAACGTAGCCGCAGTTTGAGGTTTGGCACTGATACATCTCTTCCGGCGTAGCCATGGTTTCATCCTCCCTGATTACAAGATAATATGTACATGCGTGATTTCGGACGCTCCCCCATTTTCACTCCAGTCAGACGGTGCGGGTAAGTGAGTGTCAAACGAGTTGGTTCAGATCTTACACTTGCCGCCTTCGATCTTGGGGAACCCTTGCAGGTTGAAACTCTGGCCGCAACCGCAGGTGCTTTTCGTGTTGGAGTTGATGAACTGCAAGCCGCCGTTGATCAGCTCGTCGGAGTAGTCGATGACCAACCCGTCGATAAATTGCACACTGGCCGCATCAGTCACAATCCGGATCGCCCCTGCTGTATGGACCACACTTTCGCCGCCCTGCATCTCGCTGGCGATTGCCGCGCCGTAAGTCAGCCCGGCACACCCGCCTTCCTTGACAAATACCCGCAGAAACTGCCCCGCCGTCAGCTTGCTGTTCAGCATCGCCGCTGCTTTTTCTTTGATGGTGATATGCATGAAAACCTCCCCGGTTAATTTTTAATCAGCATAGGAGTATACTATTGGCAGGCCGGAGGGGAATGTCAAGGCGATGGGGAAACGGGAGCAGCGGGAGACGCACGGAGAGGATTTATACGCCAGCGCCGAACCCGGAACAGCTTTATTTCTCATAATCGAGTAAGATGTGCTGGAAATCCGGTCATAATCAAACAACGGATGAGCGTTATTGCGCACCGGGTTCCCCCCACCAATACCTCTTAAACCTGACTCATCATGCGCACATGAGATCAGGCCCCAGGCAAGGATGCGCACATGACCTCCATTCTCCGATGCCCCGTGTGCCGAGAACCGCTGCTTGTAACCGCGACCGGCTACCAATGCGTGGCGAGGCACAGCTTCGATGCCGCCCGCCAGGGCTATGTCAATCTGGTGCTTGCCCACAACAAACATTCCAAGGAACCGGGGGACGACC
>CAYTVV010000134.1:0-5484 GCA_964441875.1 uncultured Desulfurivibrio sp.
CTTGGGGCCCATCTTCTACTTTGCTCACTATTCAGTTTTCAATGATCGCTGCACCCTGGAAAACCAAGGCTTCCCACTTATTGGGAAAAAAAGAAGATAACCGAAACACCGGAGCCCGTCAAGATGTTTTCTGACGTTTTTAACGACTCTCGTCAAGGTGCTGGGTTATCGTTCGGGGGCCAAAATAGCCGAAGCGCCCCCCCTTGTCAACAGCAATAATGCGGAAATCTCAAAAAACACACCCTCCATGAAGCCGCCAATCGTAACTCGTTGTTTTTCTGCGGCGCCCCAAAAAATATTCCCTCTGCGCCAGCCGGAAATATTGGCATTCTCAGGCTTGGCCCTTACAAAAAAACAACGGTTACTAGCAAAAAAAACATCATGAAACACCGGCCCGACCTATGATTTGCCTCATGATACTTGCAGCCAGACACGCGGCACCAAAGCCGTTGTCGATATTAACGACCGCAATTCCCGGAGCGCAGCTGTTGAGCATCCCCAAAAGCGCAGCAATGCCACCCAGGCCTGTCCCGTAGCCGACACTGGTGGGAACCGCGATAATTGGCTTATCCACCAGCCCACCGACCACGCTGGGAAGTGCGCCTTCCATCCCGGCGACCACAATCAATATCTCTGCCTTGTCGAGAAGTTCCCGACGCGAAAGCAGCCGATGAATTCCGGCCACCCCGACATCATACAACCCTTCAACCTCATGCCCCAGGCAGCGCAAGGTAACAAGGGCTTCCTCAGCCACGGGGATATCAGAGGTTCCAGCGGTGAGCACCAACACCAGCCCTGCCTCGCCATCGGCCTCCTGCTGCTTCATTTCCCTCTGCGCGGTCAACATCCGGGCTGCCTCATGGTACACAAGCCCGGGAATTTCCAGACAAACCGCCTCCCCTTTTTCTTGATTCACCCGCGTGGCCATTACCGCGGGTGAAAACTGGAGTAATTTTTTCAAAATTTCGACAATCTGACCAGCCGTTTTATTCTCCCCGTACACCACTTCCGGCACCCCGGTCCGCAGGCGTCGATGATGATCGAGGTGAGCGCAGGAGAGCATCTCGGCAGGGAAGTTTTTCAATTCCGCCAAAGCATCGGCAACAGTGCACGCACCGCTACTCACCTTTACCAAGAGTTCTTGTATCATTTTTTCGTCCATCACATAAACCCGATGTTATATATAGATAAGAAACGGCCACAACCACAATCCACGCCCTTCGTCCAACTAGCTCTTGCCGGAGAATACAGCATCCAGTAGAGTAACGCACTCCGATACAGTTTCCAGTTTCTTTCTTTAACAACCGTAATCTCTCTCCCGCAGGAAGCCCCATGCCAGCAAAAAGCCAAGCACATCCGCCGAACAAATCGTGGCTTAGAATCACGATCACCGCCAGCGAGACTATCTCCGATCCCATTGCCGACTTCATATGCGAGCAGACCGGTGGAGTCGAGCAGATCCCGGTGGTGTCAGCCAATGCCGCACAGGAGCAGATTGTCGGCTACCTGGAAAATGGCCCCCACGCCCAGGAAAAGTTGGAGAAAATTACCGAATACCTCCAAGAACTCGCCCACCTCGCCTCAGAAGAAGGCAAAACGCGGCTTGAAACAGAAATCATTGCCGATGAAGACTGGAACAAAACCTGGAAAGAGGGCTTCAAGCCCCTGCCGATCACGGCTCACCTTGTCATCAAGCCCACCTGGGAATCATACCAGCCAGGCCCCGGCGAAAAGGTTATCGAGATGGACCCAGGGATGGCCTTTGGCACAGGTCACCACGCCAGCACCAAGCTGGCCCTTGAATTCGTCGAGGGGCTTTTTCATGGCACGAAAAACCCACCCAAAACCGTTCTCGATGTAGGCACCGGCACGGGCATCCTGGCCATGGCCGCCGCCCTTTTTGGCGCCCAGGAGGTGCTGGCCATCGATAATGACCCAGAAGCCGTGGTGGTGGCGGAGGAGAATATCCTGCGCAATGGTCTAAACTCAACCATTAAGGCAGATGGCGTCGCCCTGGAAGACATCCCTCGGCAATTCGATCTTGTCATCGCCAACATCATCCATGATACGCTCATTGACCTTGCCGCCAGCCTTGCTGCGCGCCTGGCCCCCAACGGCAGACTCATCATGGCTGGAATTCTGACCGGCCACCAGACCGACAACATCCGCGCAGCCTACAACGCTCTTGGCCTGAAACATCAGGAAACCAGGAGCGAAGGGGAATGGAGCGCACTTCTCTTCTTGCAGCCATAACCGCCCATGAGCCTCCGCCGCTTTTTCATAAATCCGACAGATATCACGGGCGAAACCGCGCAGCTGACCGGACCGGAGGCACATCATCTCCGATCCGTCCTCCGGCTTACCCCAGGCGATCCCGTTACTTTTTTTGACGGGACCGGCGCCCGATACCAGGCTCGCATCGAGCAGGTCCTCAAAAACCGGGTGACCGCAACCATCATCGAACACACCCAGGATCTCCCGCCAAAGGTCCGCCTCCATCTGGGGCAAGCCCTACTCAAGGGCCAAAAAATGGACCTTATTCTGCAAAAGGCCACGGAGCTGGGGGTGGATGCAATCTGGCCTTTTTATGCGGAGCACGGAATCCATAAAACGCCAAGAGACACACAGATGGAGCGCTGGCAACGCATCGTCCTCGAGGCCTGCAAGCAATGCGACCGGGCAAAGCCACTGGAAATTCATGATCCCCGAGAAATAACCGATCTCATGACCCAGCCCCCGCCTTGCGACGCACAGCTGATCTTCTGGGAACATGAGACCCGGCAAACACTGCATGAGGTTCTTGCCGATCAGGCAACAGATTGCCGCTCCGTCTTGTTCCTCCTCGGCCCGGAGGGCGGGTTCAGCGCAACAGAGGTTGCCTGTGCCCGACAGGAAAGCTTTATCCCCGTCTCCTTGGGGCCGCGCATTCTGCGGGCCGAGACGGCAACCCTTGCGGCAACAGCCATCCTGCAATATTCCCTGGGCAATCTCAGCCCGGTTCATCTAGAAGATCAGGAGAAGATTCCGTGCGCGCCGTAGTGCAAAGGGTAAGCCAAGCCTCCGTTTGCGTAGACGACCAGCTCTGCGGCGCCATCGGGCCTGGGCTTCTTGTCCTTCTCGGCGTCGGCAAAAACGACTCAGAGCAGGACGCCGCGCTCCTGGCCGATAAGATTGCCAATCTCCGCATCTTCGATGACGAGCAGGGGCTCATGAATCTCTCCCTGCTTGAAACACACGGAGAGATGCTGGTGGTTTCCCAGTTCACCCTGTTCGGCGACTGTCGCAAGGGAAGACGCCCATCCTATTCCACCGCCGCGCCACCGGCAGAAGCAGCGCACCTCTACGAACAGTTCATCCACGAAATCCGTACAAGACAAATCACCGTGGCCACCGGCAAATTCCAGGCCATGATGGCCGTATCCCTTGTAAACAATGGCCCGGTCACCCTGTTGCTTGACACGGAGAAATAATCCTAACTCCTGCAAGAAACTCTTTCCTATATTTTTCAGCCCGTGCTTTACAAGCGTTGCAAATATAGCTATATAGTGCTTCTTATTTGCTATACGGGTGGATTAGTTTACACCCGAAGATCATTCACCGTTCCTGCCCGAAGGGGGCCTTGCATGCAAGAGCTTTGGTCCGATGACCCCAAGGTCGTTGGAGAAGAAATCATCAGGCTTATTGGCCAACGAACCCCTGTGACCCTTTTTCAAAAAGGGCTGAATCCGCAGAAGCTCACGCCAGCCGAGATATTCACCAAAGAGGCGGAACCACTTATTCTTTTTTCCAAAGACACCCCTTTCCAGGCCCCCAAAGACCCATGCCTGCTCCTGTACCAGCACCCGAACCAGCCCATGCGAGGCTTTCACGCCACTCCCGTGCTTGAAACCAGTAGCGAACTGGGAGTGCTCTTCCCCACATCAATTATTTCCGTCCAACGGAGAAGATATCCCCGCTATGCAACAAGTTCGCGCTCCGTTGCAACCTTCACCCGCAAGGCAAGTCAGTATCTCAATCATGGCACAATAAAGAATATCTCCATCGAAGGCGCAAGGCTGGTGGGGAAATTTTCCGAACACATCCGAAAAGGCGACAAACTCAGCCCGCTCAGCATGACCCTCCGCTTACGATTTGGCGATTTCGAAGAAAAAGCTACGGCGCCAGAAGCCCTTGTCCGCCGAGTTATCGAGATTGACCAGGAGACCAGGGAATTCGGCATCCAATTCACGCTGAAGGGTACAGATCGGGAAAACCTCGAACGCTACCTTGCCATTTGTTCCATCGAAGATTCCTCGCCAAACGCGACCTGAAAACAAACCACGAGCTTCGTCTTTTCCCTCTCCCCTTCACACCTGAAAGTACCTCGCCACCGCCGCCTCTCGGCGGAATTCCCCCACTGATTCATTACACAGAAGAAACCACGTTTGCCGCCTCCGAACAAACCGAGGCCCTGCAACCTTCACGGCCAGCAAGGCTTATCGGTGGGCTTTTCGCCACAGGGCGAGCAGACGGGTGCGCAATTCTCCATCGCCGATGGCGGCGATCATCCCCTCAAAACCCTTCTGCTCTTCCGGATCAATCGGCTGTGGTGAAGCGACCGGCTTCGGACTCTCCGCAACCATTTTTTCCTCGCCCAGAACGGCGTCTATCTGAAAACGAATATCGCTTATCTTCTCGGAGCCCCGTACATTCGCATTGATCTGTTCGAGCAAGGCCTGCTTTTGCAGATGCAGCTGCTGCATCCAGACCGAGTCGGAAACCGCGATCCAGAGCACCGTGCCGCGAATCACCTGCGGTTCGGTCCGTTCCGCGATCTCCGGACCGACAACCTGCGGCCAGTTCTTAAATACCGCGTGCAGGGCCAAACGCTTGTCCCACTGCCTTTTTTTAAACAGCTCGGCAAAAAGGGAATCTATCCGGATGATTTTTTCGGGAGCAGCCATGGTATTTGCGCCTGATTAAGGGGGATTTAGTGCCTGGATTGTAAACAACCCTTGCCGCATTGCAAAGAAATCATTATATACTGCTCACAATTTCCGGTCATTTCCTGACTCCTTTTTTATTGACCCGTACCAATAAGGACTTTTCCCCATGGGCTTTCGCTGTGGCATCGTCGGCCTGCCCAATGTCGGCAAATCTACCATCTTCAATGCGCTTACCTCGGCTGGCATCGAGTCGGCCAATTATCCGTTTTGCACCATCGAACCCAACGTGGGCATGGTGCCGGTTCCGGATGCCCGCCTCGACATCCTGGCCGAGATGGCCAAGACCAAAGTCAAGGTCCACGCCCAGATGGAATTCGTCGATATTGCCGGGCTGGTGAGCGGGGCAAGCAAAGGCGAAGGGTTGGGCAACCAGTTCCTCGGCCATATCCGCCAGGTGGACGCCATCGCCCATGTGATCCGCTGCTTTGAAGACGAAAACATCGTGCATGTGGACGGCAGCATCGATCCCCTGCGCGACCGGGAGGTGATCAACACCGAG
>CAYTVV010000135.1:0-5468 GCA_964441875.1 uncultured Desulfurivibrio sp.
CGCGTGCCCAGGTGCACAGCATCTCCCCCGAACCGCTGCCGAGGTCGAGCACTCGCGCCCCCGATTCCAGACGCAGCGCCGCGCCGAGCGTGGCGAGCTTTTCGGGCGTGATCGGGTTGTGGATGCGGTGAGCACTCTCAGTGATGTTGAATATCCGTGGGATGTCCATTGTGGAAAATTTCCTTACGGGTGTGAATAGATTCGGCCAGGGCCTAACTCTAGGCTAACCTGACCGCGCCACCTGAATTTGCCGTGTCAGCGCCGCCGACGTTCTCGCGGCCAGGTTAAGCGTCTGGTTGTGCGATGTTTTTTGTTGATTTCAAAGCGTTTTTAAGAAATGGGGTGAACGTTTTTTTGAATTTCAACAAATGCTCTATGTGCCATTGTTTGATCTCAGATAATACCTCTTCACTGCTTTCAATTGCCCCATCCCGATAAATGGCTATGCGGGACGCTCTTTTGTCGTCAAGTCTTTCCCACTCCAGAGTGCTGCCATATTCTTTTTGAATCAAATCTTTCTGTTCATGCAGTTTGTCAAAAATGGCTTTATTTTTTTCTCCATCCTGGACATCGATATAAAGCTCAACGCGGGTTTTCCCGCCCATAGCAAACACTGCACCGATGGGAATATTGCTAAAGCCAGATGAAAAGGTATACCAATTTTGAGGTTGCCCAATCTTTGCGTTTGTAAACCGATGATTTTCTCTAAGTTCGTCAATAAGCGATTGAAAGTAATTGCGATAAGCCTCGCCCTTAGAAGATACATTTGTAGTGGCTTCGCGTTTCTTTGATTTTTGCCACTCATTGGGAAAAACCACAGGATTGAAACTATATGCTGGCTTTGAATCGTCAATTTTAAAAACCTCTATTACCACACCAAAAAATTGAGTTTCCTCGTCAGTTCTTTGGTTTAACCATTCAAGTGACTGCCTATGCTCATCCCTAATTGTTTCAGCAACCCAGATAACGGTTGATGCGCTGAAGCCAGCAGCGTAAGTGAGTAACTTTCCTAGATGGTCATGATCTGTTTGGGTGAGTTGATTCTCTATTATTACGGTCCGGCCTGACCCTAAGTCTTTTGCGAGTAAATCAAGGGAGAAATCTCCTACAGCCGCTTCTCTGCTCTGTAATTCCAACTCAATGCCAAGAGCTTCTCCCAAAGCCGTAATATTTTCAGCCAACCATGGGGTAAAATCTGAAGCTTCTTTCGGCCAAACTTCTCGAAGATTTAATTTGGTAATCTTCCCGAACTTCATTTTGACTCCTCGTTATTTTTACGCACAACGCCAAGGGTAACTTGACCGCGCCAATGAATTTACCGCGACAGCGCCGCCACCGTTAACGCGGTCAAGTTGACCCGTTTGTTATAATTATTCTTTATATTTATTGTTAATGGATTTTATGTTTGAATTTTGCATTAGCTTTTTTTCTAGTGACTGCAGGTAAAAGTAATGAATAGATGATAGTATTAAAAGAATAATGCCAAAACATTTAAAGGTGTCTTTGTGCAAATAAATATATGATTTTTCTTCATTAAAGATACTAAATAAAATTATTAATTCTGACAATATTAACAAGTAATGACATATTGCCCAAAGATATTGCATGTATCCTTTTGGATAAAATTTATTTTCACTTCTATCTATTAATAGCTTTGATATTGCATACAAATAAAGACATATTGAATTGTTTTTCGTATATTTTGATACTGGAGATATTTTCAGTTTGTATGCAAGTATTTCAAAGCTAAACCTTAGAAATA
This sequence comes from uncultured Desulfurivibrio sp., assembly GCA_964441875.1. Lineage (GTDB taxonomy): Bacteria > Desulfobacterota > Desulfobulbia > Desulfobulbales > Desulfurivibrionaceae > Thiovibrio. The sequence continues at coordinate 1,763 of CAYTVV010000135.1, forward strand.
ATGTGTTAATTGAATAAATTGTAATTCCAATCGTTAAGACAATGAAAAATAAAACAACCGTATTGTTGGCTTTAACTTCAATATAATCGCTAAATAATTGTGGATTTGAAAGACGAAGTAAAATTACAAATAATACTCCAGTAATCAAGTATCTTATTAGTTTTTCTACAGAATCAAATATGTCTTTGAGGGGTATTTTCTCCACTATGCTTTCCTTCGCCCATTAAAATTATAACATTAGTTATTATACGGATTTCCTCTTTTGCTCAGGGCTATCATCTTATTTCCCCCAAGAAAGGGGAAGCAAGGCCAACCCTGACACCTTGTATGCTTTATTTTTCCTGATTGCGGGGCAATATGGGATGTTATGCGGAATACGGATAAACCGTGCGAATTATTATTCGCCCGCTGTTTCGCCGCAATTTCTGGGCAACATATGCACCGTCAGCTACAATCGCATGCACCTAACAGATTGTCAATGCTGAAAAAAATACGGGTATTGCTGGTATGCCCGGGGAGAAGCAGGGGAGTATTGGAATGGAGAGGCAAATAAAGCGGGAACCCGAACAGGATTTCCCGCCTTTCTCCCTTCAGACTTGCGGTTTCCTTACAGCGCTTCCAGCATTCTGGCCAGCCCCTCGGGGGTATCGAACTGGAAGCAGCGGTGTTCGTAGTCAGGCGGGATGATCTTGCCCAAAAGCCCGGTGAGCACCGTCTTGGGGCCTACCTCGATAAAGACCCGCACCTCTTCGGCCATCAGCTTCTCCACGATCTCCAACCAGCGGACGGTGGAGGCGATCTGCCGCGCCATGATCTGCCGGATCGCGGCAGGGTCGCTCTCGGAAGCGGCAGTGACGTTGAAAAGGACCGGCGTGGCCGGGGCGTTGAAGGTCACCTTGGCCATGGCCGCCTCGAAATCCGGGACCGCACCGGCGATCAGCTCGCTGTGCCAGGCGCCGCTCACCTTGAGGGGAATCGCCTTGCCGCCCTTCTCCTTGACCAAGGGCGCGGCAACGGCAAGGGCCGCTTCCTCGCCGGAGATCACGATCTGTCCGGCGGAGTTGTGGTTGGCCACGGTGATCTTGCCGGCAGCCTTGGCGCTTTCCACGATCCCGCGCACCGCCTCGATGGGCAGCTTCACCACGGCCTGCATGCCGCCGGGATTTGCGGCAGCCTCGCGCTCCATCAAGCGGCCGCGTTCGGTGACCAGACCCAGGGTATCCTCGGGACTCACGATCCCGGCGGCGGCAAGCGCTCCGTACTCGCCCAGGCTGTGACCGGCAAAAAATGCCGGTTTCACTCCGGCCTTGGCCAAGGCCTGCCAACAGATGAGATTCATCACGGTCATGGCCGGCTGCAGATGCACGGTGCGGGTCAGCTCCTCCATGGGGCCGTCCTGACAGAGGCGGGTGAGCGGGAAGCCGCTGATCTTTTCCGCCATGGCCATGAGGGCGCGGGCCTCGGAGTCCGTTTCAAGAAATTCCTTGCCCATGCCCAAAAACTGGGAGCCCTGCCCTGGAAAAAGAACCGCTATTTTTTGGTCTGCCATACCGAACTCCAATATTTTTTTTCTTATTATATCAATCTATTATCTGATTAGCGCTAATCTTCCGCAAGACGTAATTTGTACATGCGGAAAGCCATGCGAAATCTCCCTCTCCCCCGCTTCATTGGGGGAGAGGGCCGGGGTGAGGGGGTAAACGGTGGCTTTCCACCCTCTCCCTAACCCTCTCCCTCAAGGGCGAGGGAATTTGCGGAAGATTAACGCTAATCAGGAACCTTTATGAATCTCCCGGCAAAGCCGGGGGTTTACCTGTTTGTTATTATTAACTATTGGCCTTTTTCACTTTCCTGCGGCGGATACAATATGGTGCCCAGAATAAACAGGCCGACACCAACAGTAATGGCCGAGTCCGCCACATTGAAGGCAGGCCAGTAATGGGTTCCGAGGTGAAAATACAAAAAATCCACCACTGCGCCAAAGCGCAACCGGTCGATGAGATTGCCCACCGCGCCCCCGGCGATCAGGCCGATGGCGTGGACAAAAATCCTGCCTTGGCTGCGAAACTGCCGGTAGGAAAACACCATCACCCCGATGGCGGCCACGGCCACACCGACAAAGAACACCTGCCGCCAGACGCTCTTGGCTCCGGCCAACATGCCGAAGGCAGCCCCGGTATTGGTGAGATAGGTCAGATCGAACAGACCCGGGATGACGGGCAGCAACTCAAACATGGCAAACCGGTCCATGACCAGGGCCTTGGTTGCCTGATCGAGAACAACCACCACCAGCAGCCAAGCCAACGGTATAACGGGCGAGTCGGACTTTTTCAATGCGCCACCACCACGGTGGTACAACGGGGGCAGAGGCTGGGATGTTCGGTATCGCTGCCCAACTCTTCGGAACGCAGCCAACAACGCTCACATTTTTCACCCCTAGCCGAGCGCACCAGCACGGAGAGTTCCGGCAATTCGGTGCTGACAAAACCCGGCTCCGGCAGGGAGGCCATCAGCTCCATCCGGGAAACAATGGCCACACTTTGCAGGGTTTCCCAATTGGTGGCGAGAAATTCGCCCAGTTCGCCCCCGGCAGCCACTACCACCTCCGCCTCCAGGGAGTGACCGATGACCTTGTCGCGCCGGGCAATCTCCAGGGCCTTGGTCAATTCGCCCCGCACCTTCAACACCCTGTCCCACTTCTCGGCCAGTGCCTTATCCTCAACCCTTTCCGGTTTCAGTTCCGGGAACAGGGCGACGCAGACATCGTCCTCACGCTTAACTTTACCGGGCAGAAAATCCCAGACCTCGGCGGCCATGAAGGTAAGGACCGGAGCCATGAGCCGGGTCAGGCCATCGACGATCTCATAGAGCGCGGTCTGGGCGGCTCGCCGTTCGCGGGAATTGGCGGGCAGGGTGTAGAGCCGATCCTTAAGCACATCCAGATACAAGGCGCTCATGCTCACCGTACAGAAATTGGTCAAGCCGTGGAACACGGGGTGGAACTCAAAAACCTCGTAGCCCTTGAGCACCTTCATCTTTAAAAGCTCAAACTGATAAAGAGCCCAGCGGTCCAGCTCGTCCATCTCGCTATCCGGCACCGTGTCCGTGGCCGGATCGAAATCGTAGAGATTGCCGAGGATGAAGCGCACCGTATTGCGGATCTTGCGATAGGCATCGGCCAGCTGCTGGAGGATGGTGTCGGAGATCTTAATATCGTCGCGGTAATCCTCGGAAGCCACCCAGAGGCGCAGGATCTCGGCCCCGTATTTCTTGATGATCTCCTCCGGGGCAATGACGTTGCCGATGGACTTGGACATCTTCTTGCCCTGGCCGTCCACGACAAAACCGTGGGTGAGCACGGCTTTGTATGGCGGGATACCCCGGGTGCCTATCGAAGCGAGAAGTGCGCTCTGGAACCAGCCACGATGCTGGTCGCTGCCTTCGAGATACAGATCGGCCGGAGCGGCAAGCTCTGCCCGCTCCTCCAACACGGCGGCATAACTCACCCCGGAATCGAACCAGACATCCAGGATATCTTCTTCTTTAATGAACTCGGTGCTGCCGCATTTCCGGCATTTGGGGTCAGACCCGATGAAATCGGCCAGATCATGGCTGAACCAGGCGTCTGCCCCTTCTTTTTCAAACAGGGCAGTGATCCGCCCCATGATGGTTTCGTCGTTGAGCACCTCGCCGCAGTCGCTGCAAT
>CAYTVV010000136.1:0-5461 GCA_964441875.1 uncultured Desulfurivibrio sp.
TCAACGATTCGCGGCAGCCGTAGAGGTTGTCGAACTTGGACTTGGTCACCGAGTCATTGACGTTCATGGCCGGGAACAACAGGCCGCCTGCCTTTTCCATCTGGTAGAGGCGATGCACTCCGGTGGTGGTTTCCTCGGTTACGCCGCGGATGGCCTTGGCAGCGGCGGTCCATTTCTTCTTGTCCGCGGCAAAGTCCTGCTTGAGCACGGCCAACACGGCCTGCCATTCCTCGTTGTCGCTCTTCTTGGCCGCAGGCACCTTGCCGGCCTTCTCGAACTCGGCGCCCTTATGCACCAGCAGGGTGGCATCGCCGCCGTCGTCCAAAATCATGTTGGGCGGATTGCCGTCCGGCCAGGTCAGGGCCTTTTCCGTACACCACCAGTATTCCTCGATGGTTTCGCCCTTCCAGGCATAGACCGGAACGCCTGTCGCGGCAATGGCGGCGGCGGCGTGGTCCTGGGTGGAGAAGATGTTGCAGGAAGCCCAACGCACCTGGGCGCCCAGGGCAACCAGGGTCTCGATCAAAACCGCAGTCTGGATGGTCATGTGCAGAGAGCCTGAGATCCGTGCGCCCTTGAGGGGCTTCTTCTTGCCGAACTCCTCGCGCAGGGCCATGAGGCCGGGCATCTCGGTTTCCGCGATCTTGATCTCCATGCGGCCCCAATCGGCCAGACCCATATCCGCAACCTTGAAATCGCCCTGTTTTTTGGCCGGAGCCTTCTTTACTGGTGCTTTTTTTGCTGGTGCCTTCATCGTTTGTTTTCTCCTGAGTGCGCCTTGGCGCAGGGTGGGTCGTGATTATTTACATTTGATTCCGGCGGCATCTTTCAAAGCCTCGGCCTTGTCGGTGCGCTCCCAGGTAAACTCTTCCCGCTCCCGGCCGAAGTGGCCGTAGGCTGCGGTCTTTTTGTAGATCGGGCGCAAAAGGTCAAGATGCTGGATGATGGCCTTGGGCCGCAGGTCAAAATGCTCGTTAATGAGCTGCCTGATCCGCTCATCGCTGATCTTGCCGGTGCCGAATGAGTTGACATTGATGGAAACCGGCTTGGAAATGCCGATGGCATAGGCGATCTGCACCTCGATCTCGGTGGCGATCCCCGCAGCCACCAGATTCTTGGCCACATAGCGGCCCATGTAGGAGGAAGAACGGTCGACCTTGGAAGGGTCCTTGCCGGAAAAAGCGCCGCCGCCGTGGGAGCCCATGCCGCCGTAAGTATCAACAATGATCTTACGGCCGGTTACGCCGCAGTCGCCCACCGGCCCGCCGATAACAAAACGCCCGGTGGGATTGATGAAATACTTGGTGTTGCTGTCCACCATCTCGGCCGGAATTATTTTCTTGATGATCTCCTCCATCACTCCTTCCTTGAGATCCTCGTAGTCAACCTCCGGGGAGTGCTGGGTGGAGAGGACAATGGCCTCGACCCGCTTGGGCTTCTTATTTTCATATTCAATGGTGACCTGGCTCTTGGCGTCCGGCCGCAGCCAAGGCAGAAGCCCTGCCTTGCGCACCTCGGCCTGCCGCTTCATGAGCCGGTGGGCATAGGTTATGGGCATGGGCATCAGCACCTTGGTTTGGTCGCAGGCAAAACCGAACATCAGCCCCTGATCGCCGGCGCCCTGGTCCAGGTCAATGCCGGTGCCCTCGTTGACGCCCATGGCGATATCGGCGGACTGCTTGTCAATGCTGGTGAGCACGGCGCAGGATTGCCAGTCAAACCCCATCTCCGATGAATTGTAGCCGATCTCCCGCACCGTTTCCCGCACCACCTGGGGCATGTCCACCCAAGCCGAGGTGGTGATCTCGCCGGCGATGATGGCCATGCCGGTGGTGACCAGGGTTTCGCAACCGACCCTGGCGTGCTTGTCCTGGGTCAGGATAGCATCAAGAATCGCATCCGAGATCTGGTCGGCAACCTTGTCCGGATGGCCTTCGGAAACAGACTCCGAGGTAAAGAGATAATTTGACATTTCAAGTCCTCATGATTTTCGGTGGGAAAGAACAGGCTGCACGGCAACCACGAAACTTAGCATTTTTATTAAAATACAGGAAGTTGTCAAGGAGAATCACGACAAAAGCACGACAAAGGGCTTCCTTTATCCCGGCAGATACCCTTTTTCCAAAGCCTTTACCGCAGCAAAAAGTTCCGCGTTGACCGGGGCCGGAATCCCCAGCCGCTTCGCCTCTTCCAGCACGGCGCCGTTGATGGCCTCGATTTCGGTACGCCTGTTGCCCCGCACATCCTGGAGCATGGAGGAGATATTGCCTGCGGTGGCCTGGCAGACCGCGATGGTCCTGGCCACCGGCTCCGGGGCAATGGCAATCCCCTTGGCCTGGGCGACGCTGGCCGCTTCCAGCACGGCCGCCCGCATCAATGCAAGTGCCTCGCCATTCTCCAAAAGCGCGCCGTTTTTGCAGTTATGGAGAGCAGTGAGGGCATTGATCCCCACATTGACCAGAAGCTTGTTCCAAACCTGGGCCAGGATGTCGGCCTCAACCCGCACCTCCAGACCGGCCACGCGAAAAAGTTCCGCAGCCTCCTGCAAGGCCAGCTGTGCTTCCGGCGAAGCTTCATCAAGAAACCCGAGGCTGGTTGCACCCGCGCCGCCGAACCGCACCCGTCCCGGCCCCGCCAGATGTGCGCCCAGGGAAGTAACCGCCAGGGCCACGGCACAGGGAAGCTGTGCGCCCAGCAAAACCGGCAGATGACCGATGCCGTTTTGCCAGGCAAGCAGCAGGGTCTTTTTCGTGAGCAAGGGGAAAAGGGAAGGAAGAGTCAGGGTAAGGGCCGGGGATTTGACGCAAAGCAAAACCAGGTCCGCCGGCCCGATTTCCTGGGCATCGGCAGTGGCCTGGATCGGAAAATGTTCAATACGCCCGGCACGCTCAAGGGTAAGACCCGAGTGCTGGAGCAGGGCAGCCCGTTGGCTGTCATGGTCCAGCACCCAGATATCTCCACATGTCCGACAGAGGGTGGTCGCCAACAGGCAGCCCAGGGCACCCGGACCGACGATGGCGACCCTCTTGGGGGAAGAAGAAATGTCCCGCATGATTTGCGGTTAACGGGTAACGGTCACGTCTTCAACAATGACCGCATACTTATAGCCGGAGCCAAAATCCTTATCCGCGGCAAGCACACCTTCCACCGTAACGATATCTCCCTTTGCCGCCTTACCCGTCGTGGTCACCACCAGGTCATGGGTATTCTTCAAGGGATCGCCGGTACCATCCTGGAGATGCAGCCAGTTTTTCCCCATGATCTCGGGAGAAAATTTGACCACCTGCGCCTTGATTTTTACCTTTTTGCCGTTCAAGCCCGCGGCTTTGCCGAAAACATCCGCAACGGTAAAACCGTTCCCGCCGGTGGCCTTGGCAATCTTCAATTCCACAAAAGGCACCACGGCCTTGCCGCTGCCCGGAGCCGTTTCGCCAGAGGCGGCAGGTGCGGGTGTCGCGGCGCCGCCTTCCTTCTGCATAGCTGCGCCGAAAGCGCCCGCAGGCGCTGCGGCTCCATGCGTTGCAGACTTTGCCGCAGGAGCAGGGGCGGCAGCTTCTCCGCCATGGGCGTCACCGCCTATCTCTGATTTTTTGCCTTCAATCCCTGGAGAAAAAACAATCTCGGCAAAGGTTCGGTTCAGGCTCTTGCTGGGGAAATTCTGCATGACCTGCCCCTCGGCAACGGTACACGCCTCACCCACCGCAACCTTGGTCTCCGGCACCGCCACCCAGGTGTCTCCCTTTTCCGCACCAATAAGCACATAGGTAAACCCGCCGCCGGAGAGAACCTCCTTGGCCTGCCCCTTGATTGCCCCGGCAGGTTTGGCCGCCTGCTGGACCCCGCCCTCCGCCCCGGCCGCAGCCTGCTCAGCACCCTTGGTCTCGGGTTTTTGCTTATTGCAGGCCACAAGCGCCACCAGACACAACCCGCTCACCAAAAAATTCCGCCACTTCATTGCATCGCCCATACGCTCAACGCTCCTCCCCTCTGCTCGCTCTTGCTGGATATGAAAACAGCGCACCGCAGCCTTTCTGCTGTGCGCCACCCCTTTTTTTTAAGACAACCCCCCTGAAAAAAAGTTCGCATTATTTTCGGCGGGCAGCCTTTTGCGGCTTCTCTTCCTTCTTTTCTCGGCCTTTGCCCTCGTACAGATAGGTCAGCTTGTCGGCCTTGACCCCGATCCGCACGCTGCCCCCCTTGACCAACCGGCCGAAGAGCAGCTCTTCGGTCAAGGCATCCCCCACCTCTTGCAGGATAAGACGCCTCAAGGGCCGCGCCCCGAATTCCGGCTCATAGCCTTTGGTGGCCAGCCAGGTCCGGGCGGCGGGGCTGAGGCTGATCGTCACTCTCCGCTCGGCCAGTTGCCCTTGCAGCTCCGCGATCATCTTGTCCACGATCCGTTCCATGAGCACGGCATCCAAGGGGTTGAAGGTGATGGTCGCGTCCAGCCGGTTTCTAAACTCCGGGGAAAAGAGATTTTTCAAGGCCCGGTCGTTTCGGCCCCGGCTGTCCCCGGTAAAGCCGATGGTCCGCTCACTCAGCTCCCGGGCCCCGGCATTGGTGGTCATGATCAGGATCACATTACGGAAATCCGCCTTACGCCCGGCATTGTCCGTGAGGGTCGAGTGATCCATGACCTGCAACAGGATGCTGAACAGGTCCGGGTGGGCCTTTTCAATCTCGTCGAGCAGGAGCACGCTGTACGGATGCTTGCGGATGGCGTCGGTGAGCAACCCGCCCTGGTCGAAGCCGACATAGCCTGGGGGCGCGCCGATGAGCCGGGAAACCGCATGTTTTTCCATGTACTCGCTCATGTCGAACCGTTCGAAATGCACGGACATCGCGGCGGCAAGCTGCTTGGCGACCTCGGTCTTACCGACCCCGGTGGGCCCGGCAAAGAGGAAGGAGCCGGTGGGCCCTTCCGTCTGCTTGAGCCCGGCCCTGGAGCGTTTCACCGCAGTGACCAGGGCGTTGATCGCCTGATCCTGACCAAAGATATTTTTCTGCAAAACCGTGTCCAGCTCCCGAAGATGGGTCAGATCGGAGCCGCTGAGACTTCTCGCCGGAATCCTGGCCAGGCGGGACACCACCTTTTCCACATCGCGCACCGTCACTGTGCGCCGTTTATCCGTTGGCCGTGCGGCCAGACGGAAGGCGGCGCCGATCTCGTCCAGCACATCAATGGCCTTGTCCGGCAGAAAGCGGTCGGAGATATACCGGCTGGCCAGTTCCGCCGTGGCCCTTACCGCCGCAGTCGAGTAGGTAATGCCGTGATGCGCCTCGTAGCGAGGCAGCAACCCTTGCAGGATGGCGTAGGTCTCGGCCACGCTGGGTTCCTCGACGTCGATCTTCTGAAAGCGCCGGGACAGGGCGCGGTCCTTTTCGATGTAGTTCTTGTATTCCTCGTAGGTGGTCGAGCCGATGCAGCGCAGCGACCCGGCCTGGAGGGCGGGCTTGAGCA
>CAYTVV010000137.1:0-5426 GCA_964441875.1 uncultured Desulfurivibrio sp.
CATCCTGGCTGATGGCCGGGATGATGGCGTCCGCCTCGATCATGAAGTTGGAGCCTTCGACCACCTCCGGTCGGCAGCGGCCCGAGGCGTCGCACTCGCCGAGCTTCATCCGCAGGCACTCGATCTTGGTGAGCCGCCCGTTTTCGCCGTGGATTTTCACCGGAGCGGCCAGCATCTCGATGCGCACGCCCTCCTCTTCCAGATGATGAATCTCGGCCTGGGCCGCAGGCATCTCCGCTTTTGTCCGGCGGTAGAGGATAAACACCTGATCCGAACCGGTACGGAGTGCGGTGCGGGCACAGTCGATGGCCACGTTGCCGCCGCCCACCACCACCACGTTGCGGCCAAGGTTAAGCTTCTCGCCGATATTGACCCGGCGGAGATAATCGACCCCGTGGAGTACACCCGCAAGTTCCTCGCCCTCTACGCCGAGCTTGCGGCTGGCATGCGCCCCAGGCCCGAGGAATACTGCGGCAAAGCCCTCGTTCTTCAAATCCTGCAAGCTCTTATCCTTGCCGATGGTGAGATTGTTGACCATGGTCACCCCGCAGTTACGCAGAGCCTCAAATTCCGCCTCAATGATCGGCCTCGGCAGACGGTAGGCGGGGATGCCCACGGCCAGCATGCCGCCGGAAACCGGCAGGCTCTCGAAGATGGTGCAGTGATACCCTAAATGAGCCAGATAATAGGCCACCGACATGCCGGCCGGGCCGGAGCCGACAATGGCCACCTTTTTATCTCTGGGCAGGGCGCAGGCCTGGAGCAGGTTCTTGTTGTTGGCCACCATCCAATCGACGATGTAGCGTTCGAGCATGCCAATGGCCACCGGCTCACCCTTTTTCCCCCGAATGCAGTGCCCCTCGCACTGGAACTCATGGGGGCAGACCCGCGAACAAATGGCGGGCAGCGAGTTGGTCTGGCGATCCAGCCAATACGCCTCCTCGATCTTGCCTTCCCGCAACAGCTTGATAAAGCCGGGGATATCATTGTGGACGGGGCAGGCCTCCCGGCATTTTGGTTTTTTGCATTGCAGGCACCGCTCCGCCTCAAGCTGGGCAGCCTCGGCCTCATAGCCGGAAACAACCTCGTCAAAATTCGTGACCCGCCCGGCAACGGGCAATTCCCGCGAAAATTGACGGGAAATGTTCATCCTTTCTTTTGCCTCCATCACTGCCTCCTACCCGGAAAATTAAAGCCCATCGGTACAAGTACCGATATTTATCATAATAACGACGAGTTAGCCTACAACCCATACAAGGTAATATGTTTTCAAAAGCATTTCATGCATAAATTCTCCATCTTGCCATTTGTATCACTCTCCTTCCTGCCCAACCGAAGGAAATACCTACGAAATTGGTCAAAACTGAACCAAATACGCTTGACAATTCAGGGGATATCCCGCAATCTGAAACAACTAGGCCGTAATAATTAGCAGAAAAACCGCGAGCGAAATATTCCATGAAAGCAGAATTCATTAATCCATTTTTAACTGCCGCCAAAAATGTTCTGGAAACAATGGCGCAAACCCAGGTAACTCCGCAAAAACCTCGGTTGAAAGACGGAACCACCTCGTATGGTGAGGTCACCGGCATCATCGGCATGACCTCCGAGGAGATCACCGGCTCCATGATCGTGAGTTTTACGGAAAAATGCATCCTGAAAATTGTCGCCAACATGCTGATGGAAGAGCCCAAAGAGAAGATTGACGATGAGGTTGTTGACGCGGTCGGCGAACTGACCAATATGATCTGCGGCGGCGCCAAAGCCCAATTGGCCAAGCTTGATCACAGGTTCGAACTTGCCACCCCCAACATGGTTGTTGGCAAGGGGGTGGAAATCTCCTATTATTCCAAAGCGCCAACCATTGTTATCCCCTTCGAAACCGCGAATGGTTCTTTTGTTGTCGAGGCAAATCTCAGCGAAAAACAGTAAGGGGTTCCCCTCCCCATTGCCGATAAAAAAAGCCGCTCGTTGCCGAGCGGCTTTTTAATTACCAGGATCTTTCTTTTTTTCTTCTCAGGAAGCTTTTTTCCTCTCGGCAACCTTCAGCCGACTCAAGGCCCTTTGCAAGGCCGCCTCGGCACGGGTTCGATCGAACCTTTCCTTCTGGGCCTGTGCTTCCGCCAGGCGCTTCTCCGCCCGCTCCTTGGCCCGCATCGCACGCTCGACATCAATATCTGTCCCACGTTCCGCGGATTCAACAAGAAAGGTCAGCTTGTTATTGGACACTTCACAAAACCCGCCACTCACCATCAGGGTTTCTTCCTGGGCTCCTGTCTTGAAGGTCAGGACACCTGTCTTGATCGTGCTCAAAAAAGGCGCATGGTTGGCAAGAACACCAAATTCACCGCCGTAACCAGGAGCGGTGACAATGTCAACCTCCTGGCTCACTACAGCCCCTTTGGGAGTTACCACTTCCAACTTTAATTTTTCAGCCATGGGTAATCCTCAAGTCCTTGCCGGACCGCCAAGGGTCCGGCAAGTCAGTCAGTTCCTTAAGCAGCGGCCTTCTCTTTGTTGGCCTTCTCAACCGCCTCTTCAATGCTGCCTACCATGTAGAAAGCGGTCTCGGGCAGCTCGTCGTGTTTGCCTTCCAGGATCTCTTTGAAGCCACGGACCGTGTCGGCAACCTTGACGTACTTGCCGGCCATGCCGGTGAAGGTCTCCGCAACGGTGAAGGGCTGAGACAGAAAACGCTGGATCTTCCGAGCGCGGGTAACCAGGGTCTGGTCCTCTTCGGAGAGCTCGTCCATACCAAGAATTGCGATGATATCCTGGAGGTCTTTGTACTTCTGGAGGCTGGTCTGCACGCCGCGAGCCACCAGGTAATGCTCTTCACCCAAAACATTGGGATCGAGAATACGGGAGGTGGAGTCCAGGGGATCAACCGCCGGGTAGATGCCAAGCTCGGCGATCTGCCGGGAAAGAACAACGGTTCCGTCCAGATGGGCAAAGGTGGTGGCCGGAGCCGGGTCGGTCAAGTCGTCAGCCGGTACGTAAACGCACTGGACAGCGGTGATGGAACCCTTGTTGGTGGAGGTGATCCGCTCCTGGAGCGCGCCGAGATCGGTGGCCAGGGTGGGCTGATAACCAACCGCCGAAGGAATACGGCCAAGAAGCGCGGAAACCTCGGCGCCGGCCTGGGTAAAACGGAAGATGTTGTCAACGAAGAAGAGCACGTCCTGGCCTTCCTCATCACGGAAGTACTCCGCTGCGGACAAACCGGTCAAGGCAACACGAGAACGGGCTCCTGGCGGCTCGGTCATCTGCCCGTAAACCAAGGCAGCTTTCGGCAAAACGCCGGAATCTTTCATCTCGTGGTAGAGATCGTTTCCTTCACGGGTCCGCTCGCCAACTCCGCAGAATACCGAGATACCGCCGTGATGCATGGCGATGTTGTTTACCATTTCCATCATGATAACGGTCTTGCCGCAACCGGCGCCGCCGAACAGCCCCATCTTGCCGCCACGGGGGAAGGGAACCAGCAGGTCGATAACCTTGATGCCGGTTTCCAGAACATGCACCTCGGTGGACTGATCGGTAAAAGCAGGGGCCGCGCGATGGATGGTGCGCATTTTATCGGAAGCAATGGGTCCCATGCCATCAACCGGACGACCGACCACGTTCATGATCCGGCCAAGGGCCGGAGCACCGCAGGGGATCTCAATGGGCTTGCCGGTATCCGTGCACTCCTGGCCGCGAACCAGACCGTCGGTCTGATCCATGGCAACACAACGGACAACGTTGTCGCCAAGATGCAGGGAAACCTCGATGATCAGGTTGCCGGGCTCGTCGCTGATACCCTTGTTGCTTACCTGTAGAGCATTCATGATCTCGGGCAGGTTGTCCGGCTCAAACTCAACGTCAACAACAGGTCCGATGACCTGAACAATTTTACCAATTCTTGCTGCACTCATTGCAAAGCCTCCTCAGCTAGTACTTACGTTGACAATCTATGACAGCTGAATGAATCAGCCTGATTTCACCTGGTTACTTCAAAGCCTCGGCACCGCCGACAATATCCATCAATTCAGCGGTGATACCAGCCTGCCGCGCCTTGTTGTAAATCAGGGTCAGGCTGTGAATTATATCCTTACAAGCGTTGGTGGCGTTATCCATGGCGCTCATCCGGGCGGCATGCTCACTGGCGCTGACTTCAAGCATGGCATGGTAAACCATGACATTCATGTAGAGCGGCAGCAGCACTTCCATGATTTCCTCGGTGCTCGGCTCATAGATATAGGAACCGGCAGCCGAAGAAGTTGCCCCCACTGCCGCCACGGCATCCGGCTGGATGGGCAGAAACATCTGCTCAGCAGGACGCTGCACGGCAACGCTTTTGAATTTCCCGAAGACAATCCGCACTTCATCGCTGTCACCGGCCAAAAAGTTTCCAGCAATATCCTGGGCGATGGTCCGAGCATTGAACATCTGGAAGGTGCCCATCAGATCGGTGTACCGCTGACGAATCTTGCCGGTTTTCCGGAAATAGCTGGCGCCCTTCTTGCCGACACACACCAGGGAAACCTTCTTGCCCTCGCCCTCAAGCTTGGCAATGAGCTTGTCGGTCATCTTCATGATATGGGCGTTAAAACTTCCACACAGGCCGCGATCCGAGGTGACCACCAGGATCTCCACGGTCTTGACCTCACGCTTCTCCATGAGGGGAAACGCGCCGGAATCCATGGCCGAGGAAAGATTGCCCATGGCCGCGTTGAACTTCTCGGCATAGGAACGAAAATCTTCCATCTTCTGCTGCGCCCCGCGAAGCTTGGCCGCAGCAACCATATTCATGGCCTTGGTGATCTGGGCAGTTTTCTTTACCCCACCAATCTTTGTTTTTACATCTTTTAGGCTCGGCATGAGACCTTACCCCCCTTATTTAAGGCCCTTGGCAGCCTTGAAAGATTCCCCAAAAGCCTGCAGAGTCGCCCTGATCTTCTCTTCCAGGGCGGCATCAATGGCTTGCTTTTCTTTCAGGTCATCATAGATGCTCGGCTGGTTTTTCTCGATATGGGCATAGAGCTGCTGCTCATACTCCGCCAGAGAGTCAATGGGCAGGGTGTCGAGATAGCCGCGGGTACCGGCGAAAAGGATGCAGATCTGTTTTTCCATGGGCAGCGGCTGATACTGGGGCTGCTTCAGGATTTCGACCAGACGAGCGCCACGGGTCAACTGAGCCTGGGTGGCAGCGTCCAGATCGGAACCAAAACCGGCAAACGCGGCGAGCTCACGATACTGGGCCAGATCCAGACGCAGGGTGCCTGCAACCTGCTTCATGGCCTTAACCTGGGCCGCACCACCTACGCGGGATACGGAGAGACCGACGTTGATCGCGGGACGAACACCGGCGAAGAACAGGTTGGGCTCAAGGTATACCTGACCGTCGGTGATGGAGATAACGTTGGTCGGGATAAAGGCGGAAA
>CAYTVV010000138.1:0-5384 GCA_964441875.1 uncultured Desulfurivibrio sp.
CGCCCCGCTCGGCCTTGCGGTGGAGCTTGGCGTACTGCATCAGCAGCTCCGCCTCAAGCCTTTTGAAGGGGGAGAGGGCCACGCCCATGAGAAACGAGGTGGGCTGGATGGCCCCCCGGCCCCGGTCCGGGCCGTAGTTCCCCTGGTTCATCCGGGAGATGAGATCCAGGACATGTACCGAGCCAAGGTCGAAGACCGGTTTTGGGCAGCCTTGGTAGCCTTCCTGGGGATAATCGCCGGTGATAACCAGCAGGTCGCGGATGCCCAGTCGGTCCCAGGCAAAGAGCAGGCTTTCCATCTGGTTGCGGTTCTTGTCCTTGCTGGAAAAATGGACAATGACGTCAAGGCCCATCTGCTGGATCTCGCGGCCCAGAACCTCCGGGGACAAGGCGGCCTGGCCGCCGGCGTTTTCGGTGATGCTCACCGCCTGGATGCGCGGGTCGCGGGCCAGTTTTTCGGCCAGCTCCAAGGTGCGGTCGTGTTCCCGGCTGTGCCCGCCCCGGCTGGGCACCAGTTCGAGGGTGATGGTGAATTGCTCGGGGTTGACGAGCGATTGCCGGAAGAGAGATTTTGTTTCTGCCTGCATGGGAATGGGTGTCCGGGGGATATGATTTTTTTCTTGCTCACCAGGAGCGAATGCAAGTAACCATAACCATTATTTATGAAAAAGGAAACAGCCGGGCTGAGAGCTGACTGCTAAGGACTGGAGGTTAAAGGTATGGGGAAGGAGCCGTTCTGGCGGCAGGCAGCCGGGGTTTTTGACGAGCGGGCAGCGGAATATGATGCCTGGTTTGAGAACAGCCTGCTCTTTGCCATTGAGTGCGCCGCCCTGCAAGAGCTGACCACGCCGCTTTTGGGGCCGAAGCTTGAGATCGGCGTTGGTCCGGGCCGCTTTGCCGAGGCCCTAGGCGTGGAGTTCGGGGTTGATCCGGCCCTGGCTCCGCTGGCTTTTGCCGGAAAACGGGGGGTACGGGTGAGCCAGGCGGTGGGGGAGGCTCTGCCCTATGTCGGGCAGAGCATGCGGACGGTGCTGCTGCTCTTTACTTTCTGTTTTCTCGTCGATCCCCATCCGGTGCTGCGGGAGTGTCGGAGGGTGCTCAAGCCCGGCGGGCATCTGGTGCTGGGGCTCATTGTGGCCGACAGCCCTTGGGGCAGGATGCTCCGGCAAAAGAAAGAGGCTGGGCATCCGTTCTACCAACAGGCCCGGTTTTATGCGCTGAGCGAGGTGGAGCAATGCCTGACTGAGTGCGGTTTTGTCGTGGCGGAAAGACGCTCCAGCCTGATCCAGCCGCCGGAGGCGTTGCGGGAGATGGAGCACTCCCAGGCCGGGTTGGTCAGTCAGGCGGGTTTTGCGATTCTGGTGGCCGGGGCGGCTCGGTGAGCCAGTTTTTCCGTTCCCGCAGGAACTCGGCGGCGAGAAAGGCCGCACCGCTGACGATGATGCCCGCAACGGTGATCGCCGCCAGCCAGGCGTGGGAACTTTTCCTCCGAGGCCGCGCCACCGGGGGCAGGTCGCGCCTGCAATACCGGCAGACCAGGGCCTGGAAATGGATGTCTTCCTTGCAGAATGGGCAGATTCGTGTACGCATGCCGATTACCTTATAGCGACTGCTCGGTGGTTGTCAAGAATGGGGTGCGGCTCTTGGTAATTTTTGGTCTTTCGTCTCGGGGGGGGAAGGCGGAGCGCACAAGATTTTCCTTGTCAGCGCAGGGTTCCCTTTGTAAGATAAATACAATATACTCTGCATACAATTATCCCTATGAAATACAAGGAGAAAATAATGGCAAGCGATAAGGTTACCCAGATTTCCGACGGCGATTTCGGCGCAAAGGCCCTACAGTCCGAGGTTCCTTTTCTCTTGGATTTTTGGGCGCCCTGGTGTGGCCCTTGTAAGGCGATTGGCCCGGTGATCGACGAGCTGGCCGCTGAGTTTGAAGGCAAGCTCAAGGTCGGGAAGATGAATGTCGATGACAACCCCGTCACCCCCGGTAAATACGGGATTCGGGCCATTCCTACTCTGATTCTCTTCAAGGGCGGGGAGGTTGTCGATCAGGTGACCGGCGCGGTGGGCAAGCAGCAGCTCAAGGCCATGATCGAAAAGGCTCTCTAGATTTTGATTTACTGGTGATGGCTTCTGGGCCCGGTTCTTGTATACCGGGCCTTTTCTCTTTTGGCTGAAATGGATGAGCGGGACATGATTTTTTCAAAACAGAATCGTCGATTTTTTCGGGCCTGTGTCCTGGCTCTTGCCCTGATGACCCTGGCCACCGGGCTCAGCGGCTGCGCAACCCTTGACACCATGTTGGACTGGGTAGGCCTTGGCTCCGGTGCAGGGCCGGAAACTCCGGAAGCCCTGGCCATGGAGGGGATGACCGACTTCAACCGCGGCAAATACAGCGCGGCCTTGAAGCGTTTCGTGGAAATAAAAGACCGGTTTCCCTTCAGCGAGGTGGCTCTGCTGGCCGAGCTGAAGGCCGCTGATTCCAATTTTTACATGGACAAGTTCACCGATGCCAAGACTCTGTATGATGAGTTCGAGGCAAACCATCCGACCAATGAGGCGGTTCCCTACGTCCTGTTCCAGATCGGCATGTGTTATTATTCGCAGATCGGCACCCAAGACCGGGACCCCGGCAATGCTCAAAACGCGGTGCAGGCCTTTGAGCGCTTGAACCGCTCCTTTCCCAGATCGCCCTATTTTGTCGAGGCCTCGGCCAGGACCCAAGCTGCCAAGGATTTTCTGGCCCAGCATGAGTTCTCCGTCGCCACCTTCTATGTGCGGACCGATGAAGACACGCAGGCCCAGGGGCGGCTTGAGTATTTGCTCGCCAACTACCCCCAGTCCAGTGTTTCTGCCCAGGCCACGGAGCTGTTAGCCCAGCTCAAGTCCGGCAAGGGCATCGAGAAAACCTGGCGCCGGTTTGTCCCAACAATTTCACTGCCGGACTGGCAGTCCTTGCCCTCCGCCTTCGGGATCATGCCCGGCGGCAGCGGTGGTGGAACAGCCAAGGAATAGGCTCGGCCTACATGCTGTTTATTCTGATGGGCCTTTCCCTGTTTACGGGTAAGGCCCATCGTTGTTTGTGTCCCTTCTGTGCGGCGAAATTTCTTTTGTAACGTCGTCCTGCGGGTGTCTTGGCACGGCATGCGCAACAGCATGTAAACTCGCCAATGAGGAAGGCAGTGATTCTTGACCCTTACGGCCAGTTTATCAAGGAAATAACCGCGCATTGCGACCTCAGCGATAAGACGATTCTTGAGGTGGGGTGCGGGCAGGGCAGGATAACCCATGACTTGGCACGGCATGCGCGAAGGGTTGTCGCGATTGATTCGGATGAAAGAGCGCTGCAAACGGCGCGGTCCCGGATCAACGCGGAGAATGTGACCTTTCTCCGTTGCCGGGGGGAGTCGCTGGCCTTCCCGGAAGGCTGTTTCGATCTGGTCGTTTATTCGCTTTCCCTACACCATCTTCCGCAAGACGCCATGCGGGCGAGTCTTGCGCAGGCCGCTGGACTGCTCGGCGAACAAGGGATGATCGTGGTTATCGAGCCTTGCGAGGGCGGGACCCTGATCGAGGCGGAAGAGCGTTTTGGGGTTGGAGACGGCAACGAGGCAAGGGAAAAGGATGTGGCCCGGCACGCTATTGCGGATTTGTCGGGATGGCGGATCGGACAGACGATCTGTTTCCGGACCCACTTTCATTTTGTCGACCAGCAGGATTTCCTTGAGAACCTGCTGCCGGATCACCGCAGTAAATCCTCGGCCCTTATTGAGGAGATCGGGGATTATCTGGCCGGCTACACGGAACATGGTCGGATCGTGCTGCATGCCGACCGGCGGATGGATATTTTGCTTCGCGCTTGAGGGCGGGACCTGCGGGGACAGCCCGTCTGGTTCTCAGCAATCTGAGGAAAGGCGAACAGAGGGAAGGGACTGATGAAAAAAATCGGGATCATCGGCGGGATCGGGCCGGAATCAACCCTGGATTATTATCGGGGCATTATCGATGCCTTTAGGGATCTTACGGGCGGGCTGCATTCTCCCGAAATCATCATTTACAGTGCGGATTTGGCGGAGCTTCTTGGGATTCTGGAGGCAAGGAATCTGGAGGCGCTGACGGATTGGCTTTTGTTCAGGCTTGAAGCGCTGCACCGTGCCGGGGCGGAATTTGCCGTTATTGCCTCCAATACTCCGCATGTCGTTTTTGATCAGGTGGCAAGGCGCTCTCCTCTGCCCATGCTCAGTATCGTAGAGGCGACTTGCAAAAAAGCGGAGAGCCTGGGGGTAAAGCGCCCCGGCCTTATGGGGACACAGTTCACCATGGCGGCGGATTTTTTCCGCAAGCCATTCCATGCGCGGGGGATGTCGCTCTCAGTCCCTTCTCTGGAAGAGCAGCAGTTTATCCACGAAAAGCTTTTTTCTGAAATCGAGTTGGGGATCATCAAGGATTCGACGCGGCAGGATCTTTTGGCCATCGTGGAAAAAATGATCGCACGCGATGCCATCGATTCTCTTATCCTCGGTTGTACCGAGCTGCCGTTGATCCTTGATCGGGAGACCTTTGGTCTTCCCTTTTTGAACACAGCGGCCATCCATGTAAGCGCCATCGTAGAGGCAGCCATGGCAGGGGAGGTCTGAGGAGGCGAATTTTCGTTTTTTCCGACCTCTGTGTCAGTCGGTGTTCTTGCCCTTCTTAAACTTCTTGTCGTAGCGCTCTTGTTCGCTGTAGATGCAGCCGCAGTAAGGCTGCCGGTAAAGCTCCATCTCAAGGCTGGCGTCGATTCCCTCTTGCCAGCCGACCCGAAAATCCTCGTACAGAAAAGGCACCCCGAATTGTGCCCCCAGCTCTTCGCCCAACGCCCGGATGGTTTCGTGGCGCTGGTAACGGCTATAGAGCAAGGTAGTGCTGAAGGCTTCCGCTCCGATCTCCTGTGCTTTTCGGGCGGTGGCCTCAAGACGCATCCGATAGCAGAGCGGGCAGCGCTCCTCTTCGTGGAACACCACCTGGCGCAGGTATTCCTTAAGGCCGTATTCCCGTTCGTACTCCACGGACAAGGCCATCCGCCGCGCCAGATCTTCCACCGTGGTGAGGCGTTGCTTGAACTCCCGGAAGGGATGGATGTTGGGGTTATGGAAATATCCCCGCACGTCAAGGCCCTGGCCGCGCAGGGTAGCAAGGGGATAGATGGTGCAGGGGCCGCAGCAGAGGTGCAGGAGAACGGTCATCTTCCGGCCTATGGCTTGGCGAGCTTGAATTGGCGGGGACTGATGTTGAGCTTGGCGATCTTGTAGTTGATGATTCGGAGACTGGTGTCCAGCAGCTGCGCAGCCTTGGTCTGGTTGCCCTGGCATTTTTTCAGGCTGTCGATGATCAGCTCCCGCT
>CAYTVV010000139.1:0-5235 GCA_964441875.1 uncultured Desulfurivibrio sp.
TCCCAGGTACAGCCCCCCCCCACCCTGCCACCACCATTCGGGTCCGCGCCACCCACGGCACCGGCGTCAGCCGAGAGGTTGAGGCGAAATATATTCTATAGCCACCCCCCTCACCCTCATCCAAGCCCTGAGTCCCTTTTCCCCCTATCCTCTTGCCTGCAAAAAAATACAGAGTCCTCCCCATTGCCTGCACCTTTCTCCCGTGGTAATCATTACCCAACCAACCATAACCATTCAAAAATATTGTATTTTTATTAAAAAATAATCCTGCCTCCGCCCCATTCTCCTTGAAAAACAATGACTTTTTGTTATTTTTTCCTAATAAAACAATATGTTATTTCTTTGATGTCAGGAAAATATGTGCTACAAAGAGATGATTTCTCTGTGAAAAAAGTCGGCGGGAAGCGATGTTGTACCTGAACAGACACCATGGGACAGGAGGTTTTCCATTGCTTAGGCTTAACGACAAAGGCTTTACCCTCATCGAACTCATCATCGTCATCATTCTCCTCGGGCTCATTTCCGCCACGGCGATCCCCTACTATCTCAACATCCAGAAAGAAGCGAAGATCGCCGTGGTCAAGGGCGAACTCGCCGCCATCCGGGGCGGGCTGGAACTGGCCCATGCCAAGATCCTTGCCTCCGGGGTCAACACCGGACCAGACGGCACTAACCCGGACTGGCCCACCCTGGAAGAGCTGCAATTCAACGAGCTGCGCCTCAGCACCCGTCCCGCCGCGTTAAAGGGCCTGCGCATCGTCCGCAGCGATTTTTATTCCACCGAGCAGAACAAGGCCCTGCCGCTCTGCAACCTGCCGGACCAAACCGCGGGCATGTCCGCCAGCCCATCCGGCGTTTCCGCAAAGGCCATGGCCGATGTGCTGATAAACCCCAGGCGGGCGGACGAATCCACCGGCTGGGCCTATTATCCGGGCAATGAGCGCGACGCCAATGGCCGGGGGGTTGACGCCATCTTCTATGTAAACGATGACCGGCCACTCACCGACAATGTGGATTCCGCCGACAGACGACCTTCGGAGTGGTAAGGGACGCGTGAGCAGACTCTACAACACCCTGGAAAAGATCCGCATCGGTGAACCGGGCGGCTTTTCCAAAAAAACATCCGCTCCTGCCAAGGGCCTTGGCCCAAACGCGGACCCGAACAAAAAGCGCCGGATTGTTCTGCTGGGAGCCTCTGCCCTGCTGGCTTTGGCCCTGGTCGTATTTTTTAGCGGATCAAGGCACAAGGATGCCAAGCCGCCCGTCGCCACTGACGCTGCTGCTCCGGCGCGGATACCGGATCAGGCCGCAAAGCCAGCTCCCCAGTCAGTTAATTCCCAGACCCTGCCTCAAGCGCCCCCGGCTTCGCTCATCCCATCACCGACTGGAACAGGCGCCGATCTCTACCGCCAGCTCAACGACACGGGTATTGCCCTGATTCAAGAGAATCAACACTGGCAGGGCATCTACTACCTTGAACAGGCCCGCAAGCAACAACCGGAAAGACCGGAGGCCCTGATCAACATGGCGGTGGCCTTGGCGGAGCTGGGGCTGCGCGCCCCGGCCAAAAGGCTTTTCAGTGAAGCCCACGCCCTGGCGCCGAACCACCCCCTGCTCCGCCAGAACCTCGACCTCCTGGCGCAGGCGGATTTTTTCGACCCCCAATGGCTCTCTTCCCTGACCGCAGGCCAGACGCAGCCTGGGCAGGCAACGAAACCGCAATGACGAAGCGAACGGAACCATTTTCTTTATGAAGCTGCCCTTTGGCACCAGAAGATATCTCGCCCTTACCGGCGACAGCGAAAGCACCATGCTGGCCGAGGTCTCAAAGACTCCGTCCGGCGCGGCCCAGCTGCATATCCTTGCCCAGACCGACAGCGCCATCACCGCGGATGTCACCATCCCCCGGCTGCTCGCAGGGGTTGGCAATCTCCATGGTCTGGTCTCCCTGTCCCTGCCCCTGGCCTTTTTTGAAGTGATCACCACCAGCATCCCGGTGATGCCGGATGGCGCAGTGGGCAAGGCCCTGCCCTACCACCTTGCCAAGGCCCTGCACCGGCCGCTCAACGAGTTTATCTACGACTGGCAGATCACGGGCCGCTTCAAGGATCGGCTCCAGGTAACGGTCTACCTGTTTCCCGCCAGGGTATTTCATAAAATCCGCAGAGAATTCACCAGAAAACAGATCGAACTCTCGTTCTTTGAACCGGACGTCTTCGCCGCCTTCACCTTTCTTTTCCAGGAAAAGATGCTGCCGGCAAACGAGGCCAGCCTCTGTGTGCTCCTCTGGCAAGACAGCATCTCCCTGGCCGTGTACGAAAAAGGCAAACTCCCCCTCATCCGCACGGTAAAAGCCGCGCAGCCGCAGGGCGAAATCAGCCTGCAACAGCCGTTGGACATTGAGCTGCCATCCTCCACCGAATTACCGGAGCTGACCGACGATCTGCTCATTCTCGACGAAGACCAGCCCAACTCCGACGAGCACATCGACACCGCCTCCATTCTTGCCGATTTCTCGGTGCTGACCTCCAAGGAGGCCGCCCGGCCAGGGACAGGTTCCACCTCTTCCGCCAATACCGCCACTAATCCCTCTTCCGAAGAAGCAGCATTTACGACGATGGACAGCGCCACCTGGTCGGATTATCTGCACAAAATTCCCCTGGAGATTCTGCGCACCCGTGATTATTACGCCTCCATCCAAAAGGGTACGGCCATCCGAAACATCTTTGTCGGCGGGGCCGACGCCTTCTGGACCGAGCTAACCGAAAACAGCAACAACCTCCTCGGCGTCCAGTGCAAATCCTTGACTGCCACCACCGGCAGCCCGGATTGCTCGCCCTTGCTGCATGTCCTGGCCCTTGGCACAGGCGCGAGGTGGTGAGCCATGCTTGAACGGATCAACCTTGTTCCCCAGCTGCCCCTTGCTGAAAGGATCAGAAAAATCACCCTGCCTGCGGTGGGGCTTCTTCTGGCCTTTATTTTCCTGTTTCTTGCCGCAAGCGACCGGATTCTCAAAAGCCAAATCAGCTCGCTGACCAAAGACATTGCCGTCGCCCAGCAACGGGCCACGGAAATTACCGCAACCCAGGCAAAGATTGCCCAACTGACCAGCAGCATCAAACAACAGAAAGACGAAAAAGAGCAGTTGAGCGTTCAGGCAGCAAAACTCACCGGCATCCAGGAGCGGAAAAAATATTTTTCCAGGGTGCTGGCGGCCATTACCACGGCAATGCCCTCTTCGGTCCGCTGCGACAAAATCACCTTTGCCAAGGATGGCGGCCAGATTGCGGGCAGCGCCCTCCAGTATCGGGAACTGCCCGCCTTTGTAAAGGCGTTGGGCAATAACCACCTCTTTACCAGCGTGATGCTCCATAACCTTGACCGTAACCCCGACGCCAAAAAGGCAGACTTCACCTTTACCATCACCTTTCAACTGAAACGAGAGGGTGATCCATCGTGAACGCCCAACAACTCATCACCCTCGGGAACAAACTGAAGGAATGGTTTTTCCTGTTAAAGAGCGACCCAGAGGCCTTTGCCGAGCTGCGCAAGCTCTGCCTTGGGGTTCTGGTCTGCGCCGCAATGCTCTATGGCGGTTCGACCCTGCTCCTGGCTCCGCAGAAAAAAGAGCTGCGCCAAAAGATTACCCAGAAAAAAGAAGTCGAAAGCGCCGCTCCCGCCCAACTGGGCAGCGCGCTTGCCGTGCAGGTTTCCCAGCTTGAAGCGGAACAAAAGGCCCTGCGGGAACAGACAGAGACCCTGGCCTTGCAGATCCGGCTTATCGAGGAACAATGGCAATCGCTGACAGACCGGGAACAGTTCTCCAAAACCCTTTTCACCCTGCATGCCAATGCGCCGATCAACCTGGAAAACAATTTGCAGCAGATGAGCCAGCTGGAAGACCGCTCCATAAACGGCTTCACCCTGAGCAGCGTGAGTCTGGCCGGAGAGGTTCCCTTTCCGCAGCTGTACACCTATCTGCAATACATCGAAGGCCGACCCGAGATAGGCATCATCGAGGATCTTGCCGTGGAACGCATCACCAGCGCGGGCTACGATCAGCAGGCCAAGGTTAAATTCAGCATGGTTGTCGGCAGAACAACCCTGGCCAAGCCATGATGAGCACCCTCCGCATCCAGTCGCTGCACGCGTTCGCAAAGGGCCAGGCCGGCAGAATCCTGCTTCTGGCGGTTTTGCTCCTGGGCCACGCCCTGCCGCTTCAGGCTGGCGAGCCCCTGGTTCTCACGGTGCGACCGGAAAAAATTGAAGCAATGCGAGGCCCCAAAACAGCCAACCAGCCCCTGGCGCGAGACCCCTTCAACTGGAGCCGTGAGCAGATCAGCTTCTTCAAAAACCAGGAACCACGGGAAAAAAGCAATTCCATTGGCGGATTGACCCTCTCTGGTATAATCTGGGACAAGACCAACCCGCAAGCCGTTGTCAATGACCACCTGGTCACCAAGGGGGAAACGGTGGGCGACTCGGTCATCAAACAGATACTTAAAGATCTTGTTGTTTTCGAACAAAATGGCGTTTCCCATGAACTGTGGCTTGAGTCCTCACCCAGGCCCCTGCCCATGAAGGATAAAAAACACTGATGCGAATCTCTTCCTTGCAGGCAATGCTCTTCTCGACGGTGCTTATCATGGCGCTGGGGCTGCTCCCCGCCCCGGTCCTGGCCGGTGCTGCTACGGCGGACCCGGAAAACGACGCGCCCATCTTGGCGGTCCTGAAAACCTTCCCCGCCTCCATGCGCACCGAAAACCTCCAGGTTTCCCTGCTCTTGCGCGGCATGGGCCGCCAGGCCGGAATCAATATCATGGTGGCGGACAACATCACCGACACCATCAACCTCGATGTGGAAAAGCTGAGCCTGTACGAGGTGTTCCAGGTCATCATGGACGCCAAGCAACTGCGCTACTACCAGAAAAACAACGTCCTCTTCGTGGAAAAGAAAGCCGACTTTCAGGGACAGCAGCGCGACCTTGCCAGCGAACGGCTCTGCACCAAATTCGGCAATGCCGCCGCTTACATCGACCAGATGAAGCCCCTCCTGAGCCCGAACGGCTCGATCACCCTGACCAGCCGGGGCAACTGTCTGTTCATCCAGGATCGGGCCGGAAACATCCCCCGTCTGCGCGAGATGCTGGTCGAGTTGGACCAACCCATTCCCCAGGTGCACATCGAGGCCCGCATCGTCTCCATCTCCAACGAGGCCAAGAAACAACTGGGCAT
>CAYTVV010000140.1:0-5177 GCA_964441875.1 uncultured Desulfurivibrio sp.
GGTCCGTGGCGGTTTCCGCCCTGCCGGCCTTGCCGAAGACCTGGGCCACCTCGGGGATCTCCTTCAAGATCTTGTCTTGGAGCTGAAGCAGCTTCGAGACCTCAGAAATGGCTGCGCCCGGCGAGGTCACCGGCATATAGAGAAGCGCGCCCTCGTACAGCGGCGGCATGAACTCGGAGCCGAGCTTGAGGAACGGGTAGACGCTCACGGCCATAATGATGAGCGCGGCAACGATCACCGTCCTTTTAAACCGGAGGACAAAGCGCACGATGGGCTCATACAACCGATGGAGAAAGATGCTGATGGGATTTTTATCCTCATGCATGATCTTGCCCCGGATGAAAAGGGTCATCAGCACCGGGGTCAGAGTAATGGCAAGAAAGGCCGAGAACAGCATGGCAAAGGTCTTGGTGTAGGCCAGGGGCTTGAACAGACGCCCGGCCTGAGCCTGCAAGGTAAAAACCGGCAAAAAGGCCACGGTGATCACCAGCAGGGAGAAAAACAGGGACGGCCCCACCTCCTTGGCCGCCGTGATGATCACCTCGGCGCGATCCCCCGGCCTGCCCGCAATCTCCCACTCCTCCAGCTTTTTATGGGCATTCTCCACCATGATGATCGAGGCGTCCACCATGGCCCCGATGGCGATGGCAATACCGCTCAGGCTCATGATATTGGCCGTCACCCCCAAGTAGAACATGCAGATAAACGAGATGATGATCGCGATGGGCAGGGTGAAAATAACCACCAGGGCACTGGGCAGATGAAAGAGAAACACCAGGCAGACCACACTTACCGCCAGGGAGATCTTGATCAGCTCTTCGGTGAGGGTGTCGATGGACCGGTGGATGAGATCGGAACGGTCATAGGTGACAACGAGCTTCACCCCCGCAGGCAGGCTCGGTTCAACGCTTTCTCTGATCTTTTCCTTGACCCGGTCAATGACCTTGAGGACATTCTCGCCGAACCGGACCACCACGATCCCGCCCGCCACCTCTCCCCGCCCGTCAAGCTCGGCAAGGCCGCGCCTGATCTCGGGCCCAAGCTGGATGCTGGCAACGTCCTTGAGATATACGGGGGTGCCGTTACCATTGCTGCGCACCGCAATATTCTCCAGGTCCTTGACTCCCTTGAGATATCCGCGGCCCCGCACCATGTATTCGATCCCGGAAAACTCCAGCACCCTGCCCTCCACATCCTTGTTGCTCTTGCGGATGGCATCCATGACCATGGTGATGGGCAGGTTATAGGCCTGGAGTCGGTTGGGATCGATGCTCACCTGATACTGCCGGACAAAGCCGCCGAGGCTGGCGACCTGGGAGACCCCGGGCACGCTCTCCAGGGCCAGCTTGATGTTCCAATCCTGAATGGAACGGAGTTCTGCGAGATTGTGGCCCCCGGTCTCATCCACCAGGGCATAGGAAAATCCCCAGCCCACGCTGGTGGCGTCCGGCCCGAGCACCGGATTCACCGAGGCAGGGAGTTTGTTTTTCACCGCCTGGAGATATTCCAGCACCCGGCTTCGCGCCCAGTAGATGTCGGTCCCCTCTTCGAAAATGGCGTAGATGAAGGAGGTGCCGAAAAAGGAAAACCCGCGCACCACCTTGACCTTTGGCGCGGCAAGCAGGGTGGAGGTGATCGGGTAGGTGATCTGGTCCTCGATGAGGTCGGGGCTGCGGCCTTCCCATTCGGTGAAAATAATGACCTGGGTATCGCTCAGATCGGGGATCGCATCAAGGGGCGTGTTGCGGATGGCCCAGATCCCCCATCCGGTGAGGGCAAACACCAGGAGAAAGATGAAGAACCTGTTGCGGGCGCTGAAATCGATGACCCGGGCGATCATTGCTTCACCACCCCCTTGAGACGCGCTTCGGAATCAATGAGGAAGGTGGCGGCCGAGGCCACCTTTTCCCCGGCCTGCAAGCCGCTCAAAATCTCCGCCATGCCTTCGGCCTTGACGCCGACCCCAACCTCGCGCGGCTCAAAATAACCGTCGCCCTTGTCCACATAAACGAGCTGCCGGGCACCGGTGTTGATCAGCGCATCCTCGGGCACAACGAGCCTGCGGCCCAGATCGACCTTCAACGCAACCTTGGCAAACATCTGGGGTTTCAGGTCTCCCCCCTGATTATCAAGGCTGAAACGGATCTTGGCTGTTCGCGTTTCTCCGGCCAGCAGCGGGGCCACATAGTCGATGGTGGCGACAAACACCTTACCGGGCAAGGAATCCAGGGTGATCTCCGCTTTTTGCCCGGTCTTGACCAAGGCAAGTTCATGCTCGTAGATATCGGACACCACCCAGACCGTGGAGGTATCCACCAGATCAAAAAGCCTCTCGCCGGGCTGCACCTTCATGCCCTGCACCGCCAGTTTCTGCACCACATACCCGCTCACCGGGCTGAATACGGCCAGGGTCCGCTGGGGGGAACCGGTCTCTTCGATCTTGCGAATCTGGGCCTCGCTGATGTCCAAGAACCGCAAGCGCTGCCGGGCAGCCAGGCGCATG
This sequence comes from uncultured Desulfurivibrio sp., assembly GCA_964441875.1. Taxonomy (GTDB): domain Bacteria; phylum Desulfobacterota; class Desulfobulbia; order Desulfobulbales; family Desulfurivibrionaceae; genus Thiovibrio. The sequence continues at coordinate 2,504 of CAYTVV010000140.1, forward strand.
GCTTCGGCATCCTGCGCCAGCATCCGGTTCATGGCCGAGGATTCCTCTGCTCCGGCGGGAGCAGCACCCTGCCGCGACCACTTGAGGATATTGAGGTATTCCTGCTGACTGGCAACCAGCTCCGGGCTGTAGATTTCAGCGAGCACTTCGCCTTTTTTCACATACCTGCCCGTGTAGTTGACCCGGAGGGTTTCGATCCAGCCCTCGATCTTGGTGTTGACCGTGGCGATCCTTCTTTCGTCATACTCGACCCGGCCCACGGTCTGGATGGTCCGGTTCAAAGGTTTCACCGCGGCAACCGCGGTTTTCACCCCGATGAACCGCTGCCCTGCCTCGGGTATCTCGATGGTCTGCGGTTCATCCTGGGAAGCCGCACTGCTTTCAGCTCCGCCAGGGGATGACGGCGCGGCTTGGGGCAGGACAGGGCTGCCGCCGTGTCCCTGGTGTTCTGACGGAGCCGCCTGCACCGCGGACTCCTGGGCCTTTTTCCGAAACACCCCGCCACCCTTGCCGGAAAGTCCGACAAAGAACATCCCCGCGATAAAAAGAAAAAGGACCACCATGATGATAGTGCTGTTCTTCTTGTTCATTGTTGCCCTTCCTCCCGAACATACTCGGTGACACCCGTTAAGGCTCCCAGCCTGGCCCGTGCCTTCTCCCGTTCCACCAACTGCCCCCAGTAGGAGGTCTCGATCTCGGTAATGGTCTTCAGCCGGGAGATCACGGTCAAGGCATCGGCTTTTCCTGTGGCGTACGAGGCCAGTGCGGCCTGAAAATCCTGATGGGTCTTTTGGTTGAGGCCTTGCCGGTAGAGTTCCATCAGCCGTTCCGTGGTCTGGAGCATGGCATAGTTCTCCCGGATGGCGGCAGCAAGCCGCAGCTTGACTGTTTGCAGCTCATTTTTCGCCTCGCTCAGGGAGGCCTCGGCTTCGTGCACGGCCGGTCGCTGTTTGGTGGTGTAATACAGGGGGATGTTGAGCGTAGTGCTCAGGCTCCACATGTCGGCATTCTCATAGGCCGGGCCCTTGAGGCCATAATTGCCGGTAACGGTGATGTCGGGATAATACTCCCGTTCCGCCACCCGCACCCTGGCGTTGGTCGCGGCCACCATTTTCTCCCTGGCCTTGACCTCCGGGGAGTTCTCGTTGGCTGCGGCAATCAAATCGGGCAGGGCCTGGGAATACGGAGCAAACACCGGCGCCGACGGTCTGTCCAGGGGCGCGGTTTGCTCCCTTCCCACCGCGGAGTTCAGCAGGGCCTCCAGGGTCTGGATCTTCTGCTTGAGCATCGCTTCGCGCTCAAAAAGCATGTACTTCTCGGTTTGCGCCATGAGAACATCCTGCTGCATGCCTCTTCCGGCGGCATACCGTGCCAGGGCAGCATCCTCGACCTTGCGGAGAAGAACGTCTTTCTCCCTGATCAAGTCCATGCTCTGATGGGCAAAAAACAGATCGTAGTAGAGCTCCTTGATAGTAAGGACTGTCCGCAACTGCACCGCTTTCGCGGAGGCGAAAAGACTTTCCGCCTCCCTGGACGCAGCCTCTCCCTTCAAGGCCCGTTTGCCCGGAAAAAAGAACTGCTGGGAAGCGGAAAAAAGGTATTGGGAATCAGGCGACTCGTTGTAGGTAAAACGGCTTGTCCCTTCATTCTGATAGCCGACCATGACCATGGGGTCCGGCAGGCTCATGGACTGGGGCACCTTAAAGCCGGAGGCCGAGGCCTTTGCGCGGGCGGCCAGGATCTCGGGGCTGGCTTGCAAGGCCTCATCAATGAGGTCTTGCAACCGCAGCTCCCCAGCCCAAACTGGAGCCTGCGAAACAAACAAGAGAACCCCTGCGGCAAAAAGGGAACACAACCTTTTCATCCCCACGAAACCATATTCCATGACCTATCCCCTCGTTTGGCCTTAGAGGCTACTGCACATCGACACTGAACTTTGTCGAGACGGTCTTGCCGCCGCGCACGATCTTCACCACGAGCCCCCAAGGGCCGGACATGGAAAAATTCAATTTCCCCTGATAGACATTCTTGTTCAGGGCAAGCACCGAGCCGTAATTCATCGCCGGCATTCCAGGCATGGCAGGCATGGCATACTCCACCTTCACCCCTGCATCCATGACCTCCTTGCCTGTGGAGTCCTTCACGGCTACGCTGATTCCGTTCTCGCCCACCACCGCGGGATTTTTGTCCATCTTCACCACCACGCTCAAATCCCCCGCCTTTTTCTGGACCTCATAGTCCTTGGCCCAGACAAGCCCTGCGCTGATCAGAAGGATAAGGGTAAACACCGCTATTCTTTTCATCTGTTCCTCCTTGTATTGCGTATCCCCACACAGGATACGTTTTTACTAAAAAATCCAGGGGGTGCCTAATGTTCCCAAGATTTCCCCCTGACTCTTGACCTAAGACAAAGCAAGGAACATGCCCAATAAATATTCCTCACAATATCAGGCAAATAACAGCCAAAGCGAAACAAGAACGGCGCGAAACTAAAGAATATTCTCTTCGGGTTGGAGAATATTCTTCACCGCCCACGACACATACATCGTAGCAGATTTTTGGAAAAAAATTTGGAATTGAGAAGTGGTCAGGAAGAATACGGGGAGGAGGAGCAGAAAAAGGCAAAAAAAAACCCTTCCTTTTGAGGGGAAGGGCTTTACTACAAAAATGAATC
>CAYTVV010000141.1:0-5171 GCA_964441875.1 uncultured Desulfurivibrio sp.
CGTACCTGAGTACGCCTCATTCCTCGAAATTTGCGCGCCTTGTATCTGACGATTTTTGCTTAGCCATCCCCTCATTTTTGTTAAAAAATAGAGAGAAATTTTTGGCGGCTGGCCGCCATTCATCGAGGTGTCGCTTACGGCGCGGCAGTTGCATATCGGGTCAGGAACTTGTCCAACTGGTTGGCAAACGCCTGGAGATGCACCTTGCTCAAGATCGATGGCCCGCCGGTAATGGCGCCTGTTGAGCGCATCTCGTCCATGAAGTCCCTGCGCGCCAGGTGTTCCTGGATAGTGTCTGGTGTGTAGAGCGTGCCCCGAGGATTCAGGGCGGTTGCCGAGGCCGCGACCGCCTCGGCGGCCAGGGGAATATCCGCAGTGATTACCAGGTCGCCCGGCTCAAGGCTCTCGATGATCCGGGCGTCTGCGACATTGAAGCCCGCCGTGACCTGCACTGTCTTGATAAAGGGCGAGCGCGGGATTTTCAGGTTGTGGTTCGCCACCAGGATACTCTCTATCCGCATCCGCTCCGCGGCCCGGAACAGGATTTCCTTTATTGGGCCGGGGCAGGCATCTGCGTCAATCCAAATGCGCATGGTCTAGGTATGCCTTTCTTTCTCGTGAAATTCGGGGCGGCATCCTGTTGCCGGAATATCGCCCCGAACATCGTCTGTCTGGAGTATCCGGCAGGGGATTATTTCTGGATCACCCACCTGCCTTCATTGTCCCTGCAAGCCGTGGAGACTACCTTTTCCGGGCGTCCGTCCACGGTGGCGAGAATCTCCGCCTCCCGGCATACGTGGCCGGACGACTCTTTGTAAGCAGGTTTTGGCGTTACGGTGTATGAACGGTTGGTGTCCGGGTTGACCCATTGGGTGCGCTGATTAGAAGGTGAACTCTCGTACACCTGATTGAGTCGTGCATGGTCGGATTTGTCCATCTCGTTGCCAACGATATAGCCCAGCACGCCGCCCACTGCTGCGCCGAGCAAGGTTCCCGCAGTGTTGTGACCGATGGCCTGGCCGGTGATGGCGCCGGCTGCGGCGCCGATAGCCGCGCCGCTTGTTCCTTTTGATGTCTCGGCGCATCCGGAGGCGATCAGCATGAAAATAATCGCCACTGCCGCCATCTGTAGCCCATGATTTTTCTGCATGGTGTTCTCCTTTATATGGTTGAGTTTTTTGTCCTGGTCATGTCTCAAGTCGCATCAAGAGATACGATTGCTCATGCAAACGATATAACGCTTACTGTTAAACGTCAATGGTGAGCGTCAGATCTTGCCCCGGAAAAGATGGTGGGCCAGCGGACCCTTGCCTTTGCCGAGGGTAAGGTTTGTACTCCGCCGCAGGACGGTATCCATGAAGGCCACCGCCTTGAAAAAGGCGTCCTGGTCATTGCCGTGGAGCAGGTGGTAGGCTGCAAAGGCGGAGGCAAAGGTGCAGCCGGTGCCGTGGGTGTTTTTTGTGGCGATGCGTGGATGTTTGGCCGTGAGAATTTCCGGGCCTGATGTGTGTTTGAGGATCAGGAAGTCCTCCACCCCCCCGGACTGTTCCTGGATATGCCCTCCGGTGAGAGCAATGGCCCGTAGCTTGGGAAAGCTGGTAAGCAGGGCGGTTGCCGCCTCCACTGCTTCCTGGGGCGTTTCAAGATTTCGGTTGGCCAGGGTTGCCAGCTCTGGGAGGTTGGGGGTAAGGACCGTGGCCGTGTGGAGCAGGGTCTGCAAGCCTGGATTTTGTGCTGTTTTTTGGAAGAGATCGTGTCCGTCGCTTGCCGTAAGCACTGGGTCGCAGATGATTTCGCCGGGAAAATCGTGCAGGGTCTCTGCCATTGTCCCGGCGATTTCGTCGGTGCCGAGCATCCCGGTTTTGATGTGGCTGACAGGCAGATCGGCCAAGACCAGTTGGATCTGTTCCTTGACAAACTCCGGCGCAACGGGCAGGCAGGAGGAAACACCGAGGCTGTTCTGGGCGGTGAGGCAGGTGATTACCGCTCCCCCATAAACTCCTATAGCGGTGAAGGTCTTGAGGTCTGCCTGGATACCGGCGCCGCCCGAGGGGTCGGAACCGGCAATGCTCAAGACCGCCCGCGAGGTATGTCGATTCTGGAGGCAAATTTCCGTAGCCATGGTGAGAAAAGCCGATTCAGGCGCAACCGCAGCTTGGGCCGCAGCCGCCCTTGCCTGTCGTGCCGCAGTCGCAGCCAGCAGCTTCGGCGACAGGGGTGTCGATGGAAAGCAGGGTGATCTGGTAGGTGATATCCTGACCAGCCAGCGGGTGGTTGAAGTCAACGGTTACTGTGTCCGCCTCAACCGAGAGCACCGTGGCCGGAACCTTGTGCTGCTGGCCATCATGTTCCATATTCATGCCAAGGATTATTCCAGGGGCGATGGGCTGGTCGGCAAGACCTTGGCGGCTCACGGCCATGATCAGGTCTTCGTTTCTCAAGCCATAGGCATCCTTGGCCGCAACGGTGATGCTCTTGGTTTCCTGGGGAGCCATGCCCAGCACCGCCTGCTCAAAGGCGGGCAGCACCCCACCGGTGCCCAACTGGAATTGCAGGGGGCCGTTATCCTGGGAGGAATCAAATTTTTCACCGGTGGACAAAAGCCCATCGTAGATAATGGTGACGGAGTCGTTTTTGGAAACGCGCTGCATGGTGTGTTACTCCTTTATCGGTATATAGCGGTAATGTTGATGGCAAGGGGGTTGGGTCAAGATTGGCCATGGGACAGCCACCACTTGAGGGCAAGCAGCAGCAATGGGGCCAGGTGAAACAAGAGGTCGAAGATGTCGATTGGCCGATGGAGCTGGCCGTTTTTCAGCATGATGATCTTTTCCACCACATGCGGCATGGGATGAAACGGCGCCAGCAGCATGAAAATCGCAAAAACGATCAGAACAGAAAACGGAAGTTGGTCGAGGAATTGGAACATGGTCAGTTTTTGGCGCTTGCCAGGTTTGCGGTGCGCACTTCCAGTTTGGTGATAAGGCGTCCAACCGTGGTTTTGTGTGCCTGGGTAGGTTTCTCGTCCTTGTCGTCGGTGCTGCAATCGGTGGTCTCAAAGCTGAACAACAGTTTTTCGAGCCGGGAGCCGTAAGTGCCTATGGCCTCTTTGGCTGTAAGGAAGAGGCCTTCGTAGGGAAAGGGCCTTTCGAAATCGCAGAGTTTGGCGTCGATGAACTTGTGCAGCCTGGCAACATCCTTCTTGGTGTTGCCATAGTAGATATCGCAGGTGTTGAGGAGACCGATGAGTATCTGGTGCAGATCCTCTGGCTTTATGGCCCTTTGGCCTCCTGCGGCGCTGAAAAGCAGCTTGATGGCGCGCACAAAACCCTTGAGCCCCATGAAGAAGTCGGCGGCTTTTTCGGCGGCAATCGTGTTGGGGTTTGCTGGAGAGCCCGGCGCGTTGATTTGGCGTTTTAGCTCCGGGATGATGGCGTTTTTCATGGTGTAATGGAAGGTTCTCGTTTCTTCCAGGACTATGGGGAGAAGCTGAATCTGCTTCATGCTCTGCGCCTTGTTCCGCAGGCCGACCAGGTTTCTGGACAGGCTGGCGGTGATGGCTTCTATTTTTGCCAGAATCTCCGGGGCCGGCGTCTCTCGAAGGCCGGTCAGCGCTTGTTGGGCCTTGTCCACCACCGTAATTTCTCCGGGGAGATTTTTCAGAAAAAACTCAATGAATTCTTTGAGCTGGTCGGTGGCGGCCATTGCGACCTGGAAATTGTGTTCGACGATGGCCCGGGCGAGTCCGGAGAGGCCGCCCAGGTCGATATTACGGATTCTTTTTTCCAGATCAACGGCCTGGGTGTGGTAGTCATGGAGGGTTGGAGTGTCGCTCTGGCTGCTTTCGTCCTTGGTCATGCGGTAAAAATTGTAGCCCTCATCCACCATTGCTGCGGTTCGTCGACCAAGCTCCCTGGCCAGGGGAAGCAGGCCGCGGACGGAGAGCCGTTCCCGCAGGGTTTTGTCCGCTTCGGTTAAAATGGTGATCTGGTCGCGCCATTTTTTTACGGTGTTCTGATAGGCGGCGCATTCCTGTACAATTTTTTGTGCCTGGGTGACAGCCTTGAGGGGCTGGATGGTTTTGCGGCGGATATCGATATCCAAGGCGCCCAGCTCGTTTTCACATTTCTCGATATGCGCAAGGATCTTTGCTGCCTTTGCGGGTTGCTGGTCCCTGACCTCGGTCATGGTGTCCGGCAGGCCGAGAAAACCCAGGATGTGGCTGTAGTGGTTGAAATTGCAATCTCGCCACTGGGTTACGCGGGAGTCGGCGGAGAGGGTGAGCGTTTCTTTTTTTTGTGCGGACAGGGCCTCTTTGGCCTGGCTGATGAAGCCTTCGGCTTGGGCAAGCGTGGCAGCTTGACCCTTCTCCGCCCCTGTGGGCGGCGGCTGATCAAGTTTTGGTTGCATGGAGGCAAAGGGCACGGGGGTGATCATGGTGTGTAGCTGTATCCGGTTGAAAAACAAAGAAAAATGAAAGGTTGTTGCTCCAAGAGCTGCTTTTTCGTGCGGTGCAGGAAACCTAAAAAAATAGTCTTTTTTCCAAGGATATGCTACTTTAATTTTTTTCAAATTCATGGGCTAGGTGTTTTGGGCTGCCCACCATTGCCGCAACTACTTGACAAGATAGAAAGATAGGCATATTTTGCGTGTTTTTCAGGTGGCGGCCATGGAACTGGTCTGTGAAAAATACCAGGAAAAGATTGATTCCGAAAAGGCGGGCTGCCAGAGGCCCACGGAATATTGCAAATTCAGGAGCGCCTGCTTGCTTCATTTTCTGGGCAGGGAAAAAGCTGGAGAAAAGAAAAAAGAGCCGGAGGACACGGACGGAGAGGGCAAGTAAGCAATGCCTGCCGTTGTGGGAGAATTATGAGTGTGCTGCGATTTGACAAGGGAGGCGGCTTGTTGCCCGCCATTGCCCAGGACCACCTGACCAGGGAGGTTCTCATGCTTGCCTATATCAATGAAGAGTCTTGGCAAAAGACCCTGGAAACAGGCAAGGTCCATTACTGGAGCCGCTCCCGCAATCAGCTCTGGCTTAAGGGGGAGACCTCCGGGCATGTGCAGCTGGTAAAAGAGATCCTGGTTGACTGTGACGCGGATACCGTGGTCTTTCTGGTGGAACAGTTGGGCGGCGCCGCCTGCCACAAGGGGTACCGGAGCTGTTTTTT
>CAYTVV010000142.1:0-5095 GCA_964441875.1 uncultured Desulfurivibrio sp.
AGGTCAGCGCGGCAGTGGCCGACTCCTTCATCACATCCCCCAGCTTGCCGGTCATAGTAAGGCCGCCCTTGCCCTTCATCTTGGCGACCTCGATGAACAGCAGCTCCCCGCCCACCGGCGTCCAGGCCAGTCCGGTGGCAAGGCCAGGCCCCCAGGTCCGGGCCTTGGTTTCCGGAAAAAACTGGATGGGGCCGAGATAGGTGGCGAGATTGGCCGCATCAACTAGGGTGGCGCCGGTCTTGCCGGTGACAATCTCCTTGGCCACCCCCCGGCAGATCGCAGCCAGCTTCCGTTCCAGGTTTCTGACCCCGGCCTCCCTGGTGTGCGAGCGGATCACCATCTTGATTGCCGGATCATCGATCTTGAGATCGTCCTCGCTGATGGCGTGGGCCTCCAGTTGCTTGGGCAGGAGGTGCCGCTTGGCGATGTTGAGCTTTTCATCCTGGGTATAGCCGGAGAGCTCGATAACCTCCATCCGGTCGCGCAACGGACCGGGGATATTGTCGAGGAGATTGGCCGTGGTGATGAACATCACCTTGGAGAGATCAAAGGGTATTTCCAGATAGTGGTCGGCAAAGGTGAAGTTCTGCTCCGGATCAAGAACCTCCAGCAGGGCCGAGGAGGGGTCGCCCCGGAAATCCATGCCCAACTTGTCGATCTCATCCAGCATGAAGAGCGGGTTGTTGGCCCCGGCCTTGCGCAGGCTCTGGATGATACGACCCGGCAAGGCGCCGATGTAGGTGCGCCGATGCCCGCGGATCTCCGCCTCGTCCCGCACGCCGCCTAAAGAGATGCGGATGAATTTGCGGCCCATGGAGCGGGCGATGGATTGGCCGAGCGAGGTCTTGCCCACCCCAGGCGGGCCGACAAAACAGAGGATCGGCCCGTGCATGTCCTGCTTGAGCTTGCGCACCGCGAGAAACTCGATGATCCGTTTCTTGATCTCCGCCAGGCCGTAATGGTCTTCGTCCATCACCTGTTGGGCCTTGACGATATCCAGGGAGTCGGGGGTGGAGGTCAGCCAGGGCAAGTCTAGAAGCCAATCAAGATAGGTCCGGGAAACCGTATATTCCGGCGAAGACGGCGAGATGCGGGCCAGGCGGTCGAGTTCTTTTTCCGCAGTCTTTTTGGCCTCCGGGGGCAGCTCAGTCTGGGCAAATTTTTCGCGCAATTCTTTGAGATCGAGGTTTTCCTCATCTTCGCCAAGCTCCTTGCGGATGGCGTTGAGCTGCTGGCGCAGAAAGAAATCCCGCTGCTTATGATCCGTATCCTCCTTGATGCTTTTCTGGATATCCTGGCTCATCTGGGCCGTTTCCAGGCGCTTGTTGAGTTCGCGGGCGGTCCGGTGCATCAGGGCCTTGCCCGGCTGGATCTCAAGGATTTCCTGTTCCTCGACCGGCGTGAGATTGAGCTGGGAAATCGCCAGATAGGAGATATAAAAAGGGTCGGACAGGGATTCGATGGTGGTGACGAGTTCAACCGGCAACGACAACAGTTCCGCCAGCTTTTTAAACTGGGTGCGAAGATTGAGCACCAAGGCCTCGGCCTCTTTATCCTCTTCGACCTCCATGGGGATGACGGCAACCTTGGCTGTCAGGTAGGGCTCTTCCTGGACAAACTCGACCAGCTCCAGCTTTTTGATGGCGCTGATCAAAACCTGATACCCGCCGCCCTCCTTGACCTTGACCAGCTTGTGGATGTAGCCCAACACCCCTATTTTGTAGAGATGCTGGGGCTCGACCTTTTCCTGCTTTTCCTCGGCAGGCTCCTTATGGCTGACAATGGCGACCAAGCGGTCTTTCAGAACCGCGTCGTCGATGAGCTTTTGGGAGGCCGGGTGCAGGATATTCATCGGAAAACCCATGCCGGGAAAAAAAACAAAGCCGTGCAGGGGCAGCACCGGCAGAATCTCCGGCACCGGCAAGTCGCTGGGATTTCCGCGATGCTCAGCCTTTGGCTCCGAAACGTCGGTTTCTTTTTGCTTGTCGTCTTCGCCCATGATTTTCAACCCGCATCGTTTTGTGTTCAGGTGAAAAAACCACCGATTTTGGTCTTATGAGGCTCTTGCAAAATGCCTTATTGTGCTTCGACAGGGCTCTCCTGAGCAACGTCGAAGGGTTGTTTTCTCTTTTTGCAAGAGGCTCTTATCCCACGGTAATCCTGATCTTTCCAGTGCTACGCCGCAAAGGCATGGTAATCAGAAGAAAGCCGTTCCTGCTTTCAGAAACCACCCTGGAAACATCTACCATTTTGGGCAAGGAGATGGACCGCTCGAAAAACCCTCGTTCAATCTCCAGTTGATGAATATTCGATACCTGGTCCTGCGGCTCATATCCCCGCCTTCCGGAAACAGTGACCCGCGACTCCTCGACCATCACGGCAAGGCTCTCCGGTTCCATGCCCGAAATATCCATGCAAACGATGATCGCCGATGCGGTCTCGTACACATCCGCGGCAGGAAACCAGTGTCCGGCATGAAACATGAAGCCTCTACCTCGCAGAGTCATGCTCTGCGAAAATCCATTGGGCGTTCTATAAAAAAAATGCCTTTTTCTGGAGTGATCCATGACCTTTCATTCCTCGCGCTTTTTGCGGAAGCCAACCCCTGTGGTTAGGGATGTTCAACAAACCCGGTCCCCTTGCACACGGGACATATTATCTGCGGCACGCACTGGCAATCGTTCCAGTCATCGTCGACCTTGGACCCGCGCCACTCACTGCTGCATTCGCAGGTTCCCTGGATCACCTTCTCGCCGTTGCATTCAGGACACACATTTTTATCCGCACCACTCATAACATCCCTCCTCATCCCAAAATTGAAGAGCCCGCCAGCGTGACTGGCATGTATTGCTTCACCCCATATAAAAAAGTATGGAGCCGTTCACGGAAGATGTCAAGGGACTGATACCAACAAGGGAGACATCCTTACAATTCATCAGCCTGTCGGCAGGCGTGCGCCACCATGATCTTTTTGGCCAGACCGGCGTTGATGGCCAAGCGCGTTCCCTTGCTTGCCACGATGAGCGGTCCTGCGGAATGATTGCTGACGATCTCCAGGCATGACCCCACCGCGAGACCCATATCGCTCAGCCGGGCCTGCACCTCCCGACCACCCAGGATGGTGACGATCCGCACCCGCTCGCCATTGGCGGCATACTGCAAGGACAGGGCCGGTTCCCGCTGGGCCATGCACGAGGCGCACAACCCGTAAATCTCCATCTTGTGCTGGAGCGGGTGGAACTGGAACTGCCCGGCGATTTCATGCTGGAGCCGTTCAAGCTCATGGTTGGCAAACTCCTGAATCTTGCCGCAGCGGGTGCAGATAAAATGATCGTGGTGCATGCCGAGGTGGTGGTGTTCGTAGACCGCCTCCTGGGTTTCAAACAGCTGTTTCTGGGCAAAGCCAAACTGGCAGAACATCTCCATGGTTTCCTTGAGAAACTCCCGGTCCAGCAGCTCCGGCCTTTTGGCCCTGATAATCCCTTCCAACCCGGTCAGGCTGAGATGATCCTCCACGGAAAGAAATATATCCAGCACCTTGAGCCGCTCTTCAATGCGGGAGGCATTGAAGGATTCCAGCACCTCCTGAAACTGTTCCCGCTCCTGCTGGTGCTGGGTTTGGAGATCAAGCCCCTCCGAGGCAGCGCCTTGGCTACCCTTGCTTTTTGCTGATCGAAAAAAACCAAACATTTCCCTGCTCCTTTATGTCTCAATCCACCTGTAGCCACTCGCCATTTACCAAGAGATAATGGGGCCGGAAACGGGCCTTGTACGCCATGGCCGCCACCCGCTCTATCCAGTAGCCAAGATAGAGATAATCGCAGTTTTCGCGCCCGGCAAGCTCGGCCAGGTACAGAATATTGAAGGTTCCCAGGCTTCGTTTCTCAAAAGCCGGATCAAAATAGAAATACACCGCGCTCAGGCTGCGCTCTGCCAGATCGACAATGGACACCCCCACCAGCTGCCCGGACAAGCGAAAGGAAATTTCCATGCTCGGGGCCAGGGAGTTGACAAAAAAACCGCTGTAATAATCCTGGGCTGTGCTTGCCCGACCCGGATAGCGGCTATTCAGGAAGCAATCCAGCAGGTGCAGCTTTTCCGGCGTCACCTCAAGCGGCCCCACGCTGATCTCGATATCCTGATTCCGCTCCCGAACACGCCGCATGTTCCGGGAGGGACGAAAGGTTTCCGTGGCAAGCCGGATGGGCACACAGGCCGCACAGTCCGGGCAGCGCATGGCATAGATGGTGTTGCCGTTGCGCCGGTATCCGGTGGCGAGAAACTCCTCCAGCAGGGCCGGAGGCAAAAAACTGAAACCAGCCTGGTGGTAGACGGCAATACAGTCAAGGCCGTAGGGGCACTCCGCCGGGGTATCCACAAAATACGGGGAGAGCTTGGCGATGAACCGGCTGGTATCAGTCACATCCACGGAGGTCATGTGTCACGCTAGCAGGTAGCTTCTTAATTGTTGGACTCGTAATCTTCGTCACCCCGGCGAAAGCCGGGGTCCAGCCTTCTGCAATTGCATGAAAAAACTGGATCGGAGTCTCGGCTACGCCTCGCTTACCTCCGGCCTTCGCCGGAATGACGGGACACAACGATTCCCGATTTTTTGGCGAGGTCACCCATTATTGGTAGAGAAAATATTTTTCCCGCATCTCGCTAAACCCATCAATCCCCGGCTGCCAGGCCAACTCAAGCTCGCGGATATCCGCGCCTGCCGCCAGTTGATGCCTGAGCTTGCTGTCGCCCAGGATCAGATCAAGGGGGGTCCGCTCGAATTCGTACTCATAGGGCGGGGCCTTCAGGGCGAACTGCTCTGGATAGCAGCGCATGAAGGCCTGCAACAGGGCCAGCGAGGTGCGATAGGGCAGAAAGGCCTGCGGGTCCGCAACGTGGAGCTGGAAGCCCTTGCAAGGCTGCCCCGCCCATTTGTTGGCCGTGGGTTCAAAGGCCAGTGGCCTTAGAAAACAACCGGGCAATGGCACCTGCATGCTGTCCAAAACCGTCTGCCAATCAAGAAACGGGGCGCCGAAAATTTCAAAGGGCAAGGAGGTGCCCCTGCCTTCGGAGATGTTGGTGCCTTCAAAGATCA
>CAYTVV010000143.1:0-5074 GCA_964441875.1 uncultured Desulfurivibrio sp.
ACATCGAGGCCCGCATCGTCTCCATCTCCAACGAGGCCAAGAAACAACTGGGCATTATCTGGGGCTACAACAACTACCGAAACACCCTCGACGCAACCACCCTCGGACTTGGCATCACGGACACCAAGGTCACAAAAATCAACCCGATCACCTCCAGCATTACCCTGCCTGCCGCTGCCCCCACCACCAGCCTGGCCTTCGGCTTCATCCGCCATAACATCAACCTCAATATGGAACTCCAGGCCATGCAGTCTGACAGCCTGTTGGAAATCCTCTCCTCGCCCAGCGTGCTTGTCCTCGACGGCAAGGAGGCAGAGATCAAACAGGGCAAGGAGATTCCGTACGTCACCCAGACCGCCAACACCGTCAACACCTCCTTCCGCGAGGCCAACCTCGGCCTCAAGGTCAAGCCCACGGTGTTGCAGGACGGCTACATCGTTCTGGATGTCGCGGTCACCAACGACAGCGTTGACCAAACATCCACCAGCACCAGCGGACTGCTGATCAACAAGCAGGCGATCACCACCAATCTTCTCCTGGAAGACAAGGTCACCGTGGTCATCGGCGGCATTGTCCAGCAAAACAAGAGCAACCAGAGCAGCAAGGTGCCGGGCCTGGGCGATATCCCGCTCTTTGGCAACCTGTTCAAAAACTCCAACAAGCTTAACGACCAGACCGAACTCATGGTCTTTATCACCCCCCGCATTGTCAGCATGACCCCAAAACCAAACGATGAGGCAACGGCCAAGGAGCCCGCGCCATCCGAGGCTCCAGCAAAAAATCACAAGGAAGAGGCGATTCCAGCTGACGATCCGGCAAAAACAACCCAAGGGGCTACGACACCGCCACAATGAATCATCTCGAATTTTTCGGCCTCCAGGAAGATCCTTTCCGCATGACGCCGGACAGGAATTATTACTTCCCCACCAAGGGGCATGCCGCTCTGCGGGAGGTGATCCGCTATGGCTTGCAAGGGGACGAGGGCTTCATCATCGTCACCGGCGAGATCGGCACCGGCAAGACCCTCATGCTCCGCCTGATGATGGACGATCTGCCCGACCGGTTTGAAACCGCCCTGATCCTTTCGCCACACCTCTCCCGCCTTGAACTGCTCCTGGCCATTTTCCAGGATATCGGTCTTTCCGTTCCCACGGATCACTCGATCAGCCTCGACGCGCTCCTGCGCATCTTAAACGACCGGCTGTACGCCTTGGCGCAACAGGGCAAGAAGCTGCTCATCGTCATCGACGAGGCACAGAATCTGCCCGACGAGAGCCTGGAACAGCTCCGCCTGCTCTCCAATTTCGAAACAGACACCCAGAAGCTTTTGCAAATCGTGCTCTTCGGCCAGCCGGAGCTGCGCGACAAACTGGCCCAGAACAACATGCGCCAGCTGGTCCAACGGGTCAGCATCATGGAGACCCTGGCCCCCCTCTCAAAGCAGGAAATGGTCAGCTATATCCTCCACCGTTTCAAAAAAAGCGGGGTCTATGAGATGCCGCGCTCCTTCGCCACCACCGACCTGCTCTGGCGTTTCACCAAGGGCTATCCCCGGCTGATCAACAAAATCATGAGCAGAACACTCCTGGTGGCTTACGCCGAAAAAGAAACCCGCATCTCCCGTAAAATCGTGCGGGAGGCAATAGCGTCCCTCAACACCCCGAAGCGGGGCCGCCTGTTTCCCTCCCCTGCTCTCCGATGGGGCACAGGCTTTTTGCTCTTCCTGCTCCTGGTCTGGGGAATCGTCTTTCCCCCGGCCGTGGTTACAAACAATATCTCCTTTGACGGACCTGCCAGGCCCCCATGGGTTGACCAGTCAGCGGTTTGGGTCACGCGCTTGGCGGATGATGGCATGCAAACAATGGCACTCTGGTCCGAGCAGGGGCTTGCCTGGTTCAACGGCCTGCTGGCTGGCGACAAAAAACCACCCGTCCAGCCACCGCGGGCCCCGCAGCCGATGCCCTTACCAGCCCCGCCCCCCAGCCCTCTTCCCGAGGGAGAGGGAAATAACGCCCCTCCTGCGGGAGAACCAGCCGGAGAAAGCGTGAGGCCCGTGTATCCCTCTCCTTTTATGAAAGGGTCGCAATGAGGCTCTTGTAAAAACCGTCGCGACATGAACGACAAAGTCCCCTCTCCCCTTGCTGGAGAGGGATAGGGAGAGGGGGAAGTCGGCAGATGTGACCAGGTTGGCACCTTCACCCACCCCCAGCCCCCTCCCGTAAAGAGAGGGGGAGCTTAGTAAAAAGTGACAACCGGGCAACGATAATCACCATGAAAAACCAACCCTGGCCCTGCCGATGACAACCCCACCGAAACGCAGAAAATTCGGCGACATCCTTGTAGAAGGCGGGCTTATCACCGCTACCCAGCTGCAACAGGCCTTGGCCTTCGGCGCTGACCGCGAGATAAAATTGGGCGAGGCCCTGCACGAACTCGGCTTTGTCAACGATGCCGCGGTGGCCAACACCATTGCCCGGCAGCTGAAAATCCCCTTTAT
This sequence comes from uncultured Desulfurivibrio sp., assembly GCA_964441875.1. Lineage (GTDB taxonomy): Bacteria > Desulfobacterota > Desulfobulbia > Desulfobulbales > Desulfurivibrionaceae > Thiovibrio. The sequence goes on from CAYTVV010000143.1 coordinate 2,498, forward strand.
CGATTTCCACAGAATCGTGGTGGACCCAGAGGTGGCTCAGATCATCCCCGAGGCCGTCTCCAGAAAGTACAAGGTCCTCGCCCTGGGCAAGCGGCCCGGCGAGGTGCTGGTGGCCTTTGCCGACCCGCTCAACATCTTCGCCGTTGACGAGGTTGGCCGCTATATTAAGGACAAAACCGTGGTCTGCGTAGGGATCGAATCGGAGATCGTCGCCGCCATGGACCGGCTGTACGCCTCGGCTACCAAGGAAGAGCAGCGTTTTGAAGACACTGGCGAAGAATCCGCCACGGTCAGCGCCATCAACGATATCCTGCTCAAGGCCGTGCGGCAGCGGGCCAGCGACATCCACATCGAGCCGGATCACGAGCGGGTTCGAGTCCGCAACCGGGTGGACGGCATCCTCCGCGAGGCCAACACCTTTCCCCTGGAGATGCACCCCAACCTCATCTCCCGGATCAAGATCATGGCCCATCTTGATATCGGCGAGCGCCGCAAGCCCCAGGACGGCCGATTTGAAATGCCCATCTCCGGCAAGGAATTCGACGTGCGGGTCTCCATCCTGCCCCTGAACGCCGGGGAAAAGGTGGTAATGCGCTTGTTGGACAAGGGCACGGTGCGCTTCAACCTTCAGGAGCTGGGCTTTGAGCCATACCAGCGCGCCCTGTTCATCGAGCATCTTTCCCGGCCCCACGAGATCATCCTGGTTACCGGCCCCACCGGCAGCGGTAAGACCACCACCCTCTACGGCGCGCTGAATTATCTCAACTCGGTGGAAAAAAACATCGTCACCGTGGAAGACCCGGTGGAGTATGAACTGGCCGGGATCAACCAGGTGCAGGTCAATGTCCGGGCCGACCTCACCTTTGCCAACTCCCTGCGCTCCATCCTCCGCCAGGACCCGGACATCATCATGATCGGCGAAATCCGGGATGCGGAAACCGCCGAGATCGCCATCCAGTCGGCCCTCACCGGCCATCTGGTGCTTTCCACCCTGCACACCAACGATGCGGCGGGTGCGGTCACCCGACTCATCGAGATGGGCATCCCGCCCTTCCTCATTGCCTCGGCCGTGGGCCTGGTGGTGGCCCAGCGTCTCCTGCGCCTGCTCTGCCCCAACTGCAAGGCCGCCTTCACCCCGCCGGAAGAACTTCAGGAAGCTCTGGGCCTTGCCTTTGACCCGGCCCGGCGTTTTTACAAACCAGTGGGCTGCCCGCAATGCGAAGGCTCGGGTTTCAAGGGCCGGATCGCCATCTACGAAACCATGGTCATTTCCCAGGCCATCGAGGAGCTGATCCTCAAAAAAGCCTCCAGCCACGATATCTTCCGCCAGGCCCAGAAAGAAGACCTCACCTCCCTGCGCCAATCCAGCATGGCCAAGGTGATCAGCGGCCAGACCTCGGTGGACGAGGCCTTCCGCGTCACCATGGAGCTGAAGGAGTAACCGGTGCCGATCTTCCGTTACCAAGCCATCAACTCCGCCGGTCGGGTTGTTTCCGGCACCCATGCCGCCGAAATCATGCAGGAGGTGGAAACCTGGCTGCAAAAAGGCGGCTTGAGCCCGGTGAACATCCAGGTTCTCTCCGAGCAACAGTCCGCCGGAATCAAGGAAACCTCCCAGGCCGCCGCCGGGCCAACCCTCAGCGAACGGCTCTTCGGGATCACCCTGGAAGACAAGATCCTCTTCTGTCGGCAACTGGCCACCCTGCTGTCCGCAGGGGTCAGCATCATCGAGTCCTTCGCCATCCTGGCCCTCCAGGTAAGCAACCCCATCTTGCGGGAGATCATCCTCTCCATGACCGCCGAGGTGGAAAGCGGCGCCAGCTTGAGCGAAACCGTGAGCCGCCAGCCCAAGGCCTTCAACGTGCTGTTCTACAACATCGTCAAGGTGGGCGAGGAAACCGGCTCCCTGGACAAGGCCTTTGCCTACCTGGCCTCGTTGTATGAAAACGAAAAGGCCATCAAGGAACGGATCAAGTCCGCCACCCGCTACCCCAAGATCGTCATCATCGCAATCACCGGCGCGGTCTTCTTCCTGATGGCCTTTGTGGTGCCAAAATTCGCCAAGCTCTTTGCCGCAGCCAAGGTGCAGCTGCCCCTGGCCACCCGGATTCTCATGGCTGTCAGCACCTTTTTTGCCGAAAACACCCTAGGGATTGTCGGGGCAATGCTGGCCCTGTTCATTTCCTACCGGCTGGCTCTGGGTTCCCGCGAGTTCGTGTTCTTCCGCGACCGGCTGCTGCTTCGGGTGCCGATCTTCGGTCCCCTGACCACCAAGATTTACATGGCCCGATTCTGCCGGGTTTTTTCCATCCTCACCACCAGCGGCATCGACATCATCAAAACCCTGCGACTCTCGGCAAACGCCTTGGAAAACGTGGTGCTGTTCCAGATGGTGGAGGAGATCACCAGCGAGGTTGAGGAGGGCGTCAACCTGCACGAGGCCATGGCCAGACACCAAGAGATACCCCCCATGGTGCCGCAGATGATCGCGGTGGGCGAGCAGTCCGGCCGGTTGGATGAGATGATGGAGAAGGTGGCTGATTACTACGATCTGGAAAGCGATTACACCATCAGAAA
>CAYTVV010000144.1:0-4819 GCA_964441875.1 uncultured Desulfurivibrio sp.
TTGGCGGTGGTGATGAACATGACCTTGGAAAGATCAAAGGGCATGTTGAGGTAATGGTCGGTGAAATCGGTGTTCTGGGCCGGGTCCAACACCTCCAGCAGAGCGGAGGATGGATCGCCCCGGTAATCGGCGCCGACCTTGTCGATCTCGTCGAACATGAAGACCGGGTTGTTGGCCCCCGCCGTTTTCAGACCCTGGATGACCCGGCCCGGCATGGCGCCGATATAGGTGCGGCGATGGCCGCGAATCTCGGCCTCGTCGTGCATGCCGCCCAGAGACAGGCGGTGGAACTTGCGCCCCATAGCCCGGGCAATGGACTGGCCGAGCGAGGTCTTGCCAACCCCGGGAGGGCCAACAAAACAGAGGATCGGTCCCTTGGTCGTCTTGTTGAGCGAGCGCACAGCCAGGTATTCGAGGATGCGTTCCTTGACCTTTTCCAAGCCGTAATGATCCTCGTCCAGCACCGCCTTGGCGACCTTAAGATCGATCCGGTCCTTGGTGCCTTTGCGCCAGGGCAGGTCGAGAATCCAATCGATATAAGTACGAACAATGGAGGCCTCGGAGGCATCGGGATGCATGGTCTCCAGCCTTTTCAGCTGTTTGGTCGCCTCTTTCTTGACCTCGGGCGGCATCCGGCACTTGGCCAGTTTATCCCGCAGCTCATCCATCTCCTGGGAGCGGTCATCGATATCGCCCAGCTCTTTTTTCAGGGCCTGCAACTGCTCGCGCAGGTAATACTCCCGCTGGGTGCGGCTCATCTCCTCCTTGGCCTCGGACTGGATCTTGGCCTGCATGGTGGAGACTTCCAATTCTTTTTGCAGGTACTCGGCCACCTTTTTCAGACGCAGGGCAGGGTCAAAGGTTTCCAGCACCGCCTGGGACTCGGAAACCCGCAGCTGTAGGTTGGAGACCACCAGGTCAGCGAGCCGACCCGGCTCCTCCACGTTGTTCAGGATGACCATGAGATCAGAAGACATGATGCCCTTGAGCGAGAGGATTTTTTCCGTCTGCTCGCGGACATTGCGCATCAGGGCCTCCAGCTCCACGGAGACCTCCTCCTGCTCCTCATCCTCGATCAGCTCGATCCGGGCGATATGATGGGGCTCTTCCTGAACAAAGGAGACGACCCGCGCCTTGCGCAGGGCCTGAACCAGCACCTTGAGGCGACCGTCCGGCAGCTTCAGGGTACGCATGATCATGCAGACCATGCCCACCTCATACATATCCTCGGATTGGGGCTCGTCCAGGGAGGCGTCCTTCTGGGTAACGAGCATGAGGAGCTTGTCCTTGGCCATGGCATCGTTGACCGCGCCCACCGAAGCAGGCCGCCCGACAAAGAGGGGGATGATCATATAATTGAAGATAACCACATCACGCACCGCCATGAGCGGCAATTCGCCGGGGATCTCCTGCCCTTCGGAATCATGAAAATCGTTCAGCTCTGAGGTCATGGAATCATTAATATCCACAACATGCCTCCAGGTTATATTTTATGTAACCATCCAGCAGCACCGCACCTGCTTCGCAGTTTCGCTGTGCTCGCTTAGCTGTCATCGGCCTGGCGCATACCGCGTGTAAGCGGACAGACCTCTTTCGCGCATCTGCGGCAGCAGCGAAGCGGCGCTGCTGAACGGTTACTATTCAGGGTTACCCAAAATCTTGGTGCCCTTGGCGAACAATTACTACATTTTATCGACAAACCGGCCTTGCCAAAGAGAACAATGGTTTAAGTTGGGCAACATAAGCACCCCTCTCCGTGAAGTCAAGACGATATCCTTGGGGCAGCACCAGTTCTGAAATGTGCTTGAAGAAATCGCTGTTTTGCACCATAGTAGGCCTGCAACCGGCAAAACGTCCAGCACGGGACGGAAGACCTCATTTATATAATCATGCCATGACGGCCAACAAAAAACAACCGGCAACCGACCCTGATGAACCTCACAAACGCTTCTTTCTTTGACCTGAGCCGTTATGCCCATGCCTCTCTTTTCGTGGCGGAGGAATATCCCTGGCAGGCCCTGGTCCGGCTGAAGGCCTACATGGCGGAATACCCCTGGCCGCAGATCGCCTGGCCGCAGACCCCCGGCCCGCTCCCAGCCACCTTGGTCCTCCACGACATGCTGCTGATGGAGGCCGGAGATCTTGCCATCGAATTCGGCGACGCCACCAAGGGCAAGCTCAAGGTTTTCAAGAACGGCGCGCTGCTGGAAGGGGCCAGCGTGCTCATGGCCGGGGTGGTGTTGGCTGGCGGACCGCTCAGTATCGGCAGGGGGGTGCTGGTTGAATCCGGGGCCTTTATCAAAGGGCCGGTGATCATCGGCGACCAAAGCGAGATTCGGCAGGGCGCCTATCTGCGCGGCCACTGCCTGGTGGGAGCCCGTTGCGTGGTGGGACACGTCACCGAGGTCAAGCACGCCATCTTCCTCGACGACGCCAAGGCCGGGCATTTCGCCTATCTGGGGGATAGCATCCTGGGCAACGAGGTGAATTTGGGAGCTGGCACCAAGCTGGCCAACCTGCGCTTCGGCGGAGGGGACGTCCCGGTGAAAACCCCGGTGGGCACCATCAGTTCGGGCCTGCGTAAATTCGGGGCAATCCTGGGAGACAAGGTCCAGACCGGCTGCAACACGGTGACCAACCCCGGCACGGTACTCGGCAGAAAATCCCTTGTCCTGCCCAACACCACAGTGCCTTCCGGCTGGCACCCCGACAACTCGCTGATCCGCGCTAAGGTAAACGCTCGGCAGCACAGTCCGAATAAACGCGCAAAAAAGCCGCCGCTCCGGGGCACAGTTGCTGCTAAGCCGCCCCGTTCATCTCAAAAAAATGGGCAAGCCCGAGGATAAACTCCAGGCAAATGGCCACCACGAGAAAGAGACGCAGCGTTCTGCTGAACGGCAACCGCTCCTTGACCAGGTGTTGCAGGACAGCAACAATCACCAGCGTAGCGCCCAGATTGATCGGCGCCACGGACAGCACATGGATCAGCGTTTCCACCATTGAATGCAGAGCCCGCCCGGGAAAATACCGGGCGCTGGCCAGCAGATAGACAACAATCAGGATAGCCAGGGAAATCTGCTCCCATATTCTTTGTTGAAATCGCAACAAGCCGCGATTACAACAGTTATCGCTTGGGCGCTCTTCGATTCCGTGTTGCGGACCCGTGGCCTTTTTCCCTTTTTGCTGGTCCATCATTTTTTGCATACGCAGCCTGTTTTTAAAAATTTTTCCAGATGATCCCCAACCTCGGGGAGAATTTCGGCCCATTGTAACAGGAATTACAAATGACACAATCGCTCCCCGCCCTTTTTTCTCCGGAAACCAGTCCCCAGCCCACTGATTTGCAACCCTTCCGGCTTCTCTGCGATGCGCTCTTTTTTTATGCCTTGCCGAGCGAGAACACCACCCAGCCCGGACACGAAGATTCGGGAACCGGCTACACGCCGGTGCGGCTTTCCGAAGAAGAACAAGCCCGGTTCCAATCTCTCGCCCGTGAACTCAAGGGGCATGAGGCTGAATTCCATGGCGGGCTCCTTGCCTCTCTTTCCGCCGGTCATGGCGACCGGGACGAGGCCTCGGTCGGATCGCTGGCATCCCGCCTGCGCTCGGGGGCAAAACCTGTTGATCCTCACAAGGCGAAGGACGAAGCACTCTGGCAGGCCATGCTCATCCTGAAGCTGGCGGAGATGTACCGGGAAGAGGAACGGGAAATCGCCCAGGGGTTCCTGGCTATCTCGGGCAAAGAGGCCGAACTTTTTGCCGCCATCCGAGGCGAAGGGGCAGAAGAAGAAGGGAGGGACGAGGAAGAAGAGCAGGCTCTGCGGGAGCTTGCCGCAGCCAGACCGCTGAGCGGGCCAACCATCAACCTGACCCGACTGGCCAAGGCCTGGGGCCACCTCTACGCCCGAGATGCACGGGCAGAAGAATTCCCCCTGCTGGTCACGAGCCACGAAGACCTCCAGGGCCTGCTTGCCGAGGTGTATGAGACTCTCACCGGAAAATCCCCGAGGCAGCTGGTCAGTCTCGCCCTGCCGACCCCAACACAAGGCGCGGAAGATGCCGGGCTGGTTGAAAAATTCCGTGCGGACACCGGGGCCTCTCGGGAGCATTTCAACGGGTTGCTGATGGGGATTGCCGCAAGCGGAACCATCTCCGCCGAGCGCCTAACAGAACTGCAAGAGGCGGGAAACGACCTGAACCGGGCGGCCCTTCCTTTTCTGAAAAGCAGCCCGACTGAAAAGGCCATGCGTTTTTACGCCTACGAGGGGGTCTCGCTCATCGACCTTTTTGCCAGACTTTGCGGCGCCCCCATCGTCGAACCGCAAAAAATCTCGGCAGCCACCGGGCTTCTCGCGGTTCTGAACTAGCGGTAGGGGTTGATGGTCAGCACCGGGCAGGGCGCGGTCTTGACGATTTTCTCCGCCACGCTGCCAAAGAGGATCTTGTCCAATCCCTTGTAGCCGTGGGTGCCCATGACAATCAGGTCCGCCTTCTCTTTTCCGGCAAAGCGATTGATCTCCTCGACCACGTCGCCGCTCAGGATCGCTGTGCCATGCGGCACCGAACCGTTGAGGGTTTCCGCCACGAAACTCTTCATTTTTTCCGTGGCGCTCTTGACCATCTCTTCTTCAAGCTGGATGATGGGTATATGGGGCACGAAAAACCCGGAATAGTCATCAAAACTCTGCACCACAAAAACAATGACCACCTCCGCCTTGAATCTGGCGGCAAACTCCACGGCCGTGCGGAGGATCTTCTGCGAATTCTCCGAAAAATCCACGGGCACCAGAATCTTTTTAATTTCGTTCATTTCCCCTCC
>CAYTVV010000145.1:0-4772 GCA_964441875.1 uncultured Desulfurivibrio sp.
GGACCAGCATGATCCGCGCATTATTCTCGGGACGCACCGGCATGACCGGCCAGCAGTTGCAGCTGGACACCATCGCCAACAACCTGGCCAACGTCAACACCGCCGGCTTCAAAAAAAGCCGGACCCAGTTCGAGGATCTCTACTACCAGGAAATTCGGGCCATGGGCACCGAAACCGCCGATGGCGGCAGGGTGCCTGGCGGTATTCAGGTGGGCTTGGGTGTCCGCCCCACCTCGGTGCAGAAGATTTTCACCCAGGGCAGCCTCACCGAAACGGGCAACGACCTGGATTTTGCCATCGAGGGCGCCGGTTTTTTCAAGGTGGTCCGCAACGGCCTGGACTACTTTACCCGAGCCGGTTCTTTCAGCCTTGATGCCGACGGCAATGTGGTCACCCAAAACGGCGACCGCTTGCAGCCGGAATTTACCGTGCCCCAAGGAACAACCTCCATCAGCATCAATAACAACGGACTGCTCACCGCCAAGGATGCCCAACAGCAGGTGCTGGCCACGGTCCAAGTCACCCTGCACAGCTTCATCAATCCCGGCGGCCTGCGCAGCAATGGCGCCAATCTTTTCCAGGAAACCCTGGCCTCCGGCACCCCCACCGAAGCCAACCCCGGCGTCGATGGAATGGGCACCATCCAGCAGCGCTTCATCGAGGTCTCCAACGTGGATGTCACCGAGGAACTGGTCAACATGATCATCACCCAGCGGGCCTACGAGGTCAACTCCAAGTCGGTCACCACTGCGGACAAGCTGCTGGAAGTGGCCAACACCCTGGTCCGCTAAGAGGAATGCCTAAGATGCTGCTGCGCTTGTCGCGCCTGTCCATGGTTGCCGTGCTGCTCTCTCTTGCCTGTCCTCTTCCCGGACAAACGGCGGACAGGATTGCGACCTCGGACCTTGCCGCGCTGGAAAATATCTTCAGTGAGGTTGTGCTCAAGGATTCACCCTGGCCCAGGGAAGACGTCCAGATCGCCAATTTCAGCGTCCGCCCGCTGGCCATGGCCTTGCCGACCGGCGGCTTTGACTATCGGATCACCCAGAAACCAAACGATTCCCGCCCCGGCAAGAAAAATGTCAGCGCCGCTATCCTGAAAGACGGGAAGGAGCAGGGCCAAGTAAAAATGAGCGGCGACCTCCAGCTTTTCGGCACGGTGCTCAGCACGACAAAACGCTTGAACCGCAATGACATCCTCGGCACCGAGGATATCGCCGTCAAGCGGCAAAACATTTCCATGCTGGACGCGGGACTCATCCAGGACCCGAAACAGGCGATCGGGCAGAAGCTCAAAGTCTCGCTACCAGCCGGAGCCATCCTCTATTCCCAGACCATTGACGCCCCTCCTTTGGTAAACCGGGGCGAGCGGGTGACCATCATGGCGAAATCGCAGGCAATCCAGATAACCGCGCCCGGAGAGGCCAGAAATTCCGGGGCGCTCGGCGAGATGGTCCGGGTCAAGAACCTCACCAGCCGCCGCGAGATCCAGGCCCGGGTTCTGAGCGCTGGCGTCGTGGAAGCCGAATTTTAAAGACACATCTCCCATCCCTCAAAGGAGAAGATTATGCGCACGACATTCCACACCACCTTCGTCATCCTCCTGCTCGCCGGACTTTCCGGCTGCATCGGCGCTGGCAGCCAACAGGCCCAGCAGCTGCCGGAGCGCTACACCCTGCCCGCCCCGCCCCGTGCCGCACAAATCCAGCCGGAGGGAACAATCTATGCGGCCAGCAGCGGTCTTGACCTCTATGCGGACAGCCGGGCAAAAAGGGTCGGCGATATAGTCCTGGTCCGCATCGTGGAAACCTCCAAGGCCAACAAGGAGGCCAACACCAAGACCGAACGGACCTCCACCACCACCGGCGGCATCTCCAGCCTGTTCGGCCTGGAGACCTGGCTGGCGGACAACAATCACCGCTTCTCCCCGTCGCTTACCGAGCTTCAGGCCAGCCTGACCAACGATTTTGAGGGTAAGGCCAAGACCGACCGAAAAAGCAACGTGACCGCCACCATCTCCGCCAGGGTCATCGACATCACCACCGACGGCAACCTGAACATCCGCGGCTACCAGGAGGTGAAGGTCAACGACGAAACCCAGCACATCATTCTTTCCGGCATCATCCGCCCGCAGGATGTCTCCCAGGACAACTCGGTCCTCTCGACCCATGTTGCCGACGCCAGGATAGAATACAGCGGCCAAGGAACTCTTGGCGACAAGCAGCGGCCGGGCTGGCTGGCCAGGGCTCTGGACAGCGTTTGGCCATTTTAAGGCTGGCGGAGCGCAGAGCTAGGCAAAATATTCCTTTCACTCCCCGAGGTGAGTTCATGAAAAAAAGAATATTCCCTTTAAAAATGGCACATTACAACACCTGCCTCTCCCGTGGCACACTGCTTGCTAAGATTTCGAAATACAGGCTCCGCAGAATACAGGCCGAGGACAGCTCCATGCAAACAACAACTGTAGCCAAGAACAACCCTGAGCAGAGCATGCGGCCCACCACCCTGCTCTTTATCGGCGCGCTGCTGCTCGGACTTCTCGCAAACGTCGGACTGGCCCACGCCGTCCGCCTCAAAGACCTGGCCACGGTGAAAGGCGTACGCAACAACCAGCTGGTGGGCTACGGCATTGTGGTCGGCCTCAACGGCACGGGCGACGGCAACAAGGCCGCCTTTACCGGCCAGGGCCTCACCAATATGCTCAACAATCTCGGGGTCAAGGTGGACCCGGACGCCACCAAGGTGAAAAACATCGCCAGCGTCATGGTGACCGCCACCCTGCCGCCATTTTTCAAGGCGGGACAAAGCATCGACGTGACCCTTTCTTCAGTGGGCGACGCTACTTCCTTACAGGGAGGCACCCTGCTGGTCACCCCGCTCAAAGGTCTGGACAACAACATCTATGCCATGGCCCAAGGAGCGATCAGCACCGGCGGCGATCCCACAGCCCGCGGCCCCGCCAAGCAGGCAAATCATCTGACCGTGGCCCGGATTACCAACGGCGCCTCGGTGGAGCGGGAAGTGCCGATGAGCTTTGCCAACAAGCAGAGCATCACCATCAGCCTGTCCTCGCCGGATTTCACCACCATCTCGCTGATGAAAACCGCCATCGACACCTATCTAGGCGGAGCCTACGCAACCGCCAAAGACGGGGCCTCGGTGGATGTCGCCGTCCCGGATAAATACAAGGCCCAGGAAATCGCCCTGTTGGCGGCCCTGGAAAACATCGAGATCAACCCGGAACATCGGGCCAGGGTGGTGCTCAACGAACGGACCGGCACGGTGGTCATGGGCGACAATGTCACCCTCAACCAGTTTGCCCTTTCCCACGGGAACCTGAGCCTGCAGGTCAAGCCTCCGCCTCAGCCAGGCGCTGCGGCCAACGCGCCGATTGACACGGTCAAGGTCGGCCAGAAGGTGGTGACTCTGCAACCGGGCGTGACCCTGGGCGAGGTGGTCCGGGCCTTGAACTCGGTGGGGGTCGCCCCCCGCGAACTTATTGCCATCTTTCAGGCCATCAAGGCCGCGGGCGCCCTGCAGGCGGAACTGGAAATCATATAGGGATTGGATGGGACCGACATGGATATCATCAGCGAAGCAACAGCAGGACTTAAGGGAATCAACAATTCTTCCGATACGCTCAAGGAGAAGAAACTCCGCGAGGCCTGCGCCGGGTTTGAAGCCCTGATGCTCAAGCAGATTCTGAGCCAAGCCCGACAGAGCGTTCCCAAGGGCGGCCTGATTGACGGCGGCTATGGCGAGGAAATGTTTCAATCGATCCACGACGACCAGATAGCCCAGAAAATGGCGGGAAGCAAAGGTCTCGGCTTTGGCGAAATGCTCTACCGGCAACTCTCGCAAGCCCATGTCCCACCGAGTTCGACAAGTAAGGAGAAATAGACCATGCAGGACACAGAGACTACAGGACATCGCTCCCTGCCCGCTAATTTTTTCGAGGCCTTGGAACAAGAAGTCCTCCTTTCCCAAGACATGCTCGCCATCCTAAGCGAAGAGCAAAAAGCCCTGGTGGCCATGGATATGCAAGCCCTCATCCGTTTAAGCGGCAAGAAGGAAAACAGACTGAGCCGCATCCAGGCCCTGGACTCCCTGCTCGCCGACCTGGCCGCAAAGCTTCGCCCGGAAACAACCGACAAAACGGCAAGACTTGCCGCCCTCATTCCCCTGCTCAACCCGGAGGAAGGCGAAAAACTGGGGCAATACCAAAAGAAACTGGCCGGACTACGGGAAGATATCCTCAGCCGCAACCAGATCAACAGGCACTTTGCCACGGATGTAAAACAATACCTAAACGACGCCATCTCCCTGATCACCAGCGGGATTGCAGACCGTCCGATGTACGGCCTCACCGGCCTCAGCCGGAAGTCCTCATTGAACCAACCTTCCTTGATCAGCAGGGCGGTCTAAGCCATGGCCGGCATCTCCCATGTACTGAGCATTGCCAAGGAGGCGCTCCTCACCCACCAGCTTTCGATCCAGGTGGCGTCGCACAATATCGCCAACGTTGACACCGCCGGCTACACCAGACAATCGCTGCAACTGGAAACCAACGCCGCGACCCCCATCAGCTCCGGCATGCTGGGCGGCGGCGTCAAGGGCACAACCATTCTAAGAAACTACGACCAGTTCATGGTGCAACGGCTTGCCAACCAGGAATCAAACCTGGGCAACCTCCAGGCGCAGCAGGAATCCATGCGGCTGGTGGAAACCGTGTTCAATGAAGCGCCGGGCCTTGCCATCAACGATCTGATGAA
>CAYTVV010000146.1:0-4576 GCA_964441875.1 uncultured Desulfurivibrio sp.
CGCATCCTGACCCCTTCAAGGCCGGAAAGAACCTTGATCTGATCCGCTCCGTAATTTTTCTGTCCTTCAGTCAAAGTATAAGCCCTCTTGTTTGTTTTCTAAAATTGAGATCCGGCACTGGATGTGTATGACTATATTTTGTTGAAATCGCAAAAAGCCGCGATTACAACGGCTGTCCCTTTGTGGCCTTTATTTTGCTCCACGGACATGTGGGTTCTTTTCCTTCCTACAAACCCGCTATATTTTCATGGGCATGATGATGCTGAAAAAACCCGGATCATCATCACCTTGAATCATGCAGGGGCTTTCTTCTGAGTTGATATAGGCCTTGATGGTATCACTGGACATAACCTGCATGGTTTCAATAAAATATTTACCATTGAAACCGAGCTTTAAAGGAGAATCGTCATAGGTGATGGCAATTTCATCCTTGGCGCTGCCTATATCCATGCTCTGGGAAGAAAGAACGAGTTTGTTTGTTTTTATTTGGAATTGTACTGCGTTGTAACGATCTTCCGTGAAGAGATTCATTTTCTTCATCGAATTCATGAATGGCAATCTGTTTAATTCTATGTGTTTTTCTTTTTTAATCATATTGATGATATTTTTATAATCCGGAAAATCACCATTCATCAGGCGGACAACGATGATGGAATGGTCTGTTTTTATAACTGCCTGTTTTTCTTCAAATGCTAGTTGTATCTCTGCCGAGCCTTCCGTGAATTTTCTTATTTCCTGCATACCTTTGCGGGGAATGAGGATGATCTTCTCCATCTTCAACCCACTCAGATCGCTTTCCACGGTTGTTTCACACAGGGAAAGCCTGTGTCCGTCCGAAGAAACCATGCGGAGCATGTTCTTTCCGTCGGCAACGTCTTTTTCCACCAGAACACCGGTGAGGTTGAATTGGGACTCACCTTCCTGGGCAACGGAAAAAATCGTTTTATCGATAAGCTCCTTTATCTTGTCGCTTGAAAGGGAGGTGAGCATGTTTTCATCGTATTCAGGAAACGCCGGGTATTCTTCGCTGGGCATACCGGCCAGTTTGTAAGCCGTTGACCCGGCGCTGATCTTCGCCCAGTTGTTTTCAAGGATCTCGATATGGATTTGATCCGCGTTGGACTCCCGCACTATTTCAAAAAGTTTTTTAGCAGGAAGGGTGATGGACCCAGGAGAGAGTATTTCCGCCGGTAGGCTGTTTCGGATGCCTATTTCCAGATCCGTGGCAGTCAAAAGAAGAGAGTCTGTTTTAGACTCAATCAGGATATTGGAGAGAATGGCAATATTCCCTTTTTTACCGGTTACATTTTGCAGGGAAGCAAGGCCTGTTAAAAAATCATCTCGGGAGATATTAAAAATCAGGGACATAATGGGCACCCCACACAGTAGTAGTTGTTTTTTAGTTTTTTAAAAGATTATGGTTATTAGGGTTGTTGATATGTTAATAAGTGAAGTAACAGTTTGAATAAATTATATTTTTTTTAAAACACCCGGAACTGAGAAAAAAAGGAAAAGACAAAAAAACAAGTTATCAACAGGTTTTGAAAACAGAGTAAACAGACAAGCGGGACACGGGGTTGAGAAGGTGTTGAAAAAAGAATATACAGGCGCTTGGCGAATCAAGAGAATAAAACCCCATTAATATATCGATATTATTACAAAATATTAAAAATAAAACAACCGGTCCGTCTTTTGCAAAAACAACTACAAAAAGATAGTGTAAAATCAAAAAAAATTCAATGATAATAAATAAAAAGATACTGTATTATGGCAATTTTAGAGCCGCCTGAACAGACCTGTTTGTAAGGTTGTTCCCAAGAGAGAAGGATATTTTCTAATTCAATGGAAAATAATAAAAATAATATATTAATATCAAGATGTTACGAAATATTTTTAGCGGCAATCCACAGTCGGACTTTTCCTGGGGCAGCCATGGCTGTTTCCTGGGGACCTCCGGGGAAGAGAAAGCGGATAATCCAGACCTACGGACACACCACATACAGCCAAGAAAACCCGGTTCATAAAGGCACAGTGTACGACCTTGCCTCCCTGACCAAGCCGCTGGCCACAACCCTGGCCATTCTTGTGTTGTTGAAAGAGCGGCGGCTGCAACTTTCCGACCTTGTCGCGGATATTTTTCCCCAGACAGGACCATCCAGGGGCGGGATCTCCATCAGGGATCTTCTCTGCCATAGCGCTGGGTTTCCAGCGCATCAGCCCTATTATCTCGAACTCAGCAGGCTGGCGGAAGAAAAAAGAAAGGCTGCGCTGCTCAGCCTGTTGGCTGCGGAACCCCAGGCCTATGAACCAGGCAGTGCATCCATCTACAGCGATTTGGGCTTCATGTTGCTTGGTCTGATTGTGGAAAAGAAAAGCGGCTTGGAACTTGCCGAGTTTTTTCGAGAAAAAATCACGGAGCCACTGGGGCTTGCGGAAGGAATATTCTATGACCCGGCAGGGTCAGGGGATACGGAAAAATATGCCCCCACAGAAGAGTGCCCCCTTCGCCAGAGGATTCTCCGTGGCGAGGTGAGTGATGAAAACGCTCATGCCTTGGGCGGGGCGGCTGGGCATGCTGGGTTGTTCGGCACCATCGGGGGGGTGTTGGAGATGGGGGTGCACCTGTTGGATCAATGGCAGGGGGGGGAGGAGCACCCCAACTACCTTGCCAGCGATCTGCGCCGATTTTTAACAAGGCAGGATATCCCAGGGTCCACCTGGGCTCTGGGCTTTGATACGCCGTCACGCACAGGCTCTAGCGGGGGCGGATATCTGGCGCCTACCAGCGTGGGTCATCTCGGCTTTACCGGCACCTCATTCTGGATAGACCCAACCCGCGATCTGGTTGTGGTTCTCTTGAGCAACCGGGTCCACCCCAGCCGGGAGAATAGCCGGATTAAGCAGTTCCGGCCTCTTTTTCATGAGACAGTGATGGAGAGTCTTGGGTTGGTCTGAGGTCATCTGCTCCAGGGTGCTGCGTTTGACTTCGCAGTATCGCTCTCCTTGTGCCTCTTCCACCCTTCTGTTCATTTCTTTGCTTGCCCAAAGAAACGAACCAAAGAAAGGGCCCCCTGTGTCTCTTGTCCCGCCGCGGGCGGGATGCCCTGCGCTCCTCGATGCTGCCGGGGCTTTGCAAACTCGGCTTCGCCTCAAACAGTGCAAATCCCCGGCAGCCTCTCCGGTGCTCGGCTGCGTGCCAATGGGATGTTAACTGCTCTAAAAGCATAAAGGAGTTGACTGATAAGAGAGGTTTTCACTTCTGTTCCGGGTACAGCCGCAGGATATCCTCTTCGTTGGCCTTCATAACCCCGCGTTCGCTGATCAGTCCCGTAATCAAACGGGCCGGGGTGACATCAAAGCCATAGTTCACCGTAGCCGTATCCAGCGGGGCGATGGCGATGGTGCTCATTTCCGCCGCTTCGTTCAAGCCTCGGATATGGGTGATCTCTCGACCGCTCCGCTGCTCGATGGGTATCTCGCTCAAACCGTCACAAATTTCCCAGTCAAAAGTGGAGGAGGGCAGGGCCACATAAAAGGGCACCTCGTTGTCGTGGGCAGCCAGGGCCTTGAGATAGGTGCCGATCTTGTTGGCCACGTCGCCGCAGCGGGTGGTGCGGTCCGTGCCGACAATGACCATGTCCACCAGGCCGTGCTGCATGAGATGACCCCCGGTGTTGTCGGCGATCAGGGTGTGGGGCACACCTTCCTCTTTCAGCTCCCAGGCGGTGAGCTTGGCCCCTTGCAGCCAGGGGCGGGTTTCATCCACCCAGACATGCACCGCAATCCCTTCGGCATGGGCGGCGTAGATGGGGGCGGTGGCGGAACCGTAATCCACAAAGGCCAGCCAACCCGCATTGCAATGGGTGAGGATATTCACCGGCCCACCGTTCTTTTTCCGGCTGAGCTCGGCGATGATTCCCTTGCCGTGCTCCCCGATCCTCCGGCAGAATTCCGCGTCTTCTTCGGCTATCTCGCAGGCAACAGCAAAGGCCCGGGCCCGTTTTGCCGCCAGGGTGTCTTCTTTGGCGATGGCCCCAAGCTGCCGGTTCACAGCCCAGCCTAGGTTGCTGGCGGTGGGCCGGGTTTGGATCAGATCCTCCGCCGCTTTGTGCATAAATCCGGCAAAGTCATGTTCCGGCGCGGTAAGGGCGGCAAGGTGCATGCCAAACCCGGCCGTGGCGCCAATGAGTCCGGCGCCGCGCACATGCATCTCTCGAATGGCCGTACAGACCTCGGCAACCGTGCGCAGCTCTTCGATGACAAAGCGGTGGGGCAGATGGCGCTGGTCGATAATCTTGATTGTGGCTTGGTCTGTATCAGACGGCCAGATGGTTCGGTACGGTGTTCCGGCAACGTGCATATCTGCCTCGGGAAATTAGAGAAAAAAGGTGAAAAGATAATATGATATGAGACCCATACCAATGGTAGCGTAGATCAACAGTCAGGAAGGGCAGTCGATTTCCCGCTGTTTTTTGAGCATAAAGGCAAAGGTCAGGCCGGCAACAACAAGGGCGGCGAGGCTGGCAAGGGCATGTAAGTTCATGGTGTGTTTCCTCATGGTTATGATGAAGATAGG
>CAYTVV010000147.1:0-4574 GCA_964441875.1 uncultured Desulfurivibrio sp.
ACGCTGGTCAGGAAATCGCTGTAGCTCATTTCCACCACGGAGGTTTGCGGCTTGTTGAACAGGTTGAACAACAGGATCATGGTGAGGCCGATTACCAGCCACATGGACAAATTTTTATAAAAGCTGTTCAAGCAGAGCCTCCATCATTATTGGCAAATCGCAGGGGAAATCCTGCGAAGCGGGTCGTGCATTTTTTGCTCAGCCGCATGGCGTGCAGATAAAACCATGCGGAAATTTAGTGTTCCCACACCATAAGTCAGGCGCAAGAGAAAGTCCAGAGGGGTCAGCGCTGGACCTCTCTTTTTTGCACGACTCTTGAGCGATTATTCGAAATATTCCTGCACCGACTTGGGCTCCATGGATTCCTGCTGCATGGTGCCGATAGCCTTGACCATGGATTCCGCCCCTGCAATGGTGGTGGTGTAGGGCAGGTGGTAGTTCAGGGCCGCTCGGCGAATGGTATAGGCATCTTCCGTGGTCCTGGTGCCAAGGGAGGTATTGACGATCCACTGGATCTGTTTGTCCTGGATCTTGTCGAGGATGTGCGGCCTGCCCTCGGAAACCTTGTGGACACTGGTGCAGGCAACGCCGTTTTCGGCAAGAATCCTGGCGGTGCCGGGGGTTGCCAGGATATTGAAGCCCAGCACGATCAGCTTTTTGGCAATGGGCACGATGGCCGGTTTGTCGCTGTGGCGCACGCTCAACAGCACATTGCCTTCGGTGGGGATCTTCTGCCCCGCAGCCAGCTGCGATTTGGCAAAGGCCAGGCCCAGGCAGACATCCATGCCCATGACCTCGCCGGTGGATTTCATCTCCGGCCCCAGCAGGGTGTCCACGTTGTCAAAGCGATCAAAGGGGAAGACCGCTTCCTTGACCGCATAGTGCGCAACCACGACCTCTTCGGTGAGACCCAGCTCCGGCAAGGTCTTGCCCATCATGACCTTGGTGGCCAGCTTGGCAAGGGGCACCCCAGTTGCCTTGCTGACAAAGGGCACGGTTCGTGAGGCACGGGGGTTCACCTCAAGGATGTAGAGCATATTCTCCTTGACGGCAAACTGGATATTCATCAGGCCTTTGACCTTGAGTTCGGTGGCCATGGCCCTGGTCGCATTCTTGATGGTCTCGATCATCTCCTTGGAGATGGAGTGCGGCGGCAGAACACAGGCGGAATCGCCGGAATGGATTCCCGCCTCCTCGATGTGCTGCATGATCCCGCCGATGATGGTGTTCTCTCCGTCGGAGATGGCATCCACATCGATTTCCACCGCATCCTTGAGGAATTTGTCAATCAGGATGGGCCGATCGGGTGAAACATCAATGGCCGAATTCATGTAGGAGGCCAAGTCCCTTTCGTTATAGACGATCCGCATGGCCCGGCCGCCCAGGACGTATGAGGGGCGGACCACCACCGGATAGCCGATTCTCGCGGCAATAACCAGGGCTTCATCCGCGGTCTGGGCCGTGCCGTTCTCCGGCTGCAACAGGTTCAGTTTGTGCAGGAACTGTTGGAAGCGTTTGCGGTCTTCCGCCCGATCAATGCTGTCGGGAGAGGTGCCGAGAATGGGCACCCCGGCCTTGGCCAGGGGCACGGCCAGGTTCAGGGGGGTCTGTCCGCCGAACTGGACGATGACCCCATCGGGCTTCTCTTTGTTAATGATATGCAACACGTCTTCCCGGGTCAGCGGTTCAAAGTACAGCTTGTCCGAGGTGTCGTAATCGGTGGAGACCGTTTCCGGGTTGGAGTTGACCATGATGGACTCAATACCCATTTCCTTGAGGGCAAACGCGGCATGAACGCAGCAGTAATCGAATTCGATCCCCTGGCCGATGCGGTTGGGGCCGCCGCCCAGGATCATGACCTTGGGGCCTGTGGTTTCCCTTGCCTCGTCTTCTTTCTCGTAGGTGGAGTAATAGTAGGGGGTGTAGGCCTCGAACTCGGCGGCGCAGGTATCGACCAGTTTGTACACCGGCTGCACGCCAAGCTTTTCCCGCAGCTCCCAGACATCTTCTTCCGAGGTGCCGGTCAAAAAGGCGAGCTGGCGATCGGAGTACCCGAGCTGTTTGACCTCCTGGAGAAAATCATGGTCCAGGCCGTTAAAGCCCTTTTCCCGGATGCGGGATTCCATTTCGACAATCTGTTTGAAATTGTGCAAAAACCAGGGGTCGATAAAGGAGATTTCGTAGATCTTTTCAACGCTCATGCCCCGGCGCAAGGCCTCGAACACCTGGAAATATCGTTTGGAATTGGGTTTGCGCAGGCCGTTTTCAAGATCCTCTTGTTCCATGGCCTCCAGGTTGAATTTGGGGTCCGCGCCAAAGCCGCTTACGCCGATTTCCAGGGAGCGCATCCCCTTCTGGAAGGCCTCCTTGAAGGTGCGGCCAATGGCCATGGTCTCGCCCACCGATTTCATGGCCGTGGTAAGAAAGTCATCGGCCTCGGGGAATTTCTCAAAGGTGAAGCGGGGAATCTTGACCACGCAGTAATCAATGCTCGGCTCAAAGGCCGCCATGGTTTCCCGGGTGATGTCGTTCTGGAGTTCATCCAGGGTGTAGCCCACGGCCAGCTTGGCCGCGATCTTGGCAATGGGGAAGCCGGTGGCCTTGGAGGCCAGGGCGGAACTCCGGGAAACCCGGGGGTTCATCTCGATGATCATCAGCTCGCCGTCCACTGGATTTACGGCAAACTGGACGTTGGAGCCGCCGGTTTCCACGCCGATCTCCCGCATGATGGCGATGGCGGCATTGCGCATCTCCTGGTATTCCCGGTCGGTCAGGGTCTGGGCCGGGGCCACGGTGATGGAATCCCCGGTGTGCACCCCCATGGCGTCAACGTTTTCGATGGAACAGATGATCACCACGTTGTCGGCCTTGTCGCGCATTACCTCAAGCTCATACTCCTTCCAGCCAAGCAGGCTCCGCTCCAGCATGACCTCGGAATTCATGCTCAGGTCAAGACCGGCCTTGCAGAATTCATCGAGTTCCTGGGAGTTGTAGGCGATGCCGCCGCCGGTGCCGCCCAGGGTGAAACTGGGGCGGACGATGATGGGAAAGCCGATCTTTTCGCTGGCGGCCTTGGTCTCTTCCAGGGTGTGGATGATGACGCTTTCCGGCACCTTGAGGCCGATTTTGCGCATGGCATCCCGGAAGGAGTCGCGGCCTTCCGCTTTTTTGATCACCGCGATATTGGCGCCGAGCAACTCCACCCCGTATTTTTCCAGCACGCCCAACTCGGCGACCTTGATGGCGGTGTTGAGGGCGGTCTGCCCTCCCAGGGTGGGCAGAAGCGCGTCAGGGCGTTCTCGTTCGATGATCTTGGCGACCATCTCCGGGGTAATGGGCTCGATGTAGGTCCGGTCGGCAATCTCGGGATCGGTCATGATGGTGGCCGGATTGGAATTGATGAGGATGACCTCATAGCCTTCTTCTTTCAGGGCCTTCACCGCCTGGGTGCCGGAATAGTCGAATTCGCAAGCCTGGCTGATGATGATGGGGCCGGAGCCGATAATCAGAATCTTTTTAATGTCGGTTCTTTTAGGCATCGGATTTCTTACCTGCTAGTGGTTTGTCAAATTTAGGAGCCGTTGCGAAAGGATCAGTTCCTTTCCTTACGGCTCTTTATGCCGTTGTGGCAACGGCGAATGTTCGTTGTGTTGTTGGTTGCCGGGGTTGTCCACGCCGCTAGGGCTGCATCATTTCGATGAATCTGTCAAAAAGATACAGCGAATCATGGGGGCCCGGGGCGTTTTCCGGATGGTACTGCACGGAAAAGATTGGGTACTTTTTGTGCCGCATGCCTTCGACACTGTTGTCGTTGAGGTTGATGTGAGTCAGCTCGATATCATCCGGATTCAAAGTGGTTGAGTCAACGCAGAATCCATGATTTTGCGAGGTTATTTCAACCTTGCCGGTAAGGAGATCCTTGACCGGCTGATTGGCGCCGCGATGGCCGAATTTGAGTTTGTAGGTGGTGCCGCCATAGGCAAGGCCGAGAAGCTGGTTGCCCAGACAGATGCCGAAAATGGGTGTTTTGCCGAAAAGTGCCTGGATGTTCTCGACAATCCCCGGAATGCCCGCAGGATCGCCGGGGCCATTGGAAAGAAAGACCCCATCCGGGCTCATGGCCAGAATCTCATCGGCAGTGGTGGTGCAGGGGACAACCTGCACCGAGCAGTTCCGTTCGGCCAGGAGCCTGAGCTGATTGTATTTCAGACCGAAATCATAGGCGACAACCTTGTATTTGCCTGGGGCGGCGGTGCTGAAGTTGCTGCCGGGAGCGGGTCGGTTGTCGCGCCAGCCATAGGGCTCGGCACAGGTCACTTCCCGGACCAGATCCCGCCCGACAAGACCGGGGGAGTTCTTAGCCTTCTGCACCAGGGATTTCGGGTCGAGATCCTCGGTGGAAACAATACCTTTTAAGGCCCCGGCATTGCGGATGTGACGGGTAAGGGCCCGGGTATCGACGCCTTCGATGCCAAGAATGCCGTCTTTTTTCAGGAAATCGGCAAGCGTTCCGGTTGAACGGAAGTTGCTGGGGATGGCATTGTATTCCTTGATGAGGAACGCCTCGACCTGCA
>CAYTVV010000148.1:0-4557 GCA_964441875.1 uncultured Desulfurivibrio sp.
CCTTCATCGACCGGCGTCTCTGCCCTTTCCCCCGTACTGGTCTCTTGTTTTTCCCGTCCTTCCTGCCTGCAAACGAGGCGCTAGCGGCTCGCCCGTTCTTTCTGTAATATTTTGGCGCGGATTTTGAGTTTGGCAAGGCCGAAACGGATGATGTTGTCCGGCATCGCTTCGGCGACATCCAGACTTCTGTTGGCGAGGCCAAAGGCCTCCCGCCTGCTGAGACCCATCATGGGTCCGTAGTGCAGGATCAGTTCGCCCAGCTCCAGGCCTGAGCCGTAGCAGATAATCCAGGTCAGGCGGTTGCAGAAGGCGGCCACATTGAGGAGGTAAAGCTGGGAGTCGAATTTGCTGGTCGGCTGGGGTGGATTATCCCCCATGCTCAGGACGACCTTTTCGGAAAAATTCCAGAAGCGGGCGATTTCCATGCCCACAGTGGCAAAGGTGAGGTCGTTCAATACGGTTTTGGCGGCAAATTCATCGGAGTAGCCCCGGTCGATGAGCTCCTGGGCCTTGCGGTACAGCTCCGGCATATAGACCAGGATGACAAGCTTGCCCAGTTGGTGCAGCAGGGTGCAGATGAAGACCTCTTCTTCCGGCACATTGATTTTCTTGACCTTGCAGAGAATCTTTGCCTGGGTGGCGCTGAGAAAACACAGGGCCAAGAGCTTGCTGATTTCTTCTTTTTCGATTCCGGCCTTGAGGAAATCCTCGAACAGGGCCAGACTGACGGCCAGCTCCTTTAAGGTGGTGAGACCAAGGGCGGTGATGGCACGGCTGATGTTGGAGATGGGGGTTCCCCGGCTGTAAAAGGCCGAGTTGACCACCTGCAACAGTTTGGTGGTCAGGGAGGCGTCCTTGAGAATAACCGCGGAAATTTCTTCAGCGTTGGAATCATCACGGTTCAGGAGACGGAGCAACTCCTGGACATGGTCGGACATGGCCGGCAGCTCGCTCATGTTGACCTTGCTGAATATTTCACTCAAGGTTTTATTCGGGCTCATGGCACCTGTCGTAGTCTCTGGCGGTGGAGTGATCTGGGTGCGCGGAGGAGGCCCGGCATCCTGCCTATCTTATAAAGTTACTCTGTCTGCCAGGGAACTGTAAAACAAAATGTGAAAAAGGGCGCGGATTCGGAATCGGGCACGATTATTTTTTCTTGTTTAATGCTTGGGGATGGTGCTTTTCGCCGCATTCAAGACAGACGCCATGACTGAACTCTACCTCGGCGTGGCTGCGGAGATAGCTTTCCAGCTGTTGCCAGGCCCCGTTGTCGTCCTTGATTTTCTTGCAGTAGGAGCAGATGGGCAGCAGGCCGTTGAGCCGTTTTGTCTTGGCCAGAGAGGCTTGTAGCTCCCTAATGAGGTGTTCCCTGCTTTTTTCTTCCATTTTGTGGGTGGTTATATCGTGGGTGATATTCACCACGGCGATGACCTCGCCTGTCGCATCCATGAGTGGTGCGGAGGTGATCTCCATGTGCTGCTCACCCCCATTAACGCGGAATAGTTTTTCGTTTTTGTGGATCTTACCGTCGGTAAATACATCCTCGGTGTGGCACGACTCGCAGCGGTTCTGTCGGCCATGGTAGATGGTATAGCAATTCTTCCCATGGTTGGCGCCCCAGAGTTCCTTGGCGGTTTCGTTTTCGTAGATAATGAAAAAGTTTCTGTCGATGATGGTGCAGGGATCCCCCAGGCTGGCAAGAATCATTTCGGCCTGGGAGCTGACCATTGCCTGAGCGGGCTGAGCATGTTGGAGGGTTATTATGGTCAGCAGTCCCGGGCAGGAGAGGTGCGCCTGGAGGGTGCAGGTCCGGCCTGGACCAAAGGAAAGATCTCGGTGTATCTGTGCCGCTCCGGAGGCTAGGAGTTCGCGCAGTATGGCGGGCAGGGTCAGGGTCTGGAAGAGGGATTCCGGCAGCTCTTTTTCCAGGATATCGTCCTTGCTCAGTGATAGCAATTCGCAAAAGGGCTGGTTGGCAACCCGGCCTATAAAGCCATGGGGATTGTCGGAGTCGTCCCGGAGGATTTCGACAACGAAAAGACCGCAAGATATGATATCGGAAAGAGGGGAAAAAAGGTGGTGGAGAAGGTTCAGGGGAAGGGTTTTGGGGGTATCCAACTTGCGCTCCTGTTGTTTTTCTGCTCACCGTGCTATTTGCGGCGGGTAAGTCGAGAAAGGCAACTTTTGGCCGACGATGTCAGGCAGACGGTGGGTTTTTCTTGTTCTGTCACCGTTTCCCCCCGGTTTGGTGACAGGCTAATACCGTGTATGTCTAAGTATCTATTTGTAAAAATATTAAGACTAACGAAAAAAAGTAGAGGCCTTTCTAGTAAAGGAGTTGGCTGGCAATAGCAATACTGGAAAAATACGGGGTTTGTCTGGACACCCGTCAGGCGAGGGAAGAAAGGTAGGAACGCAGGTTGGTTTTTTTGCTTTTGATGCCGAGCTTGACCCGAAGTTTGTCGCGATAAAACTCCACGGTCCGGCTGGAAAGATCGAGGATGGTGGCTATTTGTTTGGTGGATCTGCCCTGCTTGATCAGTTCTGCAACCTCCAGTTCGCGGGGGGTAAGTCCGCCCATCCTGGCGGAGAGTGTCAGGCAGAAGGTTGAGGTTATTTTTTCAAGATTGGCCAAGGCCACCCGCAGGTAAAGCTCCAGCTCCTGGTCTTTGCAGCGCTCCTGTATTTTTTCCAGATAGGGCAAAACCAGGCGTTGCAGATTGTCGTGGATTCTGCGTTCATGCTCGGCTCTGGCCTCGGCGCCCTGATGCAGGAGAATGCTGAGAGCGTTGTTGACCTCGGTGAGTTCACGGGTCTTGTGTTCGAGGCGGAATTCCAGCTCCTGGATGACCCTGAGGTCCCTGGAGAGACCGCGAAAACCGACCACGGTTTTTCCGGCCAGTACTGGTCGGCAGTGGGTTTCGATGGGGATGATGGCGCCGTCTTTTCGTATCGCTCGTCGTCGCAGGCCGTTGCGTGGTTTTCTGCTCCGACGGATCTCCTCCATGATTTTCCGCTGGGTCGCTTGGTCTTCCGGGGGGATGAACGTTTCAATGGCGTTTCGACCCAGAAGTTCACGGGGTGCATAGCCGTAAAGGGCTTTGCAGCTTGGCGAGCAATAGGTGAAATCCCCTTGGGCGTCTGTTTCCCAGACCCATTCAAGGCTTTGGGTTGCAAGTTCATGGAAGCGGGCGGTCTCGCTTACCAGGGGCTTGCTGGCGGGGGCCTTGGCTTTCATTTCTTATCTTAGCCCCTGAGCCCGGCGATAAAAGGGCCCACCGCCTCCGGGCCTTTTTCTTCCACCAGCCTGATGGTGGCGGTGCCGATCACCGCCAAGTCGGCCTTGCCGGTCAGGATTTTCACGTCTTCCCGGTTGCTGATGCCAAAGCCCACGGCGAGCGGCAGGTCCGTGGCTTTGCGGCAGCGGGCCAGATAGGCATCAAAGGAGGCATCGAACTCGGTCTTGCTGCCGGTGACGCCCCGGCGGGCCACGCAGTAGATGAATCCGGCCCCATGTCCGGCCAGGGTGCGCATCCGCTCCTCGGTGCTGGTGGGGGCAAAGATCTGGATGGGGGCAAGATCAAACTCCCGGGCCAGCCGGAGATACTCCTCGCCCTCCTCGGGCGGTAGATCGGGGACGATGAAGCCTCTGATTCCGATTTCCTTGGCCTTGCTTAAAAATTTCTTCAGGCCGTATTTGAAGAGGATATTGTAGTAGGTCATGAACAGGAAGGGGATCTCGTATTGCGCCGCCATCTCCGCGGCAAAGGCCAGGCAGTCCGCGACCTTGGTTCCGTCTGCGATGGACTCCTGGTTGGCCTTGATGATCATGGGCCCGTCGGCCATGGGCTCGGAAAAGGGGATCTGGAGCTCGATCACATCCACTCCGTTTTCCACCATCTGCCGGATCACCTCGCGGTTAACGGCAAAGGATGGGTAGCCCAGGACCAGATGGGTCATGAGCAGGATGTCTTTTTTGCTCCGGGCTGCCCGGAGCTGCTCAGCGAGTTGCATATTCTTCTCCCTTTTTCCGGATAAACTCCTTCCAGGACGGGTCATCAAAGGCGTGGGCAATGGTGAAGATATCTTTGTCGCCACGGCCGGACTGGTTGATGATAATGGCCTGGTCGCGGCTCAGCTCGCCTGCCTCCTTGAAGGCCTGGACAAAGGCATGGGTGGATTCCAGAGCCGGGATGATCCCTTCCTTTTTGATCGTGAGATCAAGCGCGGCCATGACCTCCTGGTCGGTGGCCGCAGCAAAGCGGACCCGCCCTTTTTCCCAGAGGTCGGCGAGCAGGGGGGAGACCCCGATGTAGTCAAGCCCTGCGGCCACCGAATGGGTGTCGCGCATCTGGCCGTCTGAGTCCTGGAGAAACATGGTCTTGTAGCCCTGGGCCACGCCGGGCGAGGCGTCTTGGCTGGCAAGCCTTGCGGCGTGCTGGCCGGTGTCAAGTCCCTTGCCGCCCGCTTCCACCCCGATCAGTTCCACCTCGGGGTCGGCAAGAAAGCCCTGGAAGATGCCCATGGCGTTGGAGCCGCCGCCCACGCAGGCATAGA
>CAYTVV010000149.1:0-4495 GCA_964441875.1 uncultured Desulfurivibrio sp.
GGGTGAAAACCCGATAGGTGTTCTTGCCGCTTTCCTTGGCGCGGTACATGGCGGTATCCGCATTCTTGATCAGGGCATCCTGATCAAGCCCGTCCTCCGGGTAGAAGGCGATGCCCAGACTGACAGTCAGATAGAAATCCTCTCCCTGAAGACTGACCACCGGGGCCAAGCCCTCTATGATTCTCTTCGCGGCCAACAGCACATCCTCCTCCTGCTCCACCCCCTCAAACAAGACGATAAATTCATCGCCGCCGTAGCGGGCCACGCTGTCAATCTCCCGCAGACAATGAACAAGCCGAACCGCAACCTCCTTGAGCAACAGATCGCCCACCGTGTGCCCCAGGCTATCGTTGATCCGCTTGAAGTTGTCCAGGTCGAGAAACAAAACCGCCACCTTGTTCTCATCCCGTCGGGCATGGGCCATGGCCACGCCGAGCCGATCATGGAACAATACCCGATTGGGCAGGCCGGTCAGGGCGTCATGGTGCGCCTGATACCGCAACTGTTCTTCGTGCAGCTTGATTTCGGTCATATCATGGAACACGCCGACATAATTCACGGTATTTCCCTGCGCATCCCGGATGGAGGTGATGGTCAGCCACTCGGGATAGATCTCCCCGTCCTTGCGCCGGTTCCAGATCTCCCCCTGCCACTGCCCCTTTTCCACCAGGGCGCGCCACATCTCGGCAAAAAATTCATCCTCATGCCGATCCGACTTGAGAATCCTGGGATTTTGCCCCATCACTTCCTCTTCCCCGTAGCCGGTGATGTCCGAGAATGCCGGGTTTATCCGCTGGATAACGCCATCGGCATCGGTGATCACAATGCCTTCGATGCTGTTTTCAAAGACATTGTCCGACAACACCAACTGCTGGGTGGCGTGCTTCACCTCGGTGATGTCCTGGATAATACCCATGAGTCGGACAGCCCGGCCATGGTCGTCCCGCATGACCTCTGCTTCCGTGTGGATATAACGCTCCGTGCCATCCGGCCGGACGATGCGGAAATCCAGGTTCCCAACCGCATCGCCTGCCAACAAGACCTGTAGCCAATTTTGCACCAGGGTCTGATCTTCGAGATGGACATAATGGAAAAAGCCTTCATAGCTGTAAGTTCGGTGCTCCTTGCCCACCCCGAAAAGACGATAGGCCTGTTCGGAACAGACAAGCTTATTGGGGATGATGTCCCACTCCCAGTAGCCAAGCCTGGCGATCTCCTGGGCCTTGGCCAGGCTTCTTTCGCTGTGCCGCAGATTTTCTTCGATGCGCCCCCGTTCGAGCATCTCCTGATTGAGATCCTCATTGGTCTTGGCCAGATCCACCGTCCGTTCGACAATGATTTCTTCAAGGTTATGCCGGTATTTTTCCAGCTCCGCATAGCTCTTGCCAAGCTCCTCCTTGGAAGAAGACAGGGACTGGTTTGCCGCTCGCAATTCCCGGTGCGCTGCCGAAAAGGTGAAATGCAGCACCAGGAAGGCAATCCCCCCTCCCAGCATAGTCAAAACGAGACTTAAACCCACAAAGGCGTTGAATTCCGTGACAAACCTGGTCACTTCAATGGCCAAGGCAACCCGGCCCACAGCCTCGCCCTTGAAATCCGGCAGAGTCAGACTGGTATCAAAAACATACCAACGCCCTTGAATTTGCTTGGGTACAAGACTTTTTCCGGGAAAGCGAAATTTTTCAGGCAGATGCCGGAAGACATTATCACAGCATTGGAGCAAGACCTGGTCTCCCAATTCCTGCACCGGATGATGCGACGAATGCTCCGACCCATGCCAGTGCGCCCTGTCAAACAACAGGGCCATCTGCGGCCCCTCCCCTGCCTCCATAAGCTCCACAAGCCGATCCGCCCTGAAGCCGAACTCAACGGCGCCAATGTAGGCCTCTCCGACAAAAATGGGCTGGATGATCCGGTAAAAAAACCCACTGGGCCCTGTTTCATACCCGGTCAGAGGCTGGTGCCCGCTGTTCGTCTCAACAACCATGGGCCGAGAGGAAAAATCATCGCCGTACAGCTCGGGTTGATGCACCCGCAGAAAGGACCGGTTGTCCGGGGTATAGAAATGAAACTCGGCAAGAGAGGGGCTTTCTTTCTGCAAGACATTTTTGTACAGGGGAAGACACTGAGCCAGCAGGGCGGCCCGGTCGCCTTTGGCAAAGGCCGCGACCAGCTGGGGGCGGGTGCTGATGAGATTTTGGATTCTAAAACTGTAATTGGCAAAGGTCTGCTTGGTTGTCAGCTCAAAAAGCGCATGAACATGGTGCTGCTCGGCGGCAATTCTTGTTTCAAAATCATTATGACGAGCCCTGATCCCCCAGAACAAAAAGGCCCCGGCCAGGCACAAAATCGTCCCCAGCACGGTCAAGGTGGCTTTCCATTGTCGCAGAGAAGGCATGCTCTATTCTCTCAATAAACTTATAAGACGCAACACATTAAAGGCTATGGCCTTGCCTGCGCCTTTGCCCCCCGGTATTTTCATCCCGACTGTCACTTGCCAAGCATTCCTGCGGCACCAAGCAGAGCCCAGCCTGGCTCATCCGCAGCTTCCCCGCTGTAACCGGGGTCCTGCCTCAATCCAGCATAATGGGCGAGCAGGCGGGTGGCCAGTTTTTTCCCCAACTGCACGCCTTCCTGGTCAAAAGAGTTGATGTTCCAGATAAATCCCTGGAACACCACCTTGGCCTCATACAGGGCCAGGAGCGTGCCCATGGTGTAGGGCGTCAGCCGGTCAGCCAAGAGCACGGCGCTGGGCCGGTTTCCGGCAAAACATCGGTTGGGATTCTCGTTGGACTGGCCGGTGGCCAGGGCAAGGGCCTGGGCCAAGAGATTGGCCACCAGTTTTTCCTGGGAGGAGGTCTGCTCGATCAACAGATCGCGGCCACGCTGGCTGGCGCGAAAGCCGATGAATTCGGCGGGGACGATGGCGGTGCCCTGATGGATTAGCTGGTAAAAGGCGTGCTGGCCGTTGGTGCCTGGCTCGCCCCAGATGATGGGGCCGCTTTTCCAGGCCAGGGGTTTGCCCTGTCTGGTCACGGATTTGCCGTTGCTTTCCATGTCGCATTGCTGGAGATGGGCGGGAAAACGGACCAGGGCCTGGCTGTATGGCAGGATGGCCAGGGTTTCGCAGCCAAGGAAATTATGATTCCAGATCCCCAATAGGGCCAGGAGCAAGGCCGGGTTACGGCGGAGGTTCGGTTCTTCCGCAGCCAGATCCATGGCATTGGCCCCCCGGAGTATCTCCAGCAGGTGCGGATATCCCAGGCCAAAACCGAGCATCACCCCACCGACCATGGAGGTGGCGCTGTAGCGCCCGCCAATGGAATCGAACATATAAAAAGAGCGGAGATACCGGGCAGGATTGCCCATGGGCGAGCCCTTGCCGGTAACGGCCAAGAAATGCCGGCTCGGCTCAAGCCCCGCCTCAACAAAGGCCTTGCGCACCAACTCCTCGTTGGTCATGGTTTCGAGGGTGGAACCACTTTTCGAGACCACATTGACCAGGGTTTTGGCAAGATCGAGCCCGCTCAGGGTGGCGGCGGCGTCATCGGGGTCCACGTTGCTGATGAAATGCACCCTTCGCCCAGAGATCTTATACGCGGCCAGGGCCAGATACACAGCCCGAGGGCCAAGGTCGGAGCCGCCGATGCCAATCTGGACCAAGTCGGTGAACGGCTCTCCTGCCGCATTGACAATACTCCCCGCTTCAAGGTCGGACAAAAAACCGGCCAGCTTTTCCAGCTCGGTCTTGGCCTGGGCCGAGGCCTCGGGCGCCAGACTGACCGGAGCAAAGATATCGCGGCAGGCGGTGTGCAGCACCTGGCGCTCTTCACTGGCGTGGCCCTCGATCCGGTTCAGCACCGCGCCCTTTTTCATCAGCAGGAATTGGGCCACCGCCCCGCTTTGCTCGGCAAGCCTTTGCAGGGCCGCAAGCACCGCCTCATCCACCCGCTGGGTGGAATACAACAGATCAAATCCGGCGGCCTGGACCCGATAGCTGCGGATTCTTGCCGGAGAAAGGGCGCCGGGCGCGGTTAGGTCATAGGGCGCGCGAGCAAGCTCCCCGAGTTCTGCCCATGCTGGCATCATATTGAAATTACAAGAAAAATAAGGCGACGCATCGTGCTGGTCCCCGGTTCCGGTTGGCTGTTCCATACAAAAATCCCCGTTCACCTCAGAATTTCATGGAGATACGAAAAAAAATGTTAAAAAATAAGATGTTATCTGCTACATAATAAAGTTAATTACTTTTTACGAGATACACGTTGCCCTCTTGCGAGTGTATCTTATCACAACCGGGCCATATCATTGCATAAGACTTACACGGCAGCATATTTTTTTCCCTGCGGAGCAGCTGACGGAAAATCACTCCTTTCGCTGGCCCCAGAGCGCAAAATATTCAATTTTCCTTTTTCACACTAATCTCCAGGGAGCACGACCCACGCCATGGAAACAGTTGCCGCTGAAAAGGAACTCTTTCGCTCCTGCGAGATCA
>CAYTVV010000150.1:0-4389 GCA_964441875.1 uncultured Desulfurivibrio sp.
CCGTAAAACCGGAAAGCCCGCCCCCTCAAGCAGAAAAACCCGCCCCGGCCGAGACGGCAGACCCCCAGGCACTCAAGCTGGCGGTAAGCCCGGAAATAAGTGAACTGGCGCAGCTCAGCGCCTGGGATGTGCTCCCCTTGCTCAGCACGGGAGAAGAAACCGAGTCCTACGATTTCCCCCTCAAAATGAATGACCAGGTGGAATATTACCTGGATTTTTTCACAAACCGCCACCGCAAAACCTTTGCCCGCTGGCTCGCCCGCTCGTCCCGCTATCTGCCCATGATTAAGGAAGAGTTTGCCAAGGCCGGGCTCCCCATGGATCTTGCCTATCTGCCCATGATCGAAAGCGGCTTCAACACCACGGTCTCTTCCCGGGCCAGCGCGGTTGGCACCTGGCAGTTCATGCGGGCCACCGGCCAAAACTACGGCCTGAAGGTCAACAATTACGTTGACGAACGGCGGGACCCGGTAAAATCGACCAAGGCCGCGGCAGCCTATCTTGCCAAGCTGTACAAGCAGTTTGACTCGTGGCATCTGGCAGTGGCCGCCTACAATGCCGGGGAAGGGAAAATCACTCGGGCCATGAAGCAATCCGACTCCGAAGATTTCTGGGAGATCGCCCAAAGCCAGTATATCCACTCGGAAACAAAGCTCTATGTACCGCAGCTCATCGCGGCCATCATGATTGCCAAGGACCCCGCGAAGTACGGGTTTGATCGTATCGATTGGGACGAACCGCTGGACTACGAGACTGTCCATGTTCCCTGCGGAACCCCGATCAAGGCTGTGGCCCTGGCCTGCAATCTTCCCGACGAGGAGATTCTCGCCCTCAACCGAGAATTGTCCAAGGCCATCACCCCGCCATCCGAAGCGGATTACCCGTTGCGGGTGCCGCAGGGCAAGAAAGACTTGGTGCTCAGAAACCTCCCCCGAGTCCACACGGTCATGGTCACCGAGTTTAATGACCATGAGGTGAGGCGCGGCGAAACCCTGACCACCATCAGCCGGAAATACAAACTGAGCAAAACCACCCTGCTCAAAGCCAACAATCTCGAACAGGAGCGGCTCTCTCTGGGGCAACACCTGAGAATTCCATACCAGGCCAAGGCCTACAGGCTGGGTGATGAACCGCTGCATCTCGTTCGGGCCGGGGCGGCCAACATCCCTTTGTTTTCCATCCGCACAGAACCGTCCGACACCAAAGCCAACAAGAAAAATAAATCCCGCCGCCTCAAAAAGGGCAAGCCGACGGAGACATCAGAAAAACGGGTTCTCTCCTCGCCGAGCAAAGAAAAAAAGTCCGCCGCGCCAAACACTAAAGAAAAGACCACAAAATCTCCGGAGCCATCTCCAAAAAAATCCGGCTCCGGCAAGAAAAAATAGCCCCATAACAGCAACCTGAGGTTTGGAGCGCGGATGAAACTTCAAGGAAAAACAGCCCTGGTTCTTGGCGGGGCCAAGGGAATCGGCAAGGCCATCGGCCTCGCCCTGGCCAAGGCCGGGGCCACGGTGGTGCTCACCCACTTTGACTGGCCCGAAGAAGCCGCGGTCATGCAGGAGGAGCTTGCCGCCCTTGGCAGCGACCATCTGGCGATTAAAATCGACCTGCGCGAACCGACCGCTATCCAGAACCTGTTTTCCACCATCCAAGCCCGTTACGGCGCACTCCACATCCTGATCAACAATATCGAGCGCGGCGGCATGCCCATTGTGCACGGCCCCTACACCCCGGAGCAATGGGAGCTAGAGATGGCCACCACCCTGCGAGCCAAGTGGTGGGTCATGCGCTCCGCCCTGCCCCTTTTACAGGAAAGCGCCGAGGCTGCGGTCATCACCCTATCTTCCATTGCCGGAATTGTCGGGCGCTGTGGCCCGGCGGGCCTGATCTTCAACGATGGCTACAGCGCGGCCAATCGCGCCATCTCCGCCTTTACGGAAACCTGGGCCAGAGAGGGCGCGCCAACAGTGCGGGTCAATGAATTGATGCTGGGGTTTTTTGAAACCAGACACGCCGAGGGGACCCGGGGCTGGGATTTGCTCAGCGCGGAACAGCAAGACGCCATCCGCGAGCATATCCTGCTGCAACGGACCGGCAAGATCGAGGAAATCATTGCGGCGGTTTTCTTTCTGCTGCGGGATGCCACTTACATGACCGGGGCGGTGCTGCGGATGGACGGCGGCTATGTGCTGGGCGGCGAAAAAATCCCGCCCATGCCGGTGGGGGTGGTGTAAAAGGCAAATGGAAAAAAGTCGTCACCCCGGCGGAGGCCGGGGTCCAGTGCGCCTGCAACTGTTTGGAAATACTGAATCGGAGTCTCGCTCCGCTCGCTTACCTCCGGCCTACGCCGGAATGACGGCAGGATATACTTTCTGCTCTTTCTTGCGAAGCCATTACCTTTTGCCGCTTACTTCTTTTCCAGCCCCATTCTCTTAAGCAGATCCTCAACCGCCCATTTCGGGATCTGATGCAGGACCAGTTCCACGGCCTTGGCCTTCATGTCGTCTTCATTTCGGGGAATTCCACCCTCGCTGGCCGCCATCTCGGCAAAGATGTCCTCGGCGTCAAACCAGCAGATTTCCTGGTCGTTTGTGCCATAGACGGTCAACACCCGCCGGTTGGCCTCCTGGAGATGTTCCTCTTCCATCACCGCGCCGACCAGCTTCTTGGCCACCTCATAGGGAATGCATTGCATATCTTCCGCGTTCATCGATTTCTCCTCGGTCTTTTTTGATCTGCCGCCGTACTCACTACCCTATTTTTCCGCGTTTTTCAAGCCCTCCCTGGCACTTTGCTGCGTGGATTTCCACCTGCTTTCCGGCTTGACGGCTTCCGGGCAGACTGGTAAGACAAAATCACCTCCACCTTAAAGGTTGCCCATGCATCATGAAACATTCATGCGCCTTGCCCTGCAACAGGCGCAACAGGCCCTGACCAACAACGAATTTCCAGTGGGCGCCGTCATTGTTGCCGGAGACGAACCAATGGCCGTGGGCCGGCGCACAAACAGCCGGAGCGAAACCGCCAATGAGCTGGACCATGCCGAGATTGTCGCCCTGAGGGACTTGCTTGCCCGCAGGCCGGATATCGACCGGCAGACTCTCACGGTCTATTCCACCATGGAGCCCTGCCTCATGTGCTACGCCACCATGCTGCTCAACGGCATCCGCACTTTTGTCTATGGTTATGAGGATGCCATGGGCGGCGGCACGGGCTTGCAACTCATGCATCTCACCCCCTTGTACCAAGCCATGGAGCCGGAGGTGTGCATTTTGCCCCATGTCCTGCGCCAGGAAAGCCTGGAGCTTTTCAAAAGCTTTTTCACCAGTCCGGAAAACAACTACTGGCAGGGCAGTCTGCTGGCAGCATACACCCTGGCCCAACCCTGAACAGCCACGCCATGAACCAGCCTGTCGCCAAGACCCTGCATTTTAAGCCCCACGAACGCAATATCTTCTTCCATATCCTGACCGCCTGCAATCTCGCCTGCAAACATTGCTACATCAACCCGGCCCAGCACGGCACCGGGGCCGTTTCCCGCGAAACCATGGAGCAATGGCTCACCCTTTTTTACGATCCCAAAAAGGAAAGCAACGTCATCTTCCTGGGTGGCGAACCGACCCTGCACCCGGACCTGGTCCACGGCATCCGGCATGCCCGCTCCTTAGGCTACAAAACCATCACCGTGGATTCAAACGGCTTTCTGCACCACGACCTGCTCAACCGGCTCAAACCAGAGGAGGCGGTGCTCAGCTTCAGCCTGGACGGGCCAAACCCGGAGGTCAACGATGCCCTGCGCGGGGAAGGGGTCTTCGCCATCTGCACCGCCAATCTGCAAAAGGCCATTGCTTTGGGCTTTGAGGTGAGTGTGATCTACACGGTGAGCCAACTGAATATCGAGCATCTGGCGGCCATGCCCGAGCTGCTGGAGCGGTTGGGCTGCAAGCGGTTTTTCATCCAGGTCATCGGCTTGCGCGGCAAATCGGCAAGCGAACAGGAAGCAAAGCTACAGGTCTCCCCGGAAGAGTGGCTGGCCGTGATCCCAGGGGTGGCCAGGGATGCGGCCCGACGGGGGATACACGTCATCTACCCCAAGGTTTTCCTGGAGCCGGGGGAGGAGTTTCTGTGCGCAGGCAATGTGGCGGAGAACTACTTCATCTTCCCCAATGGCCGGGTCTATCTCTGCCCGCTGTGCGAGGATTTCCCCCTGCACACCTTCCGCATTGAAGACAATTGCCTCATTGAAAACAGCGGGATCAGCGAAAAAAGGCTCTTTTCGCTGAATATCCCCGAGGGCTGCGTGATGAACAAACTCCTGCAACCCGGCAACCTCGAATACCTGCCGGACGGCAGCCCGCGCCACCGGATTTCCTGCTGCCTGCTCAAGCA
>CAYTVV010000151.1:0-4376 GCA_964441875.1 uncultured Desulfurivibrio sp.
CTTTCCTGGCAGGAGCGCTACTCATGAGAGGGGCGGAGGTGATCATCACCGATCAGGGCGCCATCCGTCTGGAGGGTGGCCTGGAGGCCAAGCCGCATCCGGCTGAGGTCGTGATCACCCGGCTGCTGACCAAGGTCGGTCTGCTCCCCCAGCAGAAAGCAGGCCCGGCCGTAACCGTGTATGTTGCCGAAGAGCTGCTGTTTTGCAAACAGTTCAGCCTGCCGGTGAAGGCCTCGGGTATCAAGCAGGCCATGGGCTATCAGCTCGACATGCTTCTGCCCTTTCCGGCAGACGCCTGTTTTTCCAGCTACGAAACGGAGCGGCGGAACAAGGAAACCGCAGTCACCCTCTACGCCGTGCCGGAAGAGGCCATTGCCCCCCATTTGCAGGAGTTGGCCCAGGATGGGCACAGCCTGGTCGGCCTGTTCCCCCTGAGCCAGCGGTATCTCAGCCGCAGCCAGGGCAAGAAAAAATGGGCCTTGCTGTTGCCCGGCGGCATGGCCACGCTCCTGACCTTTGCCAATGGCCGCTTGCGCCAGCGACTGCTCTGCCCATCTCTGCCCACCATTGGCGAGGCCATGGAGCTGAGCGGCTGCGATGAGGTGTATTGCCCGGCGGCGTCTGCGGCCAGCGGCTTTGCCGATGCCGACACCCTGCTGGCCGACGAGCCCCTGGGCAAGGCCTTTAATCTGCTGCCTGCCTCTTTTCGGCGGCCTGATTATTTCAAGTTTCTGATTGCCGGGTTGGCGCTGCTCAATGTGCTTTCCCTGTTTTTGCTCCTGGGCATGAAGGAATACCACTACCATGCCACCAGTAGCCGGGTTGAGGCGGAGATCGCCACGTTGCAGCCGACCATGAAAAAGATCAAGACCCTGGGCAACAAGGAAAGTCAGAGCAAAAAGGAAATCGCCCGGCTGGAGGAGATCGGCACAAATCCGGATATTCTCGCCCTGCTGACCAACCTGACCGCCAAGCTCCCGGCTTCGTCCTATCTGGAGCAGCTCCGCATGGAAAAGAAAGAGGCGGCTATCCTCTATCTCGACGGATATGCCGATGACATGGGCGAGGTGTCCACCAGTCTGCAAGGGTTGGGCGAGGTGAGCCTCAAATCCACCAGCCGCCGCAACAACAAAAATTATTTCCAGATGGAGATCACCCTGCCATGAACCAGATCGTGGAGTTCATCCACCGGTTCGACCGGCGGCATCTCCTCGCCGGGGTGGCGGCGGTTTTGCTGGTTGCCAACCTCGGCAACTGGGCCTGGGGCTATTTCGATTCCCGCCAGGCGGAGCTTGAGGAGCGCATGGCCATGCTGGCCCAGTACCGCGAGGCGGTGCAGCGCTTGCCGGAGATCGAGGATCGGGTCGCCCTGCTGGCCCGTCAACAGCAGCAGCTTGAGACTTTTCTGTTCCAGGGCGAAAACGAAGAAAAGGTCGCCTCGGCCATGCAGATCATGCTGCAATCGGAGGTCAGCAACGCCGGGCTTGAGCCGGAGTTTATCCAGCCGGTGCGGGCAGGCGAGGGGAGCGGAGGCGACCGCAAGGAGCACGGGGAGATCGCCATCAAGATCAGGATGTCCGGCGCACTGGACGATCTGGGCAAGTTCCTGCACAGCCGCTACGCCAGCAAGAAGTTTTTCCGGGTCGAAAGCCTTTCCGTCAAGCCATTCAAGCCCGGAGAGCTGAAGATCTCCCTGGATGTCCGTGGGTATTAC
The DNA here is from genome assembly GCA_964441875.1 of uncultured Desulfurivibrio sp. Classification (GTDB taxonomy): domain Bacteria; phylum Desulfobacterota; class Desulfobulbia; order Desulfobulbales; family Desulfurivibrionaceae; genus Thiovibrio. Next base: position 1,715 of record CAYTVV010000151.1, read on the forward strand.
AAAATCGGTAAGGAGGCCGACAAGGCGATATGACCACCCGGCTCGCCATGGCGGTTGCGCTGCTGCTGGTCCTGTTGACCCAGGCCTGGGGGCTGGTCTCGGTCTTGCGGGACGACCCGTTGCGCAATCTTGCAGTCAAGGGGAAGAAAGAGGCCCCGGTCGCAATGCCGCCGGGGATGCAGAGTCTGCAGCCCACCCCGCCAGCCGCACCGCCTGATCTCAACCAGGGCTATCTTTTCAGCGCCGAACGCAGCCTTGCCGCAGGAAGCGGGAGGGGCGGCCAGGCCCAGAATGCCGCGAACGTGGCCATCGACAAGATCCATTACAGCGGCTCCATCATCGCCGACAAACCCAAGGCCCTGCTCAGCTTTGCCCTGGGCGGCCCGGAGGATTCATCCGGCGGCGGTGCGCAGAAACAGGGGTTTTTGCGGGTTGCGGTCGGGGATACGGTGAACGGCTACAAGGTCACGGAGATTCTGCCGGAAAAGATCATCTTCAGCCGGGATGGTCAGCAGATAACGAAATTACTGTACGATAAGGCAAAGGATCGGGGCATTGGCCCGACACCCCTGTCCAGCCGAGGGTCGAGCGGGCAGATACCTGCGACTTCTCCGGTGCCTCAGGCTCCGGTGCAGAATGCGTCGCCGGTTCCTGCCCCTGTAGTCGCTCCTGCCGTAAAACCGGCAGAGCCGCCGCGGGTTTCCGCGCCGAAAAAACCGGTTCCGCCTCCGCCGAGCGACGAGGAACTGCGGAAAAAGCCGTTGCGTAAACGCCCGGAGCCGCCACCAGAATGATGATAAACTTCGGAACAAAAAAGGGAATTCGTCCATGAAGCCTCGCCAGAGTCATATCCTGCTTGTTCTCCTGCTGCTCGTCCTTGGTCAGGGCTGTAGTCCCCCGGCCACCCGGCCCTGGGTTGATCTCAAGGAAATCAACGACCAGATCGTGAGAACCCCGGCAAAAGAGCAGGCCCAGGAGCCGGGCAAGGAAACCGTCGCCCCGCCCCGGATCAAGGACATGAGCGTCTCCGCAACTCCTGGGCCTGAGGGGATAAAGGATCAGGCCGGAGCAAAGCCGCACAAGGCCGAGCCGGCGGACGGGATTTTGCTCAACTTTGACAATGCCGATATCTACGAGTTCATCCAGGTTATCTCCGAAACCCTCGGCATCAATTACATCGTCGATCCCAAGGTCAAGGGCACCGTCAACATTCACTCCGCCCAGAAAATCGGCAAGGACCAGTTGTTCGGGATTTTTCAGAAGATCCTGCATATCAACGGGTTGGATATGCGCAACGAGGGCGATTATTACTCCATCCATCCCTCCAAGGGCGGGGTGCCCCAGCAGATATACGGGCCGGGCGAGTCCGGGTCCCTCAAGGCCTCCTCGCGGCTGGTGGTGCAGGTTCTCCCGGTGGCGCATCTTTCTTCGGCCGAGGCCCAGAAACTGGTGGAGCCGTATCTTTCCGGGCCTGACTCGATTTATAATCTTACCAGCCAGAACACCCTCATTGTCAGCGATTTTGAAAGCAAGGTGCTGGATATCGTCAGCGTCCTTTCCCGCCTTGATATCTCGCCGCTCGCCGCGCTCAAGGTGCGGATGGTTCGGGTGGAAAACGCGCCGCTCTTCACCCTGCGGGACGAGTTGCAGGAAATTCTCACCGCCTTGTCGGTGAACCCCAAGGAGCATGAGGCGGTTTCCATCATCGCCCTGGAGCGGGTCAATTCCCTGCTCCTGATCAGCAAGAGCGAGCAACTGCTGGACAGCACCGACCGCTGGATCAAGGAGTTGGATGTCATCCCCGCCGAGGGCCGCGACCCCGTCTATTTTTATAATGTGCGCAACTCGGTGGCCTCGGAATTGGCTGCCCTGGTGAACGCCTTTATTTCCGGGGGGGAGGCTGCTCCGGCTGCCGGGCAGATGAAAACAGGCCTTGAGCGGGAAACCGGGACTGGGCTGAGCAAGTCCACGTTGTCCGGCGGCAGCGGGGACACCCAGGCCAAGACCATGACCGGGCCGACATCCTCCGGGTTGAAGCCGGACGCCGGGGCTGACGCGTCGGGTTCGTCAGCGAGCGCTGGCAAGTCGGAATCTTTTGGCAAGACGACTGGCGCTGCGCGGACAGGCGCTGGCAAGCGGAGCGGCAAAAACCTCGCCAGCCTTCAGTTTGGCGGTGAGCCAAGCCTGCTCGCCGACGATGCTCGCAACATCATCTTGATCCGGGCGGAGAGGCCGGACTATCTCCGCGTGCTCAAAATGCTGGAACGGCTGGACAATCTGCCCCGTCAGGTGCTCATCGAAGTGATGGTGGCCGAGGTGACTCTCAACGATTCCTGGGAATTCGGCATCGAATGGGCCTTGAAAAACAACAAACTCAACATTAACGGTTCGAAATACAGCCAGTATTTTGTCACGGGCACAGGGTCCACCGCCGCAGCCTCAGGTTTCACCTCGGCGACAGGGGCCATCTCTGGATTGAAAGCAACAGGGACTGACAAAGCAGCCGGGTTTGCCTATTCGATTTTTAACAGCTCCGGGGATCTTGTCGGTTTGCTCAACGCCTTGGCCGAACAAACCGATGTTTCCCTGCTTTCTTCTCCCCAGATTCTGGTGCTGAACAACGAAGAGGCCTTTGTCAACGTGGGCGATCAGGTGCCCATTA
>CAYTVV010000152.1:0-4123 GCA_964441875.1 uncultured Desulfurivibrio sp.
TGCGGTGCTGGAACAGGATTTCGCCCGGATCACCTACACCGAAGCCATCGACCGGCTCACGACCTGCGGCAAAGAGTTCAATTTCCCCGTGGCCTGGGGCGCGGATCTCCAGTCGGAACACGAGCGCTACCTCTGCGAGGAGGTTTTCCAGCGCCCCCTCATCGTCACCGATTATCCCAAGGCCATCAAGCCCTTCTACATGCGGGTCAATGACGACAACACCACCGTGGCCGCCATGGATATTCTGGTCCCTGGCATAGGCGAGATCATCGGCGGCAGCCAGCGGGAAGAACGCTACGACAGGCTGGTCGGCCGCCTGGAAGAGATGGGTCTCAAACCGGAGGAGTATGACTGGTACCTCGACCTGCGCCGCTATGGCACAGTGCCCCACGCCGGATTCGGCCTGGGCTTTGAACGGCTGATCCAGTTTGTCAGCGGCATGGCCAACATCCGCGAGGTGATCCCCTTTCCGCGCACCCCCGGATCGGCCGCCCTGTAGGCCGAGAAAACATGCCCCAGGATATCCAGCCCGACCGCATCTATGGCCATGCGCGCTACACCGCCCTCTACGACCTGGAACTGGAGGATTTCCGCGAAGATCTGGCCTTTTATCGCCACCACCTGCCCGCCGCGCCCTGCGCCATTCTCGAGCTGGGCTGCGGCACCGGCCGGGTCAGTAGGGCTCTGGCTGCGGACGGCCATTGGCTGACCGGCATCGATCTCTCCTTCCCCATGCTGACCGCCGCGAATCTTGCGGCAACCACGCCCAAGCCGCACTACGCCTGCATGGACATGACCGCCCTGGCCTTTCGCACCGCCTTTGCCGCAATCATCGCCCCCTACAACACCCTGAATCTCCTGAGCAAACCGGAGGCCCTGCGCGCCTGCCTGACCCAAGTCCGCCACCTTCTTGCCCAAGACGGCGTCTTCCTTCTGCAACTCTATATCCCGGACCATGGGCTCTGCGCCCTAAAAGGCAAAAAACGCTTCCAGTTCCAGATCTTCGACTGCCCGGACGGCTCCAAGGTCATCAAGGAGATTCTGAAAAGCACGGAGCCGCAATCATGCTTGGTGGACATCATCGAACGATACCGCCTGCGCTTCCGAAAAGACCTGCCCAACGAGGATTGGGAGTACACCTATCAAATCCTCGGTTACGGGTTCGAACAATGGCTGGAGATTTTTGCCAAGCAGGGATTTTGCCTGGAGGCTGCCTATGGCGGCTATGATCTTGCCCCCTTTCTTCCCAAAGAGCACACCACCCTGCTGTTGGCCCTAAGAAAAGACCCCCGCAGCCCACAATAATTTATTTGCTATTCCAACTCCTTTTTGGTATCAAAAAATCAGTAGGTATTGTGCAGTATTTTTTAGCTTTGTTAAAAAGTTTACCGCACAAACCCGGAGATGGGTGTGCGGTATTTTTTTTACGGTCCAAAAAATACTGCGTGTTTTAAGTTAGGGTTCCAAGCAAGGAACGGAGGGATATCATGTTTGAAGGCACAGTGAAGTGGTTCAACGAATCAAAGGGCTTTGGCTTTATCGCACAGGATAATGGCAAGGATGTTTTTGTGCATTACTCCGCAATCAGCAAGGATGGATTCAAAACCTTACAGGAAGGTGAACGCGTCCGCTTCGAGATTGTAGATGGACAGAAAGGCCCTGCCGCGGCCAATGTGCAGCCGCTATAACATCTAAATCCCGACATTTGACCACCCAAGGGCCCCGCTTTTGCGAGGCCCTTTTTTATTGCCCCCGCCCTCCGCCTTTTTCTCCTCAAACCATCTCCCCGTTTGCACTGAACCACTTTCCCCTATACAATGAAGAAAAGCCTCCCGGCTCCTTGCCGGAAAAGCCTAAAAAAAGCAGTCCACCCAGGATTCCGCGCCATGTTCGATTCTTCGGAACACATAAAATTCGTCATCTCCCTCTTCGCCATCGTCAACCCCATTGGCGCCATCCCCATCTACATCAGCCTCACCGACGGCTACCGTCCGGAAGACCGTGCCAGGGTCATTCGGATAACTCCCATTGCCGTGGTGGCCATTCTACTGGTAACCCTGGTCAGCGGCGAATTCATCCTCCGATTTTTCGGGATCTCCGTTGATTCCTTCCGGGTGGGCGGCGGCATCCTCCTGCTGCTCATGGCCACCTCCATGCTCCAGGCCAAGACAAGCCGGGCCTCGCATACCAGCGATGAGGCCGAAGAAACCTCGGACCGCGAAACCATCGCCGTTGTACCTTTGGCCATCCCTCTGCTTTCCGGGCCGGGCGCCATAAGCACGGTCATCGTGTATGCCTACAAGGCAAAAGGGGTTTCGGCCTATCTGATTACCAGCGCGGGCATTCTCCTCATTGGTCTGGCCATTTATCTTTCCCTACTGGCCGCGCCCTATATTGCCAAGAAGCTCGGCAGAACCGGGATCAACATCATCACCCGGCTCATGGGCCTTATTCTGGCGGCCATTTCCGTGGAATTCATCACCACCGGACTGAAGAATATCTTCCAAAACCTAACCTGATCCTCAGGCCTTCCCCGACTACAACCAGGAGAAACACGTCCATGAAAGTCATTGCCGCGATGAACGGCCTTGTTTCCTCGGATGTTGCGGCGCTCTATGCCCTGCGCTACGCCGCGCTCTTTGACTACACCCTCTGCCTGCTCCATGTGCTCAACCCCTCCGACCGCCGGGAGGAGGTGGAACTGAGCATGACAGAGGCCGAGGAGGCTGCCACCCACTACGGGGTCAAAACAGAACGGGTTTTCCTGACCGGGGAACCCACCGCAGCCATCCGGACATATCTTGCCGCCACCAGAACCGACACCCTCTTTTGCAGCACCCGAATGCACCGGCGATTTTTTCAGGATTCGCTCAGCGAAAAGCTGAGCAGGTTGTCTCTGCCCGCCAACCTGGCCGTGGTCCGGGTCGCCCATGTGAACGCGGTCTTCGTCACCGAAAACATCCTGCTCCCCATCCGGGAAGACCGGCTGTCCGCCCAAAAATTCGCCTTTTTCAGCTCCCTGGCCAAGGCCTTTGGCGCCGAGACGGAGATATACAGCCTCCATCCCACGAGCAGGCGCAGGCTGGCCGCCATGGATACCCACACCGCCAGAATGCTGTTCCAGAAAATCAACACCCGTCTAGGCCACTATGCCAATACGATGAAGCTGTTGGATATCCCCCTAACCATCAAACACGCCCTGACCGGCAGGGAGATTGACCAAATTCTCCACCACCTGGCTCGGCACGATTTTCAGCTCATGATCATCGGAGGCAGGCGGCTGTCCCAATTTTCCGGCTTGTTCCGGGAAAACCCCATGGAACGGCTCTTCTGGCACACGCCGGTGAACACCATCGCCTTCTACGCCAGGGACAAAACGTGATGCAGCTCTTTGCCCTAGATCGCCAGACCCTGCTCCAACGCCTGAAGACCTCGGAAAACGGCCTGGACCTCGAACAGGTGACCAGGCGACTCGTGGAGTTCGGCCCCAACGAACTGGCAACCGCAGCGAAGAAAAACTATCTCCTTGCCTATCTGGGGCAGTACGGCAATTTTTTCGCCATCCTCCTGGAGGCGGCCGCCCTCCTCTCCTTTGTCGCCGACCGTTATGATCCGGGTCAAGGCAGCGACATCCTGGGCTATGCCATCCTCGGCGCGGTGATCATCAACGCCACCTTCACCTTCTGGCAGGAATACCGGGCGGACAAGGCCATGGAGGAACTGCTCAAGCTGATGCCCACCAAGGTTTCCCTGCGCCGGGCTGGCAAGATTATCGCAACCATGGCCCGCGAGATCGTGCCCGGCGACATCATGCTTCTGGAAGAGGGAGACAAGGTCGCGGCGGACGGGATTCTCATCGAGGCAAACTCGCTCTATCTCAATCTCTCCTCCCTCACCGGCGAATCAGCTCCGGTGGCCCGCGCTCTCCTGCCGGGCGAGGCACAACGGCACCTGGACGCCAAAAACATGATCTTTGCCGGAACCACCGTACTTTCCGGCAGCGGAATCGCGGTGGCCAGCGCCACGGGCAATGCCACGGAGTTCGGCAAGATCGCCAGCCTGACCAAAAACGTGCGCAAGGCCATCACCCCCATGCAGCGGGAGATCATCCACATCACCCGCA
>CAYTVV010000153.1:0-4084 GCA_964441875.1 uncultured Desulfurivibrio sp.
TCGACCCGGCGGTGCGCTCGGCCATGACCGCCAAAAATTACTTTCTCATCTCCAAAAACTTCTGCAACCTCAGCGTCCGGCTCGGTTACCATTTTGCTCTGGTGGAGGCCAACCTGGGAGAATTTCTCACGGAAAACTATGTGAGCTTTCAGTTCAAGGGCGGGGCTGCGGACGAAAACCGCCGCCTGCTGCGCATCCGGCTGATCAGCGAGATCTTAAGCGAATTCGGCTTCCGGGTGGAACAGAAGGTGGACGCCATGACCGCCCGGATCGAGAAAAAACCCGGACCATACCTGCTGGAACGCCTGAGAATCCTCGGCTACCTGCTGATCCACACCCGCCAGATCGACATGGTCATGGCCGACCAGGGCATGGCCGCAAGCTACCAGCAAAAAATCATGGCCGATCTGCACACCCTGATGGACACCCCGACGGAGGCATGACATGACCCTGGCGCTCAAGATCCTGCTCATTGACGATGAAATCGATTTCGTGGAAACAACCGGCAAAAGACTGGCGCGCAGGGGCTACTCGGCAAAAACCGCCCTCACCTGCGCCGAGGGTCTGACGATTATTGCCTCGGGCTGGCCCGAGGTGGTGGTGCTGGATGTGATGCTGCCGGACCGCGACGGCATGGACTGCCTGCGGGAGATCAAAGAAAAATGGCCGACCCTGCCGGTCATCATGCTGACCGGCCATGCCAGCATGGAGGCCGGGCTGCACGGCCTGGAATCAGGGGCCAGCGACTACTGCCTCAAGCCCATCGATCTGGAAACCCTGGTGGAAAAAATCGCCATCGCCCACCGGGAGAGCCGCGCGCCTGGGGCCTGAAAATGAAAAAAGCCACCCTGCCATGCGGCGGGTGGCTTTTTGTATCAAAACCTATTCTTTCTGAGAACCATCCGGTAACTGTTCAGCAGTGCCGTAGCTGCTAGGAAGAGACCTGCGAAGTGTGCTAATGCACACGAGCAGGCCGATGACAACGCAGATGCGGTGCTGCTGGACAGTTAATGACCGCCGACGGCCAACAGGCCGCTGGCCGCCAGGGTCAGAATCAGCACCTCAGCCAAGGCCATGATCGCCATGGCCTTGTCGCCTCGGCGGAACAGCCCCGGGGTAATAACCATGTAGCAGAGAATGGTCACCCCGGAAAGGATGGTCACCGGCACGAAGTTCAAAAAATCGCCATAGCCGATGAGCTTCAACCAGGACCAGCCGGTGGGCAGGTTTTCCCCGTGGATAAAATTGGTGTTGATCGCCACCAGATAGTCGTGCACCGGCATACTCCAGTAGATGGAGATTTCGCTCAGCGGCACGATCGACGGCATGATGCCCAGCACATACAGGGCAAAGGTGATGACCATGAGGGCCAGGCCTGAGTACATGCCTTTTTCAAGAATAGCTGCGTACTGCACCTGTTCCTCGGTTGCTTGGGTATTATGGTTTGTCATTATACAATCCTCCGTAAAATAAACTATTAAAGCTGAGTTGAGTAGCTTGCCTGCTCAAACGAAACTTATGCCCTCTGGGTGTAGATCGTTCCGTTACGACTGTTACCGTTTTTCCCATCCAGATAACAACATTATTGGGGTGGACAACGGTCTAACACAGGTTAAACAGGGTGATGCCCATGGTGCTCAAGCCCTTTTGTACCGCCTTCAGGCCGGCAAAGAGGAGAATGACGATAACCATCCAACGGATAAAGGTCGGCTTGGCAACCTTCAGCAAGCGGACGCCGACGAAGGAACCCAGCATGATGCCGATGAGCGAAGGCACAACCATCATGGGGATCACGCAGCCTTTGTTCAGGTAAATCCAGGCAGCGGAGGTGTCGGTGATGGAGAGCAGGAACTTGGAGGTGGCCACGCTGATCTTGAGCGGCGCGCCCATCATGAGATTTAACACCGGCACGTTGGCCCAACCGGCGCCGAGACCGAACATACCGGCCATGAAGCCGATGATGATGAAGGTCAGCAGGCCGGGAATGGTGCGATGGATCTTCCAGTTGATCTCTTCCTTGGTGGTCGGCTCATAAAAAATACCGGTGATGCGCAGGGCGGTGGAAAGCGCATCCGCCTGGGGAACATGGGGGACCGTTGACTTCTTGGCGGAGAGCATGATGGCCACGATGCCGAGAATGGTGCCGCCCAAGGCAAGCTGGACAATGTGGGTGGGCAGGGCCAACCCGACCATGGCGCCGACAATGGCCATGGTGGAGGCGATGAGCGCCACCGGCATGGCCAGACGCAGGCTGGCAAGGTTGGCCTTCAGCAGGCCGGGACCCGCGGCCAGGGCGCCGCACAGGGCGACGAGCAGACCGGCGCCGCGGACAAAATCAAGGTGAAACGGGAAAAAACCGCCGATGATGGGCACGAACAATACCCCGCCGCCAACGCCGCCAAGCACCGCGATGATGCCCATGACAAAGGTGACGAACAGCAGAATCACCGGCCATTTCCACCAGCCCGGATCACCGGCCGCCGGAATCTGATCCATGGTAACCACTTCGCTTGCCAGAGCCCAGGCCGGGCTCAGCATGATGGCGCACATGCAGGAGACGAACAGCATCCCCGCCTTTTCCTTGATGTTTCCTTGCATCCTTGTTTCCTCCTTGTCTTAACCGAAAGCCAAAAAAGTAAAATAATATATGAATAATGAACCAGCACTGTGAACGCTTGCTTACAACCGAGGAATACCCTTCGACTGGAGGGAGCAGACAACCCGTCTTGCCCAGCGCCCTGACGATGGCTATTTCTAAAAATTTTCGGTATGCTTACTGCTCGCAAAAAGTGCTGTCAAGGAAAAACTGTTCATCTTTGAAACATGGCTATTGCAATGTGCATCATTCGTGAAAAATGATGCGCGAGCACTTTTTCCCGCTGCATTGTGCAACATTTCCCCTGGGCCAAATGATGCAATTTTCAATACCCGAAGTTTTGCAAATACTCCGCAAGGAGGTCGCGGGATATGCCGTGCCCATTGTCGATCTCATCGCCGTGCAGACCAACGACCCGTATAAGATTCTGGTGGCCACCATCCTCTCGGCCCGGACCAAGGATGAAACCACGGCCAAGGCTGCGGCCAGACTGTTCAAGGAAGCGCCGGATCTGGCCGCCCTGGCGGGCTTGAGCGAAGAGCGATTGGCCAAGCTGATCTTCCCGGTGGGCTTTTACAAGAACAAGGCCGGGTTTCTCGCCCGGTTGCCCGGCGTGCTCGCCAACGAATTCGGTAACCGGATTCCCGACGAGGTCGAGGCCCTCACCCGCCTGCCAGGGGTGGGCCGAAAAACCGCCAACCTGGTGGTGGCGGTGGCCTTCAAGAAACCGGCCATCTGCGTGGACACCCATGTGCACCGGATCATGAACATCTGGGGCTATGTGAAAACCAAGACTCCGCTGGAAACCGAGATGGCGCTTCGGGAAAAGCTGCCGCCCGAGTACTGGCTGACCATCAACTCCACCCTGGTGGCCTTCGGCCAGGGCACCTGCAAGCCGGTGGCCCCCCACTGCGACCGCTGCGTCATCGCCCAATATTGCCCACAGATCGGGGTAAAACCGAGAAAGGTGCCGGGCATACCCAAAAAAACAAACGGAGATACCGCCATGCGGAAATTCGTGTCGTGGAATGTCAACGGCCTGCGGGCCGTGGAGAAAAAAGGTTTTGTCGAGATCATCGCCGGGTTGGACGCCGATCTGGTGGCGCTCCAGGAGATCAAGGCCCTGCCCGAACAGCTTTCGGAATCGATCCAAAACATCCCCGGCTACACCGCCTACTGGTTTTCCGCCCAGAAAAAAGGCTACGCAGGGGTGGCGACCTACAGCAAAGAGCAACCCCTCTCGGTGATCTACGGCATCGACCATAAGGACCACGATTACGAGGGCAGGGTGCTGACCCTGGAGTTTGCCGACTTCTTCTTCGTGAATGCCTATTTCCCCAACTCCCAGCACGGCCTGCTGCGCATGGATTACAAGCTCCAGTTCAACAACGATCTGCTGGCCTTTGCCCAAAGCCTGGCAAAGCAAAAATCGGTGGTGATCTGCGGGGATTTCAACGTGGCGCACAAGGAGATCGACCTGACCAACCC
>CAYTVV010000154.1:0-3990 GCA_964441875.1 uncultured Desulfurivibrio sp.
GGCATCCATAGAGAAATGATCATGGCCCCTGCAAAGGGGTACAGAATCCGGCTTATAGCCCACTCCCTTTTTTTATCTCTCACATGCAGACAGCAACAGCGATCATTGCCGCAGGCGGCGCAGGCCTGCGCATGGGAACCACCACCCCCAAACAGTTCACTGGACTGCTTGGCGTTCCCCTCCTGATCCACACCATCCGCGCCTTTCGTCAGGTTCCCGCCATCGGCGCCATCATCGTGGTGGCCCCGGCAGAATACCGGGAGCTGACCAGCGCCCTTTTATCCCAGTACCAACTTGACGACCATTGCACGGTGGTGAGCGGCGGCAAGCTCCGCCAGGACTCGGTGCGCATCGGCCTGGCCCAGGTAGCGGGGGATTGCCCCCTGGTGGCAGTGCACGACGGTGCACGACCTCTCATCACCGCCCAAGATATCCAGCGGTGCCTCGATGCGGCCGCAGCCCATGGTGCAGCGATCATGGCTGTGCCGGTAAAGGATACCCTCAAGGCCGTGGGTGCGGACACCGCCATCCGCCACACCGTGGAACGCGAATCCCTCTGGCAAGCGCAGACCCCGCAAGTTGTCCGCACCGACCTGCTGAAAAAGGCCTTTGCCAAGGCGGACCAAGACGGCTTTATAGGCACCGACGAGGCTTCAATCCTCGAACACGGCGGTTGGCCGGTTGTGGTGGTGGAAGGCTCGGAAACCAACCTCAAGATCACCCGCCCGGATGATCTGCTCATGGCGGAGGCCATCCTCATGCAGAAACAACCATCCCCGAAAATGCGCATCGGCCATGGCTTTGATGCCCACCGGTTGGTCACAGGCAGGCCGCTGATCCTCGGCGGCATGGAAATCCCCCACGAACTGGGATTGCTGGGCCACTCGGATGCCGACGTCCTTACCCATGCCCTGTGCGATGCCATTCTGGGCGCCATCGGCGCTGGCGATATCGGCCGTCACTTCCCGGACAACGACCCGCAGTACAAGGGAATCTCCAGCATCAAATTGCTTACGCAGGTGATCGAGCTGGCAGCGGCAAAACAGTTCCGCCTGGCCAACGCCGACATCACCGTGGTGGCCGAACGGCCCAAGCTCGCCTCCCATTTTCCGGCCATGCAAAAAATCCTTGCCGAGGCCTGCCAAGTTGAACCTGCGTCCATCAACCTCAAGGCCAGCACCACGGAAAAGATGGGCTACACCGGCCGCGAGGAAGGGATCAGCGCCCACGCCGTGGTTCTAATGGCAAGCCAGCCCGCTTAAACGATTCACAGGGGATAGCTGGCCTCAACAACATGAAAAGCGCCCTTGGCGGTCAGTTGGCTGGAATAGAGATGAAACTCCGAGACCGGAAACGGTTCCGTGACAAAGAGGTTGTTGCCGGCCAGGAAGCGGCCCAGCCTGGCAAGCGGAGTGTCGTGCAGCCTGGCCAGGGTGATGTGCGGGGAATACTTCCGGCCCTCCGGGGCAAGCCCCATGCCAAGCAAGGCGTTGTCAATCCTCTTGCGCAAGGCGCAGACCTCCTCCACCGGCGCAATCCCGGCCCAGAGCACCTTGGGAGTCTTTCTGGGCGGGAAAACCCCCAATCCCTTCACCTGTAAAGCAAAGCCCCCCGTCATAATGGCGCCAAGCCCCTCCTTGATATCCCGAAAGACCCCGCCGTCCACCTCGCCGATGAAGCGCAGGGTCAGGTGCATCTGTTCCGGTTGCACCCATCTGGCCCCCGGCACTCCATAGCAGAGCCCCTGCAACTGGGCCGCGATATCCGGCGGCAGATCGATGGCGACAAACAATCGGTACATGCTTCTCCCCCCAAGGCCCAAGACAAGCCCGCCCTGCTCATGCCTGTTGACAAGCGATCCGCGATGGAATAGTTTTGCTTTTCATTATTATGCGTTTATTATTTATGATTTTATAGTTTTTTTCAGCCTTTTCCCCTCGGAGCAACCCATGCTGAATGTTACCGCCAGTGCAATGCGCCGCCTCTGTGTCTCCATCGCCGGGGCCACTCCGACAGAGGCGCTTGCCTTAGCCAAAGAGGCCGAATCGGTTGCCGATGTTATCGAGATCCGCCTGGACAGCATGACACCCCCGGACATCTCCCCTTTTCTCAATGGCCTGAGCAAACCCTTGGTGTTCACCAACCGGCCCGTCTGGGAAGGCGGCAACTGCGCGGACGAAGAAATAAAGCGCATCGCCCTGCTCAAAAAGGCTGCTGAATCCGGGGCGGCCTATGTGGATATCGAGCTCAAGACCGACCCCACCCTGGCCACCGAACTCATTGCCGCAGCCCGGGCGAACAACTGCAAGACCATCGTCTCCTGGCACGATTTCAAATGCACCGCCTCCAGGCAGGCCCTGACCGAGGTCTTCCAGGGCCAATGCCGGAGCGGCGCCGACATCGGCAAGATCGTCACCACGGCCCGTTGCTTTCAGGATGTGTTCCGGGTTCTTGCCCTGCAAGAACAGGCAGCCGAAATGGGCTTTCCCCTCATAGCCTTTTGCATGGGCCCGATGGGCATGATCAGCCGGGTGGCCACCACCGATCTGGGCGGCTACATGACCTACGCCGCTCCGGATAATGGCCCTGCTACTGCGCCTGGCCAGCTATCCGTCTCGGCTCTGCGCCGCATCTTCACGGAACTCGGCCATGGGGATTAACGGCGCCACCGAACTCTACGGGATCATGGGCAACCCCGTTGCCCACAGCCTGAGTCCGGCCATGCACAATGCCGCTTTTGCCGCCCTTGGCCTGAACAAGGTCTATCTCCCCTTTGCCGTGCAGGATGTCGGCCAGGCCATGAACGGCCTGCGCGCCCTTGGCATCAAGGGAGTGAGCGTCACCATCCCCCACAAGCAGGCGGTGCTGGAGTATCTCGATTCCATCGACCCGGTTGCCGAAAAAATCGGCGCGGTAAACACCCTGGTCATCGACAACGGCGCCATCCACGGGGCAAACACCGACTGGCTCGGGGCCAACCGGGCTTTGGGCGAAAAGATCAGCCTGAAAGGTGCTTCGGTCCTGCTCCTCGGGGCAGGCGGCTCGGCCCGCGCCATCGGCTTTGGCCTGCTTGAGACAGGCGCCTCGCTGACCATTGCCAGCCGAACCCCGGAAAAAGGCCAGGCCCTGGCACAGCTTCTCGGCTGCCCCTGGCTGCCCCTGACCGAGGCCGCCAACGCCAAGGCCGACGCCTTGGTAAACGCCACCTCCATGGGCATGGCCCCACAGCAGGAGCTGCTCCCCATTGCCAGGGAGGCCCTGGTCAATTTCACGGTGGTCATGGATATTGTCTATGCCCCCCTGGCAACCCGCCTGTTGCAGGAAGCCGGAAAGGCTGGCTGCCAAACCATCGACGGCCTTGCCATGCTGCTCTATCAAGGCGTGGCCCAGTTTGAACTCTGGACCGGCCAGCAGGCCCCGGTGGAAGTGATGCGCCACAGCCTGCTCACCAGCTTAGGAGCCGTTGCGTCTTAAACCTTTTATCGCTATTCACGCCGTTACGGCTCCTTATGCCGTTCTATTCGCGACAACCTTGTTTATATAACGGCTTAGGCTACAACCCATAACGATTGCCAGATTATGAAAGAAATCCGACCTCTTGCCTCCACCGACACCAGCCTCACCGTGCCCGGCTCCAAAAGCCTGACCCAGCGCGCCCTCATTGCCGCAGCCCTGGCAAACGGCAAAAGCATCCTGCAATACCCCCTGGCCAGCGAGGATACCGAATACACCTCCCACGCCCTGGCGGCCATGGGCATCATCGTTGACCCCGGCCAGGAACAATGGCGAGTGCAAGGCAAGGGCGGGATCATCGCCACACCGGACAAAGAGATATTTTTGGGCAACAACGGCACTGCCACCCGCTTTCTCACCTCGGTGGCCGCCTTGGGCCATGGCTCCTTTACCATCAACGGCGACCAGCGCATGCACGAGCGGCCGATCAAGCCCCTGATGGAGGCCCTGTCCGGCTGGGGGGTTGCAATCCGCAGC
>CAYTVV010000155.1:0-3988 GCA_964441875.1 uncultured Desulfurivibrio sp.
ACCCCGCCGCTGGAGGCGGTGCCGGGCCGGATCACCAAAACGTTGGCCCCCATGCTGGCGATGGTTTTTTTAAGAGCGGTGGAGGAGCCCGCGCCGATCTCCATCATGGCGATGACCGCGCCCACGCCGATGACGATGCCCAGGGTGGTGAGCATGGCCCGCATGGGATTGCGGCGCAAGGCCCGGAAAGCGGTGCGGGCGGTGGTGTAAACCTTCATGCCTTGCCTCCCGTGGCGGAGGTTGGGGCCGCATCGTCAAGAATCACCCCATCGCCCATGCGGATCACCCGTTTGGCGTGCCCGGCCACCTTGGGGTCGTGGGTCACCATGATGATGGTGATGCCGTCCTCGGTGTTGAGCCGCTCGAACATCTGGAGTACCTCTTCGCTGGTTTTCGAATCCAGGTTGCCGGTGGGCTCGTCGGCAAAGAGCACCGGAGGGCGGTTGATCAACGCCCTGGCGATGGCCACCCGTTGCTGCTGGCCCCCGGAGAGCTGGGAGGGGTGGTGGTCCAGCCGGTCGGCCAGGCCTACTCGGACAAGCATTTCCGCGGCCCGCTCCCTGGAATCGCGTTCGCTCAAGTCTTCGGCGGCATAGGAAAGTGGCATGGCCACGTTTTCGATGGCGCTGGTTCTGGACAGGAGGTTGAAGCTCTGGAAGACAAAGCCCAGTTTGCGGTTGCGGAGCATGGCTCGCTCGTCGGTGGAGAGGGTGGAGATTTCCTGGCCGTCCAGCCAGTATTCGCCGGCGGTTGGCCGGTCCAGACAGCCCAGGATGTTCATCAGGGTGGACTTGCCGGAGCCGGACGAGCCGGTGAGCGCAACCAGCTCCCCCTGCCGGATGGACAGGGAGATGCCTTTCAGCACGGGCACGGCGATGTCGCCCATCTGGTAGGTTTTTTCAATGCCGCGCAGGGTGATGAGTTCCATGGGGGCTTTATTTCTCTCCCTTGGATTTTTTGCTACCGGCGCCGAACTGCGGAGTGAAGGGGTTGCCTCCCCCGTTCTTGTCGGCCTCGGACATGCGCATCCCGGTGATCACCTGCATCCCCTCGCGCAGATCCGCGCTTTCCACCACAGTGTTGATGCCGTCGCTGGGGCCGGTCTGAACCTCGATTTTGCGGGGCTTCTGTTTTTCGTCAAGCACCCAGAGAATGCCGTTGCTCTTGGTCTTGGCCGGAGCCTGGGGTGGGGCTGGTTTTTTGCCCTCTTTCATCCCGCCACTTTTTTTATCTCCCTCTGCCTCGCCCTCCTTGGCAGGCGGGTTCCAGCGCAGGGCCGCGTTGGGCGCCTGCAAGACATTGCCGAACTGTTGCAACTGAAACAGAACATTGGCGGTGAGATACGGCAGCAAGCGGCCATCGGCGTTGTCGGTGGCGATCTCCACCGTGTAGGTCACCACGTTTTGGGTCATGGAGGCGTTGAGTCGGATCTTGCCCACCTGGCCCCGGAAGGTCTCGCCGGGGAAGGCGTCCACCGTAAAGGTCACCGGCAGTCCGGGGTGGATTTTGCCGATATCCGCCTCGTTCACCGCCACCCAGACCTGGATGCGGGTGAGGTCCTTGGCCAGCAGGAAGAGGCTCGGCGCGTTGAGGCTCGCCACCACGGTCTGGCCGGTGTTGACCCGACGATCGATGATGATGCCCTTGACCGGCGAGGTGATGGTGCAGTAGCCCAGATTGCGTTGGGCGCGTTTGAGGGCCGCCTCGGCCTGGCGGATTGCCGCCTCGCTCACCGCCACCTGGGCCACTGCGGTTTTGTAAGCCGATTCGTAGGCCTCAAAGCTTGATTGCGCCAAGGCTTCGGAGGGACCCAACAGCTTGGCCCGCTTCCAGTCCTGTTCGGTGCGGGCCAGGTCTGCCTTGGCCTTCTGCAATCCGGCCTTGTTGGCGAGAAGCTGGGCCTCGGCCTGGGCCACGTCCGCGGCATAGAGCGAGTCGTCGATCCGGGCCAGCACCGTGCCAGCCTCGACCACGGAGCCGTAGTCCACGGTTTTGCCCTTGGCGTCCTTGCCAAAGGAGACGATCCGTCCGGCCACCTGGGCGCCCACGTCGATCACCTCTTCCGGCTCCACGGTGCCGGTGGCGCTGATGGTAACCACCAGATCACCGCGCTTGATCTCGGTGGTTCGGTAGGCGTTGTCCTTGTTTTTGCCGCGGGTAAGCTGCCAGGTTGCCAGGCTGCCAAGCAGCAACACGGCGACTAGGATGACAAGCGATTTCTTGGCCGGGTGTTTCATGAGCCAACCTCGTTGTTGGATTGTTGCATATGGCGGTGGCGCAGCGCCTGGATACCGGCAAGGCTGAAGCGGGTGACATGATCCGCCAACCGTTCCACATCCTCAAGCAGGGGTTCAACGCCGGTGCAGGGAATTCCCTGGTTGGTCTTGCGTTGCCGGGCATGGAGCAAGGGGCCAAAGCATTGGGCCCGGATGCTCATGGCGCAGAGCTGTACCTCGGGATCGTGGGGCTTTTTGTCCAGCAACTCGCAGACCAGAAGGGTGAAGCCCTTGAATATCGGCTCCACCGATTCCTGTATGGCCTTGGCCAGCGGGCCGGTGGGGTTTGCCATCTCCTTGTGGAAGATATCGAAATCATGGCTTTGCGGGTCCACAATGCTCCGCATGATCGAGAGAATCCGCCCGTACAGCCGTTCTTCCGCCGGGGCCGTGGCCGGAACGCCGCCATCCGGGGGATAGATGCTTAACGACCGGGTGAAGGCGTAGCGCCAGCTCTCCACGTACAGGGCTTCCTTGCTGCCGAAATGGTAGCTGATCGCGGCGGTGTTGGCCTCTGCCTGCTGGCAGATCTCGGCGATGGTTGCATCTCGAAAGCCTTTGTGGGCAAAGATCCGGCCTGCTGCCTCCAGCAGGTTTTGCCGTGTTTCCTGGCCGTCGCTTCGTTGTTTTCTCACGTATGATTCCTTTGAACAGACTCGTAAAAAGAAGAAAAACGCGTCATCCAGTGCTGTTGAATAGTAGAGGAGAGCAGCCTGGACCCCGGTTTTCACCGGGGTGACGATTTTTGTGAGGGAGTTTCCCTGTAGCCGATAAGTTAAATGTATATTTGATTTATTTGTCCGGCCGCGTCAAGGGGTTTTTGGGGTTGTATCCTCTCTTGCTATACTTTGAAACAGGACGAGGAATGTGTTACAGAGTGGGCATGGATATGCACCCACAACAACAGACGGCGAGAAACGGGCAAACCGATCTGCGCGACCTCACCCTCAGCCAATTGAGCGAGTATGTCGCGGCCTTGGGCCTGCCTGCAAAACGGGGGCGGCAGATTTTTGCCCGGCTGAACCGGCCCGGAGTGCTCGATTTTTCCCAGCTTGGGATCAGCCGGGAGGTGACGGCGCTGTTGGCCAGCCATGCCGTCATGAGCAGCCTTACCCCTGCCACGGTTGAAAAATCGGCGGACGGCACCGAGAAATTCGCCTTCCGGCTTGCGGACGGCGCCATGATCGAAAGCGTGCTCATCCCCGAGGACGATCGCCACACCCTGTGCATCTCCTCCCAGGCGGGCTGCGCCATGGGCTGCGGTTTTTGCCTCACCGGGGGCCAGGGCTTTACCAGAAACCTGCGGCCCGCCGAGATCGTAGGGCAGGTGCTGGCGGTGATGACCCACATGGTCGCCAGCGGGATCAAGCGGGCCACGCCGAGGGAGCTGCTCAACAACCTGGTTTTCATGGGCATGGGCGAACCCCTGGCCAATTACGACAATCTCCTGACCGCGCTGACAATCCTCATGGATGACCATGGCCTCGGTTTTTCCGAGCGGCGGATCACGGTGTCCACCTGCGGCATCGTGCCGAGGATGGACGATCTGGGCCGGGACATCCGGGTCAATCTGGCCGTGTCGCTGCACAGTGCCGATGACGCGGTGCGCAGCAGCCTGATGCCGGTGAACAAGACTTACGGGCTGGAATCGCTGCTTGCCGCCTGCCGCAGGTATCCGCTGGGGAAAAAGAAGGTGATTTTGTTTGAGTACA
>CAYTVV010000156.1:0-3911 GCA_964441875.1 uncultured Desulfurivibrio sp.
GCGTAGCGAGTTTGCAACATCCCGGCAGCTTTGAGGAGCACAGGGCATCCCGCCTATGGCGGGACAAGGGACACAGGGGGCCTTTTCTTTGGTTCGTTTCTTTGGGCAAGCAAAGAAATGAACATATAAATTTCAGGCGGTATTTCCCGGAATCCTCGGATGAGCCAATTTAAATACACAGCCCTGGACGCCAACAACCAGACTCAGGACGGAGTCCTTGAGGCCCCGGACCAGGAAAGCGCGGCCAAACGCCTGATGCAGCAGGGCCTGCGGCCCCTGAACATCCGTCGCCAAGGAGGCGGCCTGGGCTTGCCCCAAGGCCTTGCCTTGCGCTTGCGTTTCCGCCAGGAAAAACTGCACCGGGCGGATATCGAATTTTTCACCAACCAGATCGGCCTGCTGCTCAAAAGCGGCCTGGCCCTGGACCAGGCGCTGCGGGTGATGAAGCGGCACAGCCATAAGCCCGTTTTCCAGCAGTTTGTCGGCGAGCTGGAGCAAAAGATCAAGGAAGGCAAGTCCTTTTCCCAGGCCCTGGCCGATTATCCGCATTTCTCCCCCATGTACATCAACATCGTCCGGGCCGGGGAAGAAGGCGGCATCCTGCCCGCCATGCTGATGAAGATCGCCGGTTACCAGGCGACCTTCCAGGAGCTCCAGCAGTATGTGATTTCCGCCTCCATCTACCCGCTTTTTCTTCTGGCCGTGGGTTTTCTTGCGATCATCATCCTGTTGACCACCATCCTGCCCCGGTTCGAGGTTCTGTTCGAGGGCATGGGCCAGCAACTGCCCGGCCATGTGGTGATGCTCATGGCCACGGCCAAGTGGATCGGCAGCCACCCGCTGTTGACCGCCCTTGTGCTGGTGGGACCGCCAATGGCGGCCTGGCGGTATTTCAAAAGCGCGGACGGCAAGGCCCGCTTGGACCACTGGGCCTTGCGGATTCCGGTGCTCTCCAGCTTTGTCCGCAATCTCGAAACCACCCGAATCTTTCGAACCATTGAGGTCTTGGTCAACAACGGCGTCCATCTGGCCGCGGCGCTCAAGATCGGCAGCGGCGTGGCGGTGAACGCCGAATACCGCCGCCTGCTCAACCAGGCCACCCGCGCCCTTCAGGAGGGCCGCCGCATCGGCGAGCGCCTGAGTGCGGAAAAGCTCTTTCCCGAACTGGCCACCGAGCTGCTCTCCATCGGCGAGGAGTCGGGGAGGGTGGGGGAGATGTGCGGCCAGATCGCCGACCATTTTGAAAAGGAGCTCAAGGAGCGGATCAAACGGCTCACCGCCATGGTGGAGCCGATTTTCATCCTGCTCATCGCCGTGGTTGCGGGCTATGTGGTGATTTCCATGCTCTCGGTTATTTTGAGTATCAACGATATTGCGGGTTGAGCCAGCCTGGATCGTAACAACTGTCCTTCGACAGGCTCAGGACGAACGGAAAGTATCTGAGCAGAGGGATTTCCGTTCCCGTTGACACTGCGAACGGATGGTGTCTTAAACGTATTGATATTCCGTTCGTGCTGAGCCTGTCGAAGCACCTGTTTTAAGAAATGCGAGACCAACAACCATGACCTGTTCCTGGAGATATCCCTGGAGAAAAGCGTCAATCCTCGGCAATCGCGGCTTTTCCCTCATCGAGCTGATCATGGTCCTGGCCCTGCTGGGCATTATGGCCGGGGTGGTGGCTCCGGCCACGGGCCGGTTTCTCGATAAGCTAAATTTTCGCAAGCAGACCGCAGCCCTGGTCGCTGGTACCCGCTATGCCCGGCTTATGGCCGTGGGCAAGGGCAGGCCGGTGGCGATGCGTTTCGACGGGCAGGCCCATCAGCTCTCTTTCAGCGGCGCGGTGGAGGAAAAAAAAGAGGTCGAGCTTTCCGAGGGCGCGGTCTTTGAATTCAGGCCGGAAACCCTGGTCTTTTACCCGGACGGGCTGGCGACGCCGGGCAGGATGATCTCCCGCATGGGCCGCCGCTCCCAGGAGTTTCTGATCGACCCGCTCACCGGCATCCCGGTGCGGCAATGACGGGCAGCCAGCGCGGGATCACCCTGTTTGAGCTGCTCATTGCCGTGGTGCTCTTGGGCATGGTCAGCACCATGATCTATTCTGTGCTCAACGTGGGGATCAGTTTCAGCGCCAGGGGCGGGAAACATCTGGAGCGCTTGAGCAGGGAAAAAAATCTCCTTAGCCTTCTGCGGCGGCAGGTGAACGGGGCCTGGTACGACCTGCGTTTTGGTAAGGTCGAGATCTCCGGCGGCGATGGGGTGCTGCGCATCGTCACCCGTCAGCCCCTGCTGCATAGAAATGTTGGTTCCGTGCTCGCGGTGTACCGGGTCAATCCCTCCGAGCAGGCCCTCTATTACCTGGAAAAAAAGGATTATTTCAACACCGACTACGGCGAGCAGTATCTGCCTGAGTTCAGCGAGATGGAAAAGATGTATGCCTCGGACCAGCCAATGGCCCTGGCCTATGACCCGCAACAAAGCAGGGTGACCGTGACCTTGGGCGGGGAAGCATTCGCCTTTGTCCCCAAATGCCTGCCCCCAGGCGGCGCGACCCCGAGCTTTTCGGGCGGAGGGCAATAGGGATGGCAAAGTTGGCTCCCACGGCTTTGGGTAGTTGTTCCCCGCAGGGCTTTACCCTGCTGGAGGTGCTTGTGGCGGTGCTCATTCTCAGCCTGGCCTATGTGGCGGTGTTGCAGAATTTCTCCCAGTCCAACGCCAACATCTTTCGACTGGAAAAGGGCCGGGCCGCCGATCTGCGCGACGCCCTGGCCCTTGAGCAGCAACTGCGGGGTACGGATCTTGCGGGCGAGGTGCTGGTTTTGGGGCAGAAATTCGTCCTGAAAAAAATTGGCAGTAAAGACGGCCAGTTGGAAACCGTGAGGCTTGAAAAGCGGTGAAGACTATGGTATCGATTACCCAATGCCGCCTGCCCAAGGGCATGGTTGCCAGCAATAATCAGGGTTTCGCCCTGCTGGTCGTGATCATGGTGCTGTTGCTTGCCAGTTTTCTTGCTTCGCAGCTCAGCCTGGATGTGCGCACCGAGCAGCGCCTCGCGGCCAACGCCAAGGACCGCGACCGGGCGGCGATTCTGGCCGAGGCAGGTTTCAATATCGCGCTGTTTCGCCTCATGGACAAGCCCATCGCCCTGGAGGCGGAAGGCGCATACGGGCGGTTGATTGGCGGGCGGCAGTACGCCCATCCCCTGAAGGGTGGGCAGGTAAGGTACTATGCGGCCAACGAGTCCGGCAAGATAGACCTCAACGCCTCCGAACCGAGGCTGTTGGAGCTTTTTCTGCGATACCGGAAGTTCAGCCTGGAGCAGGCTGGTGCGGTCATCGCCTCGTTGCAGGACTGGCGCGACCCGGATAATCTGGTCCATCTCAACGGCGCTGAACAGGAACACTACATGCACCTGCCCGACCCCTACATCCCGAGAAACGGCAGAATCGAAGACCCGGGGGAGTTTTTTCTCCTGCGCGGCACTGAGCTGCTGGCCGGGAAGTTCGAGGCGGAGGAGGCCTTTACCGTCCATAACCCGGAAAAGGGAATCAATGTCAACAGCCTCACCCCGACCATGCTCGACTTTGTCGTGAACGGTGACGAGACCAGGCGGCAGGCCTATTATGAGGCCCGCCAGCTCCAGGGCGCCCTCAACGCCGCCATGACCCGGCAGATCATCGGGGAGGCGCGCTTTTCCGAGCTGGAGCCGTTTCTCCGCTACGAAGACGGAACCTCAAGCCTCTATTACACCATCACCGCCACCGGGCAGGCTGGCGCGCCGGAGGGTGCAGGCAAGCAGGCAGGCCCCGGCCTGACCATCAACGCCCTGGTTCGGATTCTGGCCAACGGCTATCAGATTCTTTCCTGGCAGGAGCGCTACTCATGAGAGGGGCGGAGGTGATCATCACCGATCA
>CAYTVV010000157.1:0-3867 GCA_964441875.1 uncultured Desulfurivibrio sp.
TGGAAGAACAGGAAGGCGGCGGGGAGATGCTTCCCAGGCCGCCGGTGGTCACGGTCATGGGTCATGTCGATCACGGCAAGACCTCGGTGCTGGACGCCATCCGGAAAACCGACGTGGCAGCCGGGGAAGCCGGTGGCATCACCCAGCATATCGGCGCCCATTATGTGCGCTCCCCGCAGGGGGATGTGGTTTTTCTCGACACCCCGGGCCATGCGGCTTTCACCGAAATGCGTTCCCGCGGCGCCCAGGTTACCGATCTTGTCGTCCTGGTTGTTGCCGCGGATGACGGGGTGATGGATCAGACCAAGGAGGCGGTGAACCATGCCAGGGCCGCCAAGGTGCCCATTCTGGTATGCGTCAACAAGATGGACAAGCCCGATGCAGACCCCATGCGGGTGAAAAGGGAATTGGCCGACCTGAACCTGCTCAGCGAGGAATGGGGTGGCGAGACCATCTTCTGTGAAACCTCGGCTAAAACCGGGGCAGGTATCGCTGAGCTGCTGGAAAGCATCCATCTCCAGGCGGAAATTCTTGAGCTGAAGGCCGATCCTAATCGGCGCGCCAAGGGGCATGTGATTGAGGCTCAGCTCCATAAAGGCCGCGGCCCAGTGGCCACGGTTCTGGTCGAGCAGGGCACCCTGCGGGTCGGCGATGCCTGTGTTGCCGGGATATTTTACGGCAAGATACGCTCCTTGACCAACGATCGAGGAGAAAATGTCAAGGAGGCCGGGCCGGCCATCCCGGTCGAGGTTCAGGGCTTAAGCGGGGTGCCGCGGGCTGGGGATGAATTTGTCGTTCTGCCCGACGAAAAGCGGGCAAGGAGCGTGAGTGCCGATAGGCAACTCAAAAGCAGGGAAGCCGAACTGGGCACCTACACCAAGATTTCCTTGGATAATCTGTTTGATAACTTGCAGGCAGGAAAGATCAAGGAGTTGCGGGTTGCCCTGCGGGCCGACGTGCAGGGAACTTTGGAGGCCTTTAGCAAGGCCATAGATGATCTGGCAACCGACGAGGTCAAGGTCAAGATCCTCCATGCCGGCACCGGCACCATAACCGACTCGGATGTCTTGCTCTCCGCCGCCTCTGACGCCTTTATTATCGGCTTTAATGTCCGTCCCTCAGCCAAGGTGCAGGAACTCGCTAAGAATGAGAAGGTGGATATCCGCACCTATGACGTCATCTATCATGCCCTGGATGACATCAAAAAGGCCATGGTCGGCTTGCTTGACGCCCGCTATGAGGAAAATGTCATCGGCACTGCCGAGGTTCGGGAAACGTATCAGGTTCCCAAGATTGGCACCATTGCCGGCTGCTACGTAACCGATGGCAAGATCGAGCGCAACGCCAAGGTGCGTGTTGTGCGGGAAGGGGTGGTGACTTTTACCGGTCAGTTGGCCTCCCTGCGGCGTTTCAAGGACGATGTCAAGGATGTGCAGAGCGGGTATGAGTGTGGGATCGGGGTTGCCAACTATAATGACCTCAAGGTGGGCGACGTGCTTGAGGCCTTTGTTCTTAAAGAGCTTGCAAGAGAGCTTTAATGGCGGCCGGAAAAGCAAAATCGCGGTTTGGCCTGCCTGCTGGTCTTGTCCGCAGCGAACCGAAAAGGCGGCCAATTCGGGTGGCGGATGCCATCAAGGCCGAGCTTGCATCGCTGCTGGTGCGGAAAATCAATGATCCCCGCCTGTACAATATTATCATCACCTCGGTGGAGGTGAGCGATGATCTTGGACATGCCCGGGTTTTATACAGTATACTGGGAGATGAAGAGCCTAAAAATGTTGCCAAGGGTTTGGAGAGCAGCAAGGGCTTCATGAGAAGCAATCTGGCCCGGACCCTGGAGTTGCGGCATGTGCCGGTGCTTGATTTTCGACTGGATCTCGCGGGCAAGAAGCAGGCTGAAATGGAACAGCTACTCAGGGAGATAATAAAAGACGATGACTCATCCCCGTGACGAGATTGTTCGGACCCTGAAATCGGCTAAAAATATTCTGGTGGCAACCCATATCCACCCGGACGGCGATGCCCTTGGTTCGCAGATAGCCATGGGCAATGTTTTGCGATCTCTTGGCAAGAATGTTTTCCTGTACGGTGAGGATCAGGTCTCCCATCTGTACCGGTTTCTGCCGGGAAGCTCCCAGATCGAGTCTTTGCTTCCGGCCCTGAATGGCTTTGATTGTGCCGTGGCCCTTGACTGTGGTGATAGCCACAGGCTGGGCGAGGCCATGGACTCCCTGTTGACCGTGCATCCCTTTGTGGTTATTGATCACCATTCCGGGCACCAGGAGTTTGGTGATCTCAGGTGGCTTGCCCCGGATCGGGCCTCCACCGGCGAGATAGTCTACGATCTGGCGGAAGCCCTGGGCGCCGAGCTCAGCTATGAGTCAGCCTATTGTCTCTACGCGGCCATTGTTTCCGACACCGGCTCCTTCAAGTATTCCTCGACCAGCGCCGATACCTTCCGCATCGCCAGCGAGCTTCTGCGTAAAGGGGTGAAGCCAGCGGAGGTTTCCGGCAAGCTGTTTGACAATTTCACCGTGAAACGCCTCAATCTCATGCGGCTGGTGCTCGATTCGTTGCAATTGTATGCTGCTGATCGGCTGGCAATCATCGCGGCTCCGCGGGAGGTTTTTGTCAAAACCGGCACCACCCAGGCGGATGCGGAAACCTTTATCAATTATCCGAGATCCCTGGATACCGTGAAGATTGCTGTTTTTTTAAAAGAAACGGAGAGGGATCTGATTTCGGTAAGTCTGCGCTCCAAGGGCACTGAGTATGATGTGGCCCAGGTTGCCGCAGTCTTTGGCGGGGGCGGCCATCGCAATGCCGCAGGGTTTAAGCTCCATGATACCAGCATTGGCGAGGTCCAGGAAAAATTGTTGGCCAACTTGTTGCCCATGGTAACAAGTTAAGAATATGGAGCTTGTGCAGGAGATGCCCGCCGATGTCCATGGGGACTCGGTCGGTAAAAAATCCCCAGCGGAACCGGCCCTTGAGGCCGGTATTTTTTTGGTGGACAAGCCGGTGGGGCCGAGTTCCTTCCGGATGGTGCAATTGGTGCGCCGGGCTCTCTCCATAAAGAAAGTGGGGCATGCCGGCACCCTTGATCCTTTTGCCTCCGGCCTGTTGGTCATCTGTGTCGGCCGTCCGGCCACCCGCCTTATCTCGCAGTTCATGGACGGCCACAAGCGCTACGAGGCGGTGCTCAGGCTTGGTATCGAAACCACAACCCAGGATCTTGAGGGAGAGGTTGTCGCCCAAAAAGAGGTTGGGGTCTTTATGCGCGAAGAGCTGGACCAATGCCTGGCTGGATTCATGGGCGAGCAGTTGCAGACCCCGCCGCAGTATTCGGCGCTCAAGCACTTGGGAAAGCCCTTGTACCATTATGCCCGGAAAGGGATTGTCATTGAGAAGGCGGCTCGACCGATAACGATCTTCCGGTTGCAACTTCTGGAGGCCGGGCCAGATACCCTGCGGATCATGGTGGAATGCAGCAAGGGCACCTATATTCGGACCCTGGCTGCGGATATTGGTCGCATCCTTGGTTGCGGTGCCCATCTTGTTGCCTTGCGGCGTCTGCAAAGCGGACCGTTCAGCGTCGCGAACGCGGTGGATGGCGCCATCCTGCAAGACCCCCTCTTGGCGCGACACGAGCTGTTAGCCAAGACCTTGACCGTGGAAGAGGTTTTGGCGCTGCTGCCCCGGCAAGAGTGAACATCGATTGTCAAAAAAGCACGCAATGACATTCAATTGACATTGGCGCAGAGATCATTTATTAAGAGGCGTACCCCAATTAGGAATCGATGGTTGTAAAATTCTGTCGATCTCCCGAATTATTAATTTTAGTGCACGAGGAAGTCATGACACTGC
>CAYTVV010000158.1:0-3806 GCA_964441875.1 uncultured Desulfurivibrio sp.
ACGGCAGCAGCCATGAAAGCTATTCAAGCGTCCAGGAGGTAGGGTGAATGGAAAAAAAATACGGTGCATATATCTGCACAGGTTGTGGTATAGGAGATGCCCTCGATATTGCGGCGCTGACAAAGGCGGCAAAAGAGAACGGCATGGAGGCCAAGACCCACGAGGCGCTTTGTAGTGCGGCCGGACGTGAGTTGATTGAAAATGACATCGCCAACGACGGGGTGAATACCGTGGTTGTTTGTGCCTGTTCCCCCAGGGTCATGAAAGACGAGTTTAATTTTGGGGATGATAAGTACGTCACCCGTGCCAACCTGCGCGAAGGTGTGGCTTGGTGTGTAGAGGAAGTTACAGAGAAGCACACTGCCGAGAAGGTGAAGGAATTCGCCACCGAAAAGGGCCAGGACTATGTGCGCATGGCCTGTGTTCAGGCTAAAAAAGGTGATGTGCCTGATCCTTACAAGCTTGAAACCCTGAACAGGAAGATTCTCGTCATGGGTGGTGGTATTGCCGGCATGACTGCGGCCATGGACGCTGCCAAGGCCGGGTATGCAGTGACGATCATTGAAACCCAGGATAAACTGGGCGGTAAGGCCCTAGGCTGGCGGAAACAGTTCCCCACCGCAGCTCCCTGGACCGAGTTGGAAGAGCCCACAGTGTCGGCCATGGTTGCTGCTGTTCAGGCCGAAGCCGCTATTACCCTCAAAACTTCCACGGAAGTTGCCCGTATTGCCGGAGCTCCTGGCGCTTACAAGGTAACCTTGAAGGCTACAGGCACCAAAAGCGAGTGGGATGCCCCTAAAAAAGTAGGTGTTGACGAGCAGGACAAAATCTCCAAAGGCGAGATGGAAGATCCGAACGCAGGTCTTCAGCCTTATATGAAAGACGATACTGCGGCCGAAGACTTTGGCGCGGTTGTTTTGGCCACGGGCTGGAATCCGGCGGACGTTTCTGAATATGCCCATCTTGGCTATGGCAAACTGAAAGGCGTGGTCACCAACGCCGAGTTTGAAAAGCTTGCCAAAACCGGCAAGGTTCCGGCCAACGTCGCTTTTGTTCAGAGCCCAGGCGGCGCTGAACACGATCAGGACTTCCCGTACTGCAACTCGGTTACCAGCATGGTTGCCCTGAAGCAGGCCCGTTATGTTCGCGAGGATAATGCGGAAGGCAAGGCCTATGTCCTGTATCAGCACATGCGGACACCCGGCAACATGGAGATGTTCTACAAGGGTGCCCAGAATGACGACGGCATCTTTATGACCAAGGCCATCGTCACCCAGGTTGAAGAATCCGGCAACGGATTGGCTGTTCATCTGAAAGACACCCTGCTCAACGAGGATGTCACCCTGAATGTGGATATGGTTGTTCTGGCCGCAGGCATGGTACCGACCACCTCCGATAAGCCGACCATTAATCTCGCCTACCGTCAGGGTCCGGCTTTTCTTGATCTGGAGCTGTTCGACGGGTACGCTGATTCTCACTTCATCTGCTTTCCGTACGAAACTCGCCGGACCGGCGTCTATGCCTGCGGCGGCGTGCGCAAGGCCATGAACATGGAAGAAACCATCGATGATGCATGCGGCGCAGCGCTCAAGGCGATTCAGTCCATCGAATCGGCGGATCGCGGCGTGGCAGTGCATCCTCGGTCCAACGACGGCACCTATCCGGAATTCTTCTTCCAGCGTTGCACCCAGTGTAAGCGTTGTACGGAAGAATGCCCGTTTGGCGCCCTGGACGACGATGAGAAGGGAACACCCAAGCCCAACCCCACCCGGTGCCGTCGTTGCGGTACCTGTATGGGCGCATGTCCCGAGCGGATCATCGGCTTCAAGAACTACAACATCGACCAAGTCGGTTCCATGGTCAAATGTATTGAGGTGCCGGATGATGATGAGGACAAGTTGCGTATCATCGTTTTTGCCTGTGAGAATGATGCCTACCCGGCCTTGGATATGGCCGCCATGCGCAAGCTCCCGCAGAATGCTCTCATTAGGGTAGTTTCCGTCCGTTGTCTTGGCTCGGTGAACATGGCCTGGATCAAGGATGCCCTTTCTGCCGGAATGGACGGCGCCCTCCTTCTGGGCTGTAAGTTCGGCGATGACTACCAGTGCCATTTCGTCAAGGGCAGTGAGCTGGCGGACAAACGTATGGCCAACATCGGCGAAACTCTGGGCAGCCTCGGGCTTGAGCCGGAACGTTGCGCGGTGCGCCAGATTGCCATTAACGAGTACAATAATGTTGATGCAGTCATTAACGAGTTCGTTGAAGCGATCATCGCTCTTGGTCCGAACCCCTTCAAGGGTTTTTAAGGTCTGTTTGGTTCGAAAAATATCGTCCGGCAGGTGTTTCTGCCTGCCGGACGATTGATATCTTGGGAAGGGATGCGCCTCGGCGCATGAGTCATGGGTCAGTGTGAGCTGACATTTTGAGGGAGAATTACTGGAGGCGTGTCATGGCTGAAGGAATGAGGGTTGAACCCGATTTAGAATTTATCAAGTATCTGAAGAATGCTGGCGGGGACACCTTGAAGAAGTGCTATCAATGTGGCACCTGTTCGGTTGTCTGTCCGCTGTCCGGCGATAACAAGCCATTCCCCAGAAAGGAAATGATCTGGGCACAGTGGGGATTGAAGGATAAGCTGGTTGCCGATCCTGATGTCATGCTCTGCCATCAGTGCGGCGACTGTACCGCCTATTGTCCACGTGGCGCTAAACCCGGCGACGTCCTTGGCGCGATTCGGGCCTATGCTTACACCCATTATGGCTTTCCTTCCGGCCTGGCCAAGCTGGTGAGCAAGGGCAGCAACCTGCCGCTCATCATTGCCCTGCCGGCCCTGGTGATCATGGCGGTGTGGTGGTTGTCCGGCGGCATGTCTTTGCCTGCGGCTGACGCCATTGATTTTGGTATGTTTTTTGATTCCCACAAGGATCACCCGACCCTTATCGGCGGTCTGACCCTGAACGTTTTGCTCATCGACGCCATTTTTGTTCCAGCCCTCGGTTTTGCGGTATTCGCCGCGTACAAGGGGGTTTCGAAGATGTGGCGTGATATGGCCGCACAGCTTGAGGTAAAGTCGGAATTTCGCCCGTCGGCCATGCAATTTGTCACCGAGTTCCTGGTGCCATCGGTCAAGGAGATCTTGGCTCACAAGCGGTTCAAGGAGTGCGGCGCGAATCTGAACAGGGTGAACGGTCATCTTCCCCTGCTCTTGTCTTTTATCGGTCTGTTCGTGGTGACCACCTACGGGATGATTCGTAAGGATATCCTCGGCATGTTCATCGAAGGGATGCATGGGCCGATTCCCCTCGCTGACCCCTTCAAGTTGCTGGCCAATATCAGCGCCATTGCCTTGATTGTCGGAGTGGGCATCCTTTGGATGAATCGCGCCCACACGGAAGAAGAAAACAATGCCACCCCGACGTTTTATGATTGGTTCTTGATTGTCGAGATCATGACCGTCGGCATCACCGGACTTTCCGCGGAACTGACCCGGTTGATCGGCATCCCCGTGCTGGCGTATCTTTTTTATTACATGCATCTGGTGGTCGTGTTGATGTTGTTCATGTACATGCCATATTCCAAACTTGCTCACATGGTATATCGGACGTTTGCCATGGCCTTTGAGAGATACCGCGAAAGCGGTTTTGCCAAAAAGATAGAAGAGTAAGCGAACCGTCTTGTATCAATCAGGCACTCTGCTTTGTGGCGGAGTGCCTGATTGTGTTTTGCCTTTTTGTGAATGTCTGCGCCTGCCAAAAAATAAGTTGATATTTCGGAATGAAGCGATTAGTATTGCCCGTCTTATCAAG
>CAYTVV010000159.1:0-3795 GCA_964441875.1 uncultured Desulfurivibrio sp.
GTTGGCCTTCATCTTGAAATCGGTTTGGGGCAGGTTCAATGTCGCCCGATAATCCATGGGTGATCTCCATCTATCTTAAGGACTTAAGGTCTGTGTCGTAGACTGAGGTCAAGCGGATAAACATACCAGCTCACCCGCAAGTTGCAAGGGTAAAATCGCCGGGATTTCGGGCGGTTCGCCCTGCCGACCGGCTTTCCCTTTGACATTTACCGACCTGGTTCCTATATTTGATTGATTCTTTGCAAAGCGACCAACACTTTGGCGAAGAGGCGGCAGAAAAATCCCTTCGACAGGCTCAGGGCGAACGGAAGCAACCAATTGATCGTTCGTCCTGAGCCTGTCGAAGGGCGGTACAAGTGCCAACCTGATGACAAACCGGATACCCCATCCGTTTTTTACTGGAGAAATCAGATGCCAAAAATCATTGCCCTGGCTGGCAAGGGCGGGGTCGGAAAGACCACCATCTCGGCCCTGCTCATCAAATACCTGACCGAAAGGGGCATGACCCCCATCCTCGCCGTGGATGCCGATGCCAACGCCAATCTCAACGAGCTGTTGGGACTGGAGCTTGGCGCCACCATCGGCCAGATCAGAAAGGAACTCAAGGGCGACATGCCGCCCAACATGACCAGGGACCAGTACATGGAGATGAAGGTGCACCAAGCCCTGGTGGAAGCCGCAGGCTTCGACCTCATGGCCATGGGCCAGCCCGACGGGCCGGGATGCTATTGCGCGGCCAACCAGCATCTGGCCATGACCATGGATCATCTCGCCGACAACTACAAGTACATCGTGGTGGACAACGAGGCGGGCATGGAACACTTAAGCCGCATGAATCTGCGCGATATCGACTACCTCATCGTGGTCTCGGACCCCTCGGCCCGAGGAATCATGACCGCCAAACGGATTGCCGAACTCACCGGCCCCTTGGCCATCACCATCAAGAAAAAATGCCTCATCGTCAACCGGGTGCCGGAACCTGCCGGCAAAGAACTGCTGGCCAAAATCGACGAGGCGGTGCAATCCACCGACCTGCCCCTGGGCGGCCTGTTGCCCGCAAGCAACGAGCTGGTGGCCCAGGAGCTAGCCGGCAAGTCCTACCTGAAACTCGATGCCGACGTTCCTGCGGTGCAAAAGGCCTTTGCCATCTTCGACGCGCTGCTGGGTTAGCCCGAAACAGGCAACAACCTCCCCCTCCCCCTGCCAGACAGCCGCCGCCGCCGGAAAAATTTTCCCGGTTCCCGCCATGGCACGCTCTACAACTCCCCCTCATAACAACCTGAATTAACTAACAATACCAATAATTCCGTCACACTGTTCTTCTGGCATGGGTTTTGCTTTACAACAATGCGGCAGCTCCATATCCAGAATATCACGCGAGGCGCACCATGGATTTATTGGCATCTTTCTACAACGGGATAAGCGGCGTGAACGCCATGGGCCAAAAGCTCAACGTCACGGCAAACAATGTCGCCAATGTCAACACCACCTCCTTCAAAGCCGGACAAACCCAGTTCGCGGATATCTTTGAATCCACCATGGGAGCCCTTTCTTTTGGTCACGGTGTCCAGCTTGGCCAAATCGGAACCTCCTTTACAGACGGATCGTTGGAAACCACCGGCAAGGCCACGGATATGGCCATCAGCGGCCCAGGCTTCTTCATGGTCCGTCGGAACGACGCTACAACGGCGGATACCTACACCCGTTCCGGCAACTTCAATCTGGCTGGAGTCGACCCTCTCCTGGTAGGCGGAGAACTTAATGTCTCCAAGCTGGTCACCCCGACCGGCCAGTTCGTGCAGGGTTACAATTTAAGCACCACCACCCTCCCGCCCACCGCTCCCGGCGCTCCTCCCGCCGATATCCTGATCAAGAACATCGCGCCCCAGTCGGCGACCAGCGAGGTGCAACTGGTGCTGAACCTACAGAACGATCCACTGCTGCAAGAGCCAACCGCCAGTCCGGTCAATCTGTTTGACAGCTGGGATGGAAGAAACACTGCCCAGCCCATCGCCAATAACAATTACGACTACAAAACCTCGCTGACCATCTACGGCCCTGGCGACGAAACCGCCGGGTTTTCGACGCCCTCCTCCACCTATGACCTGACGGTCTATTTCGACGCAACGGCAAATCCCAACCAGCAAGAATTCATCATCACCTGCGATCCCGCGCAAGATCAGCGGTTGAGCGCCGGAGGCACCCGCTACGACAGCGCAACGGACAAGGGGGCAGGCGCCCTGCTTTACGGCGTTCTCTCCTTTTCAAACAGCGGCGACCTGAACAACATCCAGTGCTGGAACGTGCCGCCCGACGGCAACGTCGACCCGGCAACCGCCACCAATCTGCTTACCCTTGCCAGGGGCGATTCTTACTACAGCTTCAATTTCAACTTTACCGGCGCGGCTGCCAACAACGCATCCACCCTGAACTTTGGCACTGCCCCGAAACCACAGACAGTGATCAGTCCCGCTGCGGCGCTCAGCTCCACCACAGCCTCCTCGCTCATCAGCGCGACCTCCACCTGGGACACCGTTTCCGACAGTTTCGGCAACACCGTGCAGGTCGGGGACACGATCACCCTCCAAGGCATTACCGGAGACGGAACCCCAGCCTCATACACCTACACGGTGAATTCTTCCCAGACAGTGGCGGATTTTCTTGCCGGGCTGGAGACCCAGTTTGCCTGCACGGCGGGAATCGTCGATGGCCAGCTCACCCTCACCGATACCGTGGTAGGGGCAAGCCAGCTGGCGATCTCCTCGATTACCCATACCAACGCTAGCGGAGCCACCCCGCTCACCGATCCAACCATTGCCCAGATCTTTGGCAACCAGAGTGCATCCTTCACCGTTGACTCAGGAGTCCTGTACCAAGGAACAGGGCTGACCACCACCAACTATGCAAGCTCTTCGTCCATCCTGTATCAAAGCCAGAACGGATACGGCAAGGGCAGATTGCAGGATATCAGCGTGGACGACCAGGGGTTTATCACCGGGCAGTACTCAAACGGACAGAACATCCAACAGGCCCAACTGGTGCTGGCCAATTTCATGAACCTGCAAGGCTTGCAGGATATGGGCGCCAACAATTTCACCGCAACAGCTGAGGCAGGAGACAGAACTATTGGAACTGCGGGACTCATCCCGCCTGAGACCGGTACCGGCACCCCAGGACAACCATCCTTCGGTACCGTCAGCAACTATAGCCTGGAGATGTCCAATGTTGATCTTGGCAGGGAAATGGTGGATATCATTACCACCCAGCGGGCATTCCAGGCCAATGCCAAAAGCATTTCCACCGTTGATGAGCTGTACGAGAAACTGATTCAGATGATCCGGTAACTATGCAAGGCTCTTGCAAAATGGCCAACATGTCATTCCCGAATGCTTTTATCGGGAATCCATTTTTGTAAATTCAGTTCGTTATAAATTCCCGCCTACGCGGGAATGACAGTTCCTTGAACTTCATTCGTCATTTTGCAATAGGCTCCTTCGTCTTTCGTTTCGGGGAACACCCAGGTTCGCCTCCGCTCTAAATCCCCACCGCCTCCTTGATGATTTTTGCCGCCCAATGATTAAGACTTTTGCCTGCAAGCGCCGCAGCTCGTAACGCTGCCGCGTGTACCT
The DNA here is from genome assembly GCA_964441875.1 of uncultured Desulfurivibrio sp. Taxonomy (GTDB): domain Bacteria; phylum Desulfobacterota; class Desulfobulbia; order Desulfobulbales; family Desulfurivibrionaceae; genus Thiovibrio. Next base: position 3,630 of record CAYTVV010000159.1, read on the forward strand.
CCGGCTGCACCCGCAACATGAGCTTGCCGGATGCCGGTTTCTGCGGTTCTCTCCCGATTTTCTCACAGGTTTCGATGTAATCATCGACCGCTTCTTCAAAGGCAGCATGCAACTCTTTTACTGTATCGGCATGGAATCCAACGATATCGTGGATGCCCGCTATATG
>CAYTVV010000160.1:0-3795 GCA_964441875.1 uncultured Desulfurivibrio sp.
ATGCCCTCTATCTGCTCCACGTTCTCCTCGGCGGCAACATGAGCTCCCGGCTTTTTCAGGAGGTGCGCGAAAAGGCGGGGCTGGCCTACTCCATCTATTCCTACCTGTCCTCCTTCACGGACAGCGGCTATCTCGGCGTGTACCTGGGGGTTGATCCTGCGGTGGTGAACAAGGCCATGGCCCTGGTCGCCAAGGAAATCAAGGGGTTGCGGCAGAGCACGGTTTCCGCGGCAAAGCTCTCCAGGGCCAAGGATTACGCCAAAGCCGGGATCTTCCTTTCCGCCGAGAACATGGAGTCCCGGATGACCCGAATCGCCAGAAACGAGCTGACCTTTGGCCGCTATGTCTCCTTTGACGAGGTCGCTGAGGGTTTTGACCAGGTGCGGCCGGAGGATATCGGCGAGCTGGCCGCGCTGCTTTTTAGCAGACCGCTCTCCGCCACGGTTCTTGGCCCGCTTAAGGCAAAGGATATCGACTGGCGCCCCCTTGACCTAGTGTAAACGTCCAGCAGCACCGCATCTGCTTTGTCATCGGCCTGCTCATGTGCACCAGCACACTTCGCAGACCTCTTCCTCGCATCTGCGGCAGCAGCGAAGCGGCGCTGCTGAACGTTTACATTTTGAGGATTGATTTCTTTACGGTAACCCCCGGTTTTGCCGGTGGACTCAGACAGGGTTGGCCTTTGCTCCGGTCATGTTTCATGCTTTCACTATGACCGGCGCACTTTTTACATTCCCCACTTTGAAAAAGGGGGGTTAGGGGGGATTTGATTTGCGGACGGTACCGCGCGATTCCGAGGTGTTAAATCCCCCTCAATCCCCCTTTGTTAAAGGGGGAGGCGAAGCATGCGGTCGCCTTGGGCGGCTCACGTTTTTTCGTTTTTAGTGAACGATTATTTCCTGGAGTAGAAGATGATGGAAACACCGAAAGAAGAAACCCATACTATCCAGTTGTCCTGGCTCGACCCGGCAGGCCACGCCGATCTGCCTTTGCCTGCCTACCACTCCGAGTTGGCCGCGGGCATGGATGTGGCCGCGGCCGTGGTGGAGCCGGTGGTGATCGGCCCTGGGGAGATTCGGTTGCTGCCCTCCGGTTTTGCCGTGGCCCTGGCGCCGGGTTATGAGCTACAGGTCCGCCCCCGGAGCGGGTTGGCCATCAAGCACGGGATTACGGTGGTCAACAGCCCCGGCACCATTGATGCCGATTACCGGGGCGAGGTGAAGATCGGGCTGATCAACCTGGGGAGCGAGCCTTTCACCATCCGGCGGGGCGATCGGATCGCCCAGCTGGTGCTGGCCCCGGTTTGCCGGGCCACGGTGATTGCGGTGGACAGACTGGATGAGACCAAACGGCAGGGTGGCGGCTTCGGTCATACCGGAATCTAAAAGGCAACAGGGCGAGAAGTTTTGCCTATTGTCTTGTGGGTGAGTTATGCGATTTTGTGTTTTAGGGGGCGGCAGCAAGGGCAACGCGACCTTTGTCGAGACCGGGGAAACCAGGTTGCTCATCGATGCCGGTTTTTCCGGCAAGGAGATTGAGCGGCGGCTGGCCGGGATCGGGGTTGAGCCGCAAACCCTGTCCGCCATCCTCATCACCCACGAGCACGGCGATCATGTCAAGGGCGCGGCGATCCTCTCCCGCCGCTTTCGCCTGCCGGTTTTTATCAATGAACCGACCCTGGCCGCCGCCGGGTCGGTCTTGGACAACCTTCCGCACTGCCAGCCCTTTGTTACGGGCGAGACCTTCGTGTTTCAGGATTTCCAGATCCATCCCTTTGCCATCTCCCATGACGCAGCAGACCCTGTCGGGTTTCTCCTGAACAACGGCCGATTGCTCATGGGGTATTGCACCGATACCGGGGTGGTCTCCAAGCTGATGCAGCACCGGTTGAGCAGCTGTCACGGGTTGGTGCTTGAAGCCAACCACGACCCGGAGCTGCTTCGCAACGGTCCCTATCCTCCCTCCCTGCAACAGCGGGTGCGGGGCAATACCGGGCATCTGGCCAACGCCGATGCCGCCGATTTCCTAAGCGATATCCTCCACGATGGCCTTGAACATGTGGTCTTGTCGCACATCAGTGAGACCAACAACCATCCAGATCTTGCCCAGGAAGCGATGGCCGCTGTTCTGGAAAGCCTTCGCAGGCAACGGGGCGATGATTGCCCGGTGCCCACAATCTCTCTTGCCCATCAGGATCGGGTGGGCGAGGTAATCGTCCTCGGGTCCAGGGTAGGGCGATGATGCCCCCAAAAGGCCGCCTGTGGCGGCTGGGTGCAACCTCCTGCGTGTTGCCCGCGGATATCATGACCAATGTCCGGGCCTTGGCGCCTCTGGTGGACGATGTCCAACTGCTCTTTTTTGAAAGCGCGGCCAAAAGTCTTTTACCCCAACCTCTGGATGTGCAGGCATTGCGTGATCTTGCCGAGGAGCACGCTCTCAGCTATACGGTACATCTGCCCACCGACCTTGCCTTGGGTGCGGCCTCGAGGGTTGAGCGGCAGGAGGGCATCGCTGAGATTCTCCGGCTCATGGCCCAGCTGGCGCCACTTGCTCCGCAGAGTTTTGACCTGCATCTGGTCCGGGAGCCGAGTCTGCCTGACGCAACTTGGCTCGATAATCTGGCCGCCAGTCTCCGGGAATTATCCGCTGCCTTGGGGGAAGAGAAAAGGCTGGTTGCCGTCGAAAATATTGAGTATCCATACAGTCTCGTGGCCCCTTTGGTTGCGGAGTACGGCTTTTCCGTCTGTCTTGATTTTGGCCATCTTGTCCATTACGGCCATGATCTGGAAGAGGGGTTGGGACTGCTGGACCAAGTCCGCCATCTGCACTATCATGGGGTGCGGGACGGCAGGGACCATCAGGCCTTGACCGATGCGGAGCAGGCCAGGATGTTGGGCAAGCGGCTGACCGAAGTGGGGTATGACGGGGTGGTTACCCTGGAGATGTACAGCCTGGAAAAGTTGAAGGGTTCGTTGGCGCTTCTTGATGAGGCGTGGCAGCCTTTTGTTCAGAAATAAAAAATGACGGAGCTTCTTGCAAAAGGCAGGAAAGTTCCCTCCCCCCTCGGGGGGAGGGCTAGGGAGAGGGGGAACTCGTTGTAGAATCAACGCGCGCATTTTCCCTCTCCCCCGGCCCCTCTCCCGCAGGTAAGCGTAGACTCCGAGCGGGCGAGGGGAGTAAGGTTGAAAGCCTTTTGCAAAAATCTCGACAAGATCGCGCCGCACATTGGCTGCGCAGAAATGAAGGAGAAGAAAACATGATTCGGACAGCGGAAGAATTGCATACAGCCTGCGCAGCCATTGAACCTGCCAGCAAGGAGGTCATGGCCCAGGCCCAGGCCAAACTCAATAACCTGACCAAGCCCCTGGGCAGCCTCGGCAAGCTGGAGATGCTGGCGGCCAGAACCTGCGCCATGCGGAGAACCATTGCGGCCAAGGTGGAGAAAAAGATCATCCTCACCTTTGCCGGGGATCACGGCGTGGTGGCCGAGGGGATCAGCGCTTTCCCCCAGGAGGTCACCCCGCAGATGGTTCTCAATTTCCTGGGCGGCGGCGCCGGGGTCAACGTCCTGGCCCGCCATGTGGGGGCCGAGGTGCGGGTGATCGATGTGGGCGTGGCCGTGCCGATTGAGGCCGAGGGCTTGCGGCAATGCAAGGTTCGGCCCGGAACCGCCAATATGGCCAAGGGGCCGGCCATGAGCATCGACGAGACCGTAGCGGCCATCGGGGTCGGCATGGCCATGGCCCGCGAGGCCATTGAGGATGGGGCCGAGATTCTGGGCACCGGCGACATGGG
>CAYTVV010000161.1:0-3644 GCA_964441875.1 uncultured Desulfurivibrio sp.
TGATCGCCATCGTAGCCGAGCTGCTGGAGGCCGGGGTCATCGACCAGCAGGGCAAATTCAACCGCAGCCTCGACCATCCCCGCATCCGCCAGGGGATAGACGGCTACGAGTACGTGTTGGCCTGGGCCACGGACACCCTCATGGGCGAGGATATCGCCATCACCGAGGTGGATCTGGACAACCTGACCAGGGCCAAGGGCGCCATGTACGCGGGCTACGTCACCCTGCTGGAATCCGTGGGCATGACCTTTGCTGATCTGGACCGGGTGATCATGGCCGGCAACTTCGGGGCCTATATTGATCTCGAACAGGCGATCTGCATCGGTCTCTTGCCGGACATCGACCGCGACAAGTTCTACTACCTGGGCAACGCCTCCATGCTCGGCTGCCAGATCAGCCTCACCGACCATGTCCGCTTCAGGGAACGGATGATGGTCAGCTCGCTGATGACCAACCTGGAGCTTTCGGAGAGCGCCCAATTCATGAACCACTACATGGCCTCGCTCTTTTTGCCCCACACCGACATGGCGCTCTTCCCCACGGTGCGGGACAAACTACCCCGGTAAATTAGGCAGCACCGGATCTGCTTTGTCATCGGCCTGCCCATGTGCAAATAGCACACTTCGCAGACCTCTTCCGCGCATCTCCGGCACTGCCTAATTTACCGCCGTGCCAATAGAGAGAGACCTTTTTGCGAGTTCATCTATATGGAAGACATCGAACCCGACCTGGCAGTCTGCCTAATCCACAACCCAGCCAACCCCGAAGGGCTTTTCCCCTTTCTCGACGCGCTCCTGGCCCATGCCGACCCGGTGGCTCTTGAAATCATCGTGGTGGCCAGCCAGCCGGAGCATCCCGCCCTGGCCCGGCTGGAACGGGCTTTCCCGGAGATCACCATCCTGGAAAACAGCGGGGCCGACCATCCGGCCAAGGCCCGCAACCACGCCTGCCGGTTGGCAACAGCTCGCTATCTCTCCTTCTGGGATGAGAGCCTCCGCCCACAACCCGGTTGCCTCGCCACCCTCATCCGCTTTCTCGACGAAAACCCGGAGGCGGGCATTGCCGCCCCCCGGATCGTTGATACCAAAGGCATGGTCCAACCTTCGGTGCGCTCCGCCCCCTCGCTGGCCACGATCCTCTGCCTGCACACCCCCCTGGCCCGGTTACTTACGGCCGCGCCTCTCATCCTGAAAGCACATCTACTCCTGGAACAGGACCATCTGCGCTCCTTTGAGGCCCAATGGCTGCTGGACACCTGCCTGGTCATCCGTCGGGAGGTTATGGATGAGATCGGCCTGCTGGACGAAAGTTTTGCCGCGCACTACGCCGATGCCGATTATTGCCTGCGGGCACGCCAGGCGGGCTGGCATCTCCATTATCTGGCCGAGGCCGTGGCAATCCAGAGCGGAGCGGAATCCTCCCCTGCGCCGGCCAAGCTCTCTGCCGGCGACACCCCGCGCCTGGTGGGCGACTGCACCCGTCTGCTTTTAAAAAAATGGCTGCGCCCCGCCCAATTGCCTGCTTGATTCGCCTCTCCGACAACCCTGTTAAAAAGCTGTTTATTTTCTGTTGGTTGCCTGTTGAAAACCTGTTGATATCTCCCCGCTGGCCACAAAAATCCTTGGCAGATCTGGGCTTTTGACGCTTGCCGTTTCATCGACAATCCGCCTGCTTCCTGTTGATTTCTTCCACGTTTCACGTGAAACCTTCCGGCCCCAACCCGCGACAAACTGCCACGCTGCGCAAAAACTACCCGCATGCTACTCTGCACATGGATACATTTTACCCATGATTTTCCGCAGCGCCGAGAGATCATCGGCGGTCTTGCCTGAAATTATCCCCGGTAATTCAGGGGCATGAAGCCCTGGCCTCTGGCAATGGCACGATTCGTGATATATGGCGCTACAGAGTTTTGCTTACCCGTTTTCATCCACGATACGATGTTTATTAATCAGAGGAGGATTGTACCCATGAAGAAAACCACGATGTTACGGATCAGCACCATCCTGGCAGGCTCCCTGCTCAGCGCCACCCTGGCCTTTGCCGCCACAGACTACAGCGCCATGACCACCGAGGAATTGGCGGCGAAGCGCGGCAGCATGAAACAGGCAACGATGGAAGAGCGGAACGCCTTCCAAAATGAATGGCAGAACCGGGTACAGAAAATGAGCCCGGAGGAAAAGCAAAAAGCCATGGGGCAGCCGGAGAATGCGCCGCGTGACGGCTCGGGCCAGAAAAATGGCCAGGGCAAGGGCATGGGCGCCGGTGGTGGCTCAGGGACCGGCGGCATGGGTGGAGGTATGGGTTCCGGCGGCTCCGGCATGGGCTCAGGCGGAGGCATGGGACGGGGCGGTATGGGCGGCGGACGTCGTTAATCCGTTTCCAAGGCCTTTTTCAGCCCAGCATGGCCAGGCAGCCCTACCACGGTTGTCTGGCCATGCTTCATTGTCTGCGATCACCCGGAGATTCCCCCGTGAACATGCGTAAAATCACCTCCCTCACCGCCCTGGTCTCTTTTGTCCTGGAGATGCTGACCAGCGTCATTCTCTACATCGTACCCCAAGGGCGGGTGGCTTACTGGTCGGATTGGCGGCTCTGGGGCCTGAGCAAAACCCAGTGGGGCAGCCTGCATGTGAATCTGGGAGTTCTTTTCCTGCTCGCCATCTGCCTGCACACCTACTACAACTGGAATCCCATTGTCGCCTATCTGAAAAACCGGGCCGCAAAATTGCGCATCTTCACGACGGACTTCACCGTCGCCCTCATCCTCTGCCTGGTTTTTTCCCTGGGGACCTATTGGGAGCTGCCGCCGTTTTCCACCATCATCGCCATCGGCGACCGGATCAAGGAGGCCGGAGCCAAAAAGTATGGGGAGCCGCCGTACGGCCATGCCGAACTCTCCTCGCTTACAACCTTCAGCAAAAAGGTGGAGCTGGATCTGGATACCAGCCTGACCCGCCTGGCCGCAGCCAAGATCCGCGTCACCGATCCGAGCCAGTCCATCACCGAGATCGCCAGAATGAACAACCTGAACCCGAAAGCGGTGTATGAGGCCATGCTGCCGCCGCAACAACCCGGACAGGTCAAGAGTCTACCCGCCAACCCGCCCCCCGGTTTCGGCAAGAGACCACTGGCTGATATCTGCCGCGAGTACCAGCTCGACATCTCCGCTGTTCTCCAGGGGCTTGCCGCCCGCAAGATCACGGCCGCCGAGGCCATGACCATCAAAGAGATCGCCGCGGAAAACAACACCTCGCCCATGGATATCTTCGAGGCGCTCCAACAGGTGGCACGCCAGGAATAAACACCCCGGAGACCTAGGTATATCCACCGATTTCCGTGCCAATTCGACATTTTTTTACACCACTTTGCCCTGTTGCCTGTTGACATCCGTTTTGTAAAACGCTATTTTCCCACGTTACCATGCACTCTTACACTCGGGAAAACCGCCGTTTCCATCGGAAGCGGTAAAAGGCCGTTGATGGCACACGATAGCCATCGCCGCTAACACACTGCTGCAATGAGAAGAACGGCATAAAGAGCCGTAACGGAAGGATTCTCCGTAACGGCTCCTAAATATATTGAACCTACAGCACGGGAGAAAACAATGAAGGTAGCAGCCATCGCGGAAAGCATCAACATCA
>CAYTVV010000162.1:0-3626 GCA_964441875.1 uncultured Desulfurivibrio sp.
ACCGTGACCACCGGCGGCCTGGGAAGCATCTCCCCGCCGCCTTCCTGTTCTTCCAAATTGAGAATGGTCTGTTCCTCGGTAACCCCCTGCTCGACTTCGTAGCCGAAATCAGAGGCTACCAGGGTCGCGGTCTCAACATCAAGAGCCTGGTTGATGGTGGCCATAACCCCCATTCCCAGCAATTTGGCAATAAGCTCCCCGACCTTGAGGCCCATCCGGTGGGCAAGATCACCAACCGAAATGGTTTCCAGAACCTTGATCCGCTTCTTGATCGCCTTGGGTTCCGCTGCCGGCTGGGAAATGTTCTGGCGCTTGCCTTTCTTGCCACCGCTCCGCACGTTACGTGCTATACGCAGGCCAGCGGGGATTTTTCCACCCAACGCATCGTCGACATCCTCGATCTCGATATCGGCCTGCCGCTGAGTACGCAAGGGAGCTTTTTTGCTCCGGTCATGCTCGGCGGTCTCCGTGGTAAATTTAACAAACCGCTTGCCCTTTTTCCCCTTGTCACCCTCATCGGCGCCCTTGGCGGGGGAAACATCGGCAACCACCGGCTTTCCTTTAACAGCTTCGACTCTTTTCGGCGGCCTGGGCGTGAACGGACGGGGAGGAGCTGCGGGCGCAATGACAATGGCCGCCCTTTTAATCACCCGGGCAAACCCCTGGCGATGCTTTTCCGGCACAAAGGGGGCCGACTCTTCCGCGTCGTCGTCCTCAACCGTCTCCACCACAGAGACCTCTTCGTCCCCGGCTGTTTCGACAGCCCCATCGTCTACGGCGGCCTCGACTTCTTCTTCCGTTGAACGTACAGACAACTCAGGTTCTCCGTCGCCTTCCGTTTCCACGGAAAGCATCGGCTCGGCAACCTCTTCTCTCTCGGTTTCACCGACGCCCTGGGCGCTTTCCTCGAATATTTCTGCCCTGGTCAGCCCGGCCTCATCGCTCTCTGGCGCAGAAACGACAGCCCGTTTCGGCTTGGCAGGCGCTTCGACAGGGGGCGGGACCTCAACCGGCACGTTCTTGGTTCTTCTGCGAATAATGGTGGTCCGCCCGGCGCCCTGGATCCGTTTTTCTTCCGTCCGGGTCTGCCCTATCCCAAGCCTTTGGCGAATATCCTGTGCTGTTTCGTCATCCAGAGAGGAACTATGGGATTTAATGGCATAGCCCATCTCAATGAGGGCCGCCACCAAGTCCTTGTTTTCCATTTCCGCTTCTTTAGCTAACTCGTAAACCCTGATTTTTGTCATTGCTCACTCCCGAAGAGGTCTTGCAACCCTTCGTCAAATCCCAGCACCTGTTGGCGAAACGCTCTGGATAATCCTTTTTTGTTTTTAAAAAACTTCTGCAGACAACTGTCATCCTGACAACAGTAAACATGACGCCCGTCATGCTTCCCGCGGAAATCTTTCATTACACAACCGCTGTTGTCCAGAGAAAACCGCCACAGCTCCTGCTGCGCTTTTCTCTGGCGGCACCCCAGACATGTCCGGATCGGTGCCCTGCCTTTTTCCCCGAAGACGGCGGTCATGCCAAATAACCTATTACTCTCCATCCTCGGTTGATGCCGGCTCTGAATCATCTTGCTCTTGGGCAGTATTGACTTTTTGAGCGGCGGCGATCAAGCGGGCAACTCTATTCTCGTCAAGGGATTCCAGTTCGGCAACCACCGTTGCCACCTCCGCCTGAGCCAGATCCTGGGCTGAATTGAAGCCCGCATCATAAAGGGCTTCCGCGGTTTTTTCATCCATCCCCTGCACGTCGAGCAACGACTGGAAGCCTTCTTCGCTAAATTTAGCATATTTTTGCTCACTCTTCACATCAATCCGCCACCCCAACAGGGCTGCGGCCAAGCGCACATTCTGCCCCTGGCGGCCGATTGCCAGGGAAAGCTGATCATCGGGCACAACCACCACCAAGGTTTTCTTCTCCTCATCCACCACCACCAACGAAACCTGGGCTGGGGACAAGGCATTGGAAACATAGCGGGCCGGGTCCGGACTCCAGGGCACGATATCAATCTTTTCTCCCTGCAACTCCTGAACCACGTTCTGCACCCTGGACCCCTTCATCCCGACACAGGCACCCACCGGATCCACATCCGAGGCGGAAGAACTCACGGCAATCTTGGCGCGGGCACCGGGCTCACGGCTCACCCCGAGGATCTTCACGATCCCCTCGGCAATTTCAGGAACTTCCATGGCGAACAACTTGGTCACGAACTCATCATTGGTTCGGCTCAGGACCAGCTGCGGGTCCCTGCTGCTCTGGCGTACGTCAAGCAGCAGGGCGCGGATTCGGTCCCCCTGCCGGTATGACTTGCGGGGCATCTGCTCCTTGGTCGGCAGGATGGCGTCGGTTCGCCCAAGATTGACAATAATATTGCCGCGCTCAAAGCGTTGGACAATGCCGTTGACAACCTCGCCCTTGCGCTCCTTGTACATTTCATAGATGACATTGCATTCAGCATCCTTCATTTTCTGAATGATCACCTGCTTGGCGGACTGAGCGGCAATGCGGCCCAAATCGGAAACGCTGTCCATCTTGCTGCCCAGCTCGTCGCCGAGTTGCACTTCCGGGTCGAGAACCAAGGCCTCGGTCAGGGAAATTTCCGTCTGCTCATCCTCAACCGCCTCAACAACATTGCGGAACTGAAAAAGCTCAACCTCACCGATCTCATCATTATATCGGGCCTCAAGCTCCCGCCGTTGGCCGAATTTCTTCTTGGCCGCGGACATCACCGCTTCCTCGATGGCGTCAACCAGCAACTGACGATCAATTCCCTTGTCTCTACTTATCTGATCAAGAATTCGTTTTAAATCTGACAGCATTGTTCTCTCCTGTCTCTCTTTCGCCGATTACGCCCGGACATCCGCCACCGAGGGCCTCGCCTCCGTTATGGTCAACACCGGCCCCAGTGTCTTAAAACACAATAACCAAACGGGCCTTTTTCATCCGAGTAAACGGAATTTCCATCATACCATGATCGGTGCGCAACGTTACCGACTCATGCGTAACATCTTCAATCAAGCCAATGCACTGGTTCAGCCCATCGATGGGCTCCCTCACAACCACCTTGGCCCTCTTCCCCTTGCAACGCAAAAAATCTCTTTCCCTCTTCAGGGGCCGGTCAAGGCCGGGTGAAGAAACCTCAAGGCTGTATGACTGCTCAATGGGATCCTCCACCTCAAGAAGATGGGCGACCTCCCGACTGATCCGGGAGCAATCATCAATACCGATGCCATCTTCTTTATCGATAATCAAACGAAGGACCCACCCCGGGGCCTCACGCCTGAACTGCAGCTCGACAAGCTCACAGCCGGAACCATCGACCACCGGTCCGACAAGCTCCGTCAACCGCCGGACCAGGGGTGACTCTATCGCCTCTTCTTCCATAGCACAGTATACCAATAAAAAAAGCGGGCCGCGGCCCACTTCTAAAAATTCACCAACCGGATCGGAATGACCGGTTCTTTCAATACAAAACCATGCTGCCTAGCCGAGCAGCACCCTTGCACCACAAGAAAACATTGCGTTTTCTTTCCAGCAGGCGCCAGAATGCCCGAAGCAACGCTGGAGCGGGAAACGGGATTCGAACCCGCGACCTTCAGCTTGGGAAGCTGACACTC
>CAYTVV010000163.1:0-3616 GCA_964441875.1 uncultured Desulfurivibrio sp.
TGCTTGCTTCGGTGCTCGGCGCCCAGGTAGGGCCGAACTTCAAGCCGAGCATCGGCTTTGTTCAGGGGCATCTCACCCATGATGGCCGCGAGCATCCGGCCTTTAGGAATCTAGGCAAGGCTATTCCCATGTTCAAGTGGCACAGCCAGACGGTGCTGGAGCCGCTGCCCAAGCATTTTTCCCTGCTCGCCACCTCGGAACAATGCCAGGTGGAGGCTTTTTCCCTTGAACAAAGGCCGCATATCCTCGGCTTGCAGTTTGACAACCATGTGGCGGTTTCCGAGGATATCAGCCTTTGGCTGGAACAGGACTGGCAGTGGCTGGCCTCGTTCAGATCTCTGGTGGTGCGGCCCGCTGATCTGCTGGCCGAGGCAAGGCGCTTGCGGACGCAGATCTCCGATGATTTTCAGCAATTTTTCAGTGATTATTTGAGTCTTATTTCCTGATGGGTTTTTTTGCCGTATTTTGTTTTTTTAGGGATAGATCTAATAAATTTTACAAGGACAACAAGGCAGGCCGCCATAACAGCATTTTTTCCTGAGCCGTTTCGCTAAAAGTTAATGCTTTATAGGGGACGCAAAAATGATACGCCAGTTGCAACTACGTTCCAAGATTGTTCTGCTTGTTACCGTGTTCACGATATCGTTGGTTCTCGTTATGGCTGTGTCTCTTGCCGCTTTGAACAAATTAAAGGTCAATGGCCCGGTTTATCGGCAAATCGTCCAAGGGAAAGACCTGATTGCCGATATCCTGCCGCCGCCTGAATATATCATCGAATCGTATCTTAACGCACTACAGATGCTCGGAAGTAGCGATCAGCAGGAGATTTCCTCCTTTATCGCCAGAAATAAAACATTGAAGGATGATTATTTGGCAAGACATGAATTCTGGAAAAAAGACCTGCCGGAAAGCCAAATGAAATCAGTGCTGCTTGAAGATTCATACCGTCCTTCCCTGGCGTTTTATGCTCTTGTCGAAACCGAGTACATCCCCGCCGTGCAAAGGGGCGACATAAGCCGGGCTCGTGATTTGGCCTATGGCGAACTCTTGAAACACTACACTGCTCATCGCCGGGCAATAGACAGTGTCGTGGAAATGGCCACGGTAAAAGGCGCCGAAGAAGAAAAATCAGCCGCCGCCGCAGTCAAATTAAGAACGCTGCTATTAATCATGATAGGCGTTGGCTGCCTGTTGATTTCATCCTTGATCGCCATTTTTATGACCCGTTCAATAACGCGGCCCATCTACCATGCCATTGAGACGCTCAACGAGGGCGCGGAGCAGGTAGCCAGCGCGGCAACCCAGGTGTCGTCCACCTCCAGCGCTCTTTTTCAGAACTCAAGCGAACAGGCCTCCGACCTTGAGGAGACCTCCGCTTCCCTAGAAGAGATCACCGCCATGACGAAACAAAGCGCGGAAAATGCCAGTCAGGCAAAGGATCTGGTCAAAGAGACCAACCTTGAGGTCGGAAGAGCGCATGAGTCAATGCAGGGATTATCCGTGGCCATGTCGGAAATCTCGAAAGCAAGCGACGAGACATCACGGATTATCAAGACAATCGACGAAATCGCTTTTCAAACGAATCTGCTTGCCTTAAACGCGGCTGTTGAAGCAGCACGGGCAGGCGAGGCAGGGGCCGGATTCGCGGTAGTTGCGGATGAGGTCCGCAATCTCGCCATGCGCGCTGCGGAGGCTGCGAAAAACACCTCGAATATTATTGAAGGCACGGTCAAAAAAGTCCAAGACGGGACGAAGCTGCTTGCCTTAACCACCGGGGCATTCTCCAGCGTGGTCGAACGATCAAGCAAGATGACCACCCTGATCGAAGAAATTTCTTCTGCGTCCGCCGAGCAAGCGCAAGGTATCGCTCTCCTTGGCAAGGCTATGCTGGAAATGGATCAGATCACCCAGACAACCGCTTCCAAAGCCGAAGAATCGGCGAGCGCTGCTGAGGAGTTGAATGCCCAAGCAGAAACCATGAAGGTGGCGGTCGGTGAATTGGCGGATCTGGTCAAAGGCGGCGAGGACGAAATGGTGCGGATGAAAGCCATGGGCGTGCCGATGTTGGCTTCTCCATTGGGGTGAAGTATCGCGTTGCCGCTAGGCGTTTGGCTGTATGGGCGACCCAGGTATCCGGGCTCGATATAGCGAACGCCAGAGGGGCTGGTCCTATTGGTAAAAGCCTTGTTCTTTCTGGCCGAGAAAGCCCGGATTTTTTCTGTTCAACAGGAAAAATCCGGAAGGATAATCCCGTATTTTTTTATCCGGTAGCCCATCTGGCGCTGGGTAAGCCCAAGTTCCCGTGCGGCCCGCGCCTGAACCCATCCGTGTCGCCGCAGGGCCGCGACCACCTCTTCTTTTTCCATATCTTTTAAAGACTTGCGCGTCGGGTTTTCGGGCAGCGAGGCGCTTGTCAACTCTGCCATTCCGGCGTTTGGCGTCGCAGCAATGCGGCAAGACGGCGCGGCAAAGTCCTCTGCCTCCGGTGCCGCGGTGATGTAGCTCGGCAACTCGCGGGCGACAATGGTGTCGCGGTCCGCCATGATCACCAGCCGCTCGATGAGATTCTGGAGTTCGCGGACATTGCCAGGCCAACTATAGGCGCAGAGCAGCTCTATAACCGGGCTGGACAGGCGCACCTCCCGTTGGTTCATGCGGTTGCTCTCCTGCAAAAAGTGGTCGAGGAGCAGGGGGATGTCTTCCCGCCGTTCCCTGAGCGGCGGCAGCACCACGGGGACCACGTTGAGGCGGTAGTAAAGATCCGCCCGGAAGGTTCCCTGTTCCACGCATTCCTCCAGACTGCGATTGGTGGCGGCAATGACCCGAACATTGACCGTGATGGTCTGGGTGCCCCCCAGCCGCTCGAACATCTGTTCCTGCAACACTCTGAGCAGCTTGGCCTGTAGGGCCAGGGGCAGCTCCCCCACCTCGTCGAGAAAGATGGTGCCCCCGTCGGCCAGTTCAAACCGTCCTTTTTTGAGATTGGCCGCGCCGGTGAAGGCGCCCTTTTCGTGGCCGAGCAGTTCGCTTTCCAAAAGGTTTTCGGGCAGGGCCGCGCAGTTGATCTTGATGAACGGTTTGTCCGCGCGCGGGCTGGCCTGGTGGATGGCACGGGCGACCAGTTCCTTGCCGGTGCCGGATTCGCCCAGGAGCAGGGCGGTGGCCCGGCTTGGGGCAACCTTGTCGATGTAGTTGTACACATCCTGGATCCGCTTGCACTGGCCGATGATGTTGTGCTGGCTGTAACGGTTGCGCAGCTCTTTCTTGAGCAGCAGGTTTTCCTCCACCAGGACCTGCTGCTTGAGGGAGACCGTCTTGTGCAGCCGCAGGAACTGGGCGATGAGCATGGCAACCACGGTGAGAAAGCGGATGTCTTCCTCGGAGGAAATATCCTGGTCAAAGAGCCTGTCCACGGAGAGAACGCCCACCGGCCCCTCCGGCAGCATGACCGGGACGCCGAGGAAGGAAATCTCTCCTTTGGGGAGATTGGCGCGGGCGCCGGTCCGGTTCAAAAAGAGCGGTTCGCTGTGGATGTCCGGCACCACGAAAGGAAAGGCGGACTGAAAGATGCGGCCGATCACCCCTTCGCCCAGCCGGTAGATGCCGCGTTTCTCCT
>CAYTVV010000164.1:0-3581 GCA_964441875.1 uncultured Desulfurivibrio sp.
TATCCGCAAGGCTGAGCCGACCCGGCTCCCACTCCACCTCCAGGCTCTCGGCGGCGAGATTCACCGCTGCGGCCACAATACCCTCGGTGGAGCTGAGTACTTTTTCGATGCGGGAAGAACAGGAGGCACAGTGCATGCCCCGGATGGCGACCCGCTGCTTTTCGGTTGACGGTGTCATGGATATCCTCTTGATTACCCTGCTTTTTCGCAGTATTTTAATCTTTTGAAAAAATCTTTATGCTCGGAGATAAGTTAGTTTCTACCACTAAAAAAAAACGTCACCCCGGCGAAAGCCGGGGTCCAGGGTAGTAATAATTTACCGAAATTACTGGATTCCGGCTTTCGCCGAAATGACGGCAATGCGACTATAGGTTTTTTCCTGAGGAAATCAGCCTTCAACCACAAACACACAAAAAGGAGTACCCCATGCCAACCATCCAGATCAAAGGTATGCGCTGCGGCCATTGTGCTGCCTCTGTCACCACCGCACTCAACGCCATCGACGGCATCAGCGAGGTGAACATCGCTCTGGACAAAGGCGAGGCCAGCTTCAACCAGAGCAAGGATGTGCCCATGGACGCCATCAAAAAAGCCATCACCGCCATCGGTTTCGAGGTGGTGGGGTAAAAACAGCCGCGCCGCCCCGAGCAGGTTGTGCGGCGCGGCAAAAAATCTACAACACCATGACCACCGCCGGATGCCTCTTAAAGGCACAATACTGGCATTCACGGTCCTCGGCGCTAAGCACGACAAGCTCCACGTCCAGACACAGGTATTTGCCGCCGCTGCTCGAATTGGACAGGGACACCAGACACTCCCGCGCCTGAACGACCTCGGCGATGGCCGCCCGCAACTCCTCCTGCTCCCTGCCGATGATCTTGTACACCCACGGGCAGGGATACTCCAGCTCAAGTTTTTGCTTACAATTATTTAACAGCACGACCAGCCTCCGTATTTTTTCTCGCGCATCCTGCGGAAAACACTCCACAAAGCCCATCATACCAGACCCAGCCCCCCTTCGCCAACAGCAAGCCAAAAGAGCATAAAAACGCAATCCTTTCCCCCCAAAAAAGTATACTAACCTAGCCTTATACTGTATAATTGTTTCCAACCAATAACCTTTTGGCCTTATTCCAGGCCGTACCGGGTATACGTCATGGCTAAACTAAAATTTCTCACTTTTGCATTAATTGCTCTGTCCCTTTGCCTCACTCAGGCTGTGGCGGCGGAAAAGATGTCCGCCTCTTTTGCCCAGGGCAAACAGTATTTTGACCAAGGCCGATTCGATGATGCATACACAGAGCTTTACAAGGCATTTGTGCAAGACCCTGCCAACCCGGAGATCAATTTCTATCTCGGCCGTTGCGCCTTTGAATCAGGACGGCTCGAAGAGGCGGTCATGGCCTTTGACCGCATCCTCATCACCGATCCGGAGGCGGCCCGAGCCAAGCTCGAACTGGCTCGCACCCATCTTCGCCTCGGCTCCAACGAACTGGCCAAACAGTATTTCAAGGAGGTGCAGGCCACCAACCCGCCGGAGCAGGTGTGGAAAAACATCCAACAGTTTCTCGACAAAATCGCGGCCTCGGAGCAGCGCCATTTTGTCAACGGCCTCTTCACCTTCGGCGTGAGCCATGACGACAACGTCAATGTCGCGCCCGCCGAGAACAGCGTCAATGTCAACCTTTTCGGCATCACCATTCCGATCACCATCGACCAGGCCTCCATCAGCGACCAGATCTACAACACCACCCTGGTGGCCAACCACATCTATAAATTCGAAGACAGCCCCTACACCTGGAAAACCACGGCGGTCAACTACAACGCCTTCTACGAAAACCAGAATATCCACGACATCAACTACCTGAGCCTCTCCTCCGGCCCCGTTTTTCAGGGGACTAACTATCTCTGGCAAATCCAGGGAACGATAAGCAATGTCGATCTCGAATATGACCGCTACCAGGGGGCCTACGGAATGAACTACACCCGCAGCAAGCAGCGGGGTATCAAAAGCTAAAACAACTTCAGTTGTGTGCTTGAAACTTCTTTCTTCCTATGAAGCTGTTTGTATTGGTAATCTGCCCCTTGTTTCTGGACATAGTTACAAATCGTTGTTTCGTTACCTTTTTTGCCGACTGAGCTGATATAGTACCCATCTGACCAAAACTCTCCTCCCCAGAGAATTTTTTTGACAGATGGTACTCGACGAAAAATTTCTCTTGCCGTTATGCTTTTTATTGTTCGCACGATTTTTGTCGGACTGTATGACGGAATGGATTGCACTAAAAAATGTACATGATCCCGATCCGTCCCTATTTCGAGAAAATGAATTTCAAACCGTTCCGAAATCTCCAGACAGATTTCTCTAAGTGTATTGTCCACATCGTCAGAGAACATGACTCTCCGATATTTCGCTGGGCAAACGATATGATACAACAACACGGAAACATTGTGACTTTTATGAATATATACGCTCATAAAGCCATCATACCAACTGCAAGTTCACGCAGCAAGCTGCGGGGAATTAGACCCTAAAAGAGATTAAGCTCCACCTTGACCTGGCTGGTGGACCAAACCATTCTCTTTAATATCGGCGCCACGGCGCAACAAAAAAACAACTACCAGGATGGCGACAAGGACGCGGACAACTACCTGATCACCGCCGGCCCTGTCTTCACTCTGGGCCCGGACCGGATCACCCTCGCCCTTGGCAAGGAACTTGAAAACGCCGCGCACGACTTCAACAGCTATGACCGTTTCATCATGCTGGCCCGTTATGACCGCCAACTGCCCCTCGATTTCGGTTTGTTTGCCAGCTTCCGGTTCCAGAACACCAATTATGATAAAACCGACCCGCTCTATGTCAACAACCGGAGCGATGATGTCCTCGACCTCTCCTTCGGCGTATCAAAACGCCTCTGGCAGGCCGAGGACAAACGGCAAAGCCTTGCCGGCCAGATTAGCTACACGAACACCAAGGCGGAATCCAACATCGCCCTGTATGAATATGACAAGAATGTCACCGCGGCAGAGCTGACCCTCACCTTTTAGCCACCTTTACAGATGACCGCGCAGATTGAGACCATGGCCGCCACAAATAAAACCCGCCCTACCCGCGCCTTTTCCGGAGGACCGCGCATGAAACGATTCATCACCAGCACCCTGTCTCTCGGCATCCTCGTCCTCCTCCTAACCTGGTCATCGGCCTATGCCGCAAACAAACAGGTAGCCACCGTGGTCGCGGCACGCGGCGATGTACAGGCCGTGGATGCAAAGGGCCAGAGCCGTCCTCTTCCTGTTCAGGCTCCCATCCTTGAAGAGGACACCATCAAGACCGGGGAACACAGCCGGGTGCAGATCATGTTCACCGACAACACCCTGATCAACCTCGGCAATGCAACTACCATGAAAATCGCCGAATACCGCTGGCAGCCGGAGCAAAACGATGGCGCCCTCAAAACCCAGGTTAAAGAGGGCACCTTCCGGGTCATGGGCGGAGCATTGACCAAGACCGCGCCGCAGAATTTCAAGACCGAAACCCCCACCGCCACCATCGGCATCCGCGGCTCCATGTACGCCGG
>CAYTVV010000165.1:0-3535 GCA_964441875.1 uncultured Desulfurivibrio sp.
CGGACCCAGCAGCTGGTCTATGCCCTGCACAAGCTGTTTTTGAAGCGCGACATCCCCAAGCTGCCCATCTATGTGGACAGCCCGCTGGCCACCAGGGTCACGGATATCTTCCGGCTACATCCTGAAACCTACGACAGCGAGATTCGGGAATTTCTCCTCAAGGATAACCACAGCAATCCCTTTGGCTTTGACACCCTGCGCTATACCCAGAGCGTGGAGGATTCCAAGGAGCTGAATTTTTTACGGGAGCCTGCCATTATCATCAGCGCCAGCGGCATGATGGAGGCCGGGCGCATCCTGCATCATATGCGGCGGCGGATCAGCGACAAGAAGAACACCATTCTGGTCACCGGCTGGCAGGCCCCAAATACCTTGGGCCGCAGGATTGTTGATGGGGAGGAAACGGTAAAAATCTTCGGCGAGGAATTTCCGCTCAGGGCCAAGGTGGAAACACTCACGGGTTTCAGCGGCCATGCTGATCGGGATGGGCTGCTGGCCTGGGCCGGGGCCATGCAGAAGAAACCGGCCCGCACTTTCGTGGTGCATGGTGAGGAGGATGCGGCCACCGCTCTGGCAGAGAGCCTGCGGCAGGAGCTGGGTTTCCCGATGGTGGAGATTCCTGAGCCCCATCAGGCTTTTGAGGTGTAACAGTGGTTTTGGTGTAAAGGGGGCGTGTCCGGTTTGGTGATGGCCTTAGAGCCAGGACCTTCCCCCTCTCCCTAGCCCTCTCCCGCCGGGGGAGAGGGGACTTTTCCCTTTTTCTCCCGCGTCATATTTCCTGTTTCGGCGGCATGCTCCTGATGTGAATATCCCGTTGCGGATAGGGGATGTTGATGCCCTGCTCCTGAAAATTCTCCCAAACCCTTAAGAGAACCTCACTCTTCACATTCTTTACCCCGTTGACCGGATCGTTGATCCAGGCGCGCAGCTCCAGATCAAGGGAACTGTTGCCGAATGCCACCAGCAGGCAAATGGGCGACGGGTTCTGGATGATCCTGGCCGTCTGCCGGGCCGCCTCTTCGCACAGGGCCATGGCCTTGCGCACATCCGAGTTGTAAGCAATGCTCACGGGGATTTTTAGCCGCACCGTGCTGTTGCTGAACGACCAGTTTTCCACCCGCTGGGTGATCAGATCCTCGTTGGGGATCAGAAACTCCTTGCCGTCTTGGGTGATGAGTGAGGTGTAGCGTGCGCCCAGCGAGTTTACCCAGCCATAGGTTTCGCCCACGGTGATGACGTCCCCTGGCTTGATGGATTTGTCCAGTAGGAGGATGATGCCGCTGATCAGGTTGGAGACGATTTTTTGCAACCCAAAGCCGATGCCCACGCCGACCGCGCCGGTGAAGATGGTAAAGCCCGTGAGGTCGAGGCCGACGATTCGCAGCCCGATCAGGATGGCGGCGGCGATGAGCGCGACCTTGGAGAGCTTTATGAAAAGCACCTGGATGGAGGGCGAGAGGGCCGAATTCTCCCGGATGCGTTTTTCAAGCAGGCGTGAGAGGCTGCGGGCTGCCCACAGCAGCAGCGCCAGGGTCAGGAGGCCTGTGAGTACGGTGAGCAGCGAAATACGCACCGCGCCAAATGTCAGGGCCATACGGTCGAGCAGCCGGATGGTTGGCCCCAACAGGTCCATGATGTTGAGGGCGGCCAAGCTCCAGGCGAGAACGGCAATCAGCCTGATCCAGGCGGTATTGTTGAAAAGCGAGGAGGTGGTTTGGATAACGACCCACACCGCCAGGAGATTGACGACAATGGTGAGCAGATCGTGGGGCCATTCCGCGTCCATGGCGACCATGAGCGAGATCAGTTGCAGGAACAGCCAGAGAAAAGGCGCAGTAAAGGGCCGCACCGCGACAAGTACGTGGCCGAAACGTCTCTGGCCCAGGTCTTGATCGGGAAACCTTCGTTTGATCCTGTTGCCGATCAAAACGGCGATCAGCCAGGCGCAGAGTATAACCATCGCTTGGCTGAGGTGGTCGTAGGTCAGGACATTTTTGAGCAGCCAGTCGTTGACGAACACAAGTTTTTTTTCGCTGACCGCGGAAAGCCAGAGGCTTTTCATGAGAGAGGTTTCCATGGGAGAGAGGACTCAGATGTTGTTTTTTATCCCAGCAAAGGCATGAGAGAGTGCCGCAAGTATAGCAGCAAAATCAGAACGAGCAGAGAAAAAAGCGTAATTGGGATGCCAACCCTGGCGTGTTCCTTAAAGCTGATCTCGATATGAAATTTCCTTGCCTGCTCAATGACGATGAGATTGGCAATGCTGCCGATGATGATTAGGTTTCCGGCAAAGGTGCTGGACAGGGCGAGAACGTACCATTGTTCCGGCACCCCAGGGTCGAGGAAGCGGACCAGAAGCATGGCCGCAGGCACATTGCTGACCAGGTTGCTCATGATGGTGGAGATGCCGGTGAGGGCAAAGAGGTTGGTGATCGTCAGGCCGTGGCTGGCCATGGCTTCCATGATCAGGCTGGGGATATTGCGGGTGGATATGCCGTGGACCACGATGAACAGGGCGCAGAACAGGGTGAGCAGGTGCCAGTCCACCAGCTCCATGATCTGGCGGGAGTGCATTTTTCTGCTGCACAGCAGGATTCCTGCCACGGTGATGGCGGAAAGCTCCCTAGGAACGGGGGTGAAGAAAAGGCCGACCAGGACCAGCATGGCGGTGATTCCCTTTGCGCTTTGCCAGCGATCGAACTCGGGCCATTCGGGAGTCTGCGCCATGGTTTGGGGAATCGAGGGTATGGCAAAGCGGCCTTGGTAGGTGCGGCAGAGAATGCCGTAGGCGCCGGCCAGGGCGAGGAGGGCGGGCGGGGTGCACCAGAGCAGGAATCTGCCGAAGTGCAAATGGCCGACCTGACCGATCAGCATGTTCTGCGGGTTGCCGATGATGGTGGCGGCCGAGCCGATATTGCTGGCGGCGGCAAGGCCCAGGAGAAAGGGCAGGGGGTTGAGTCCTTTTTTGAGCAGGGCCAGGCAGAGAACCGGAGTGAAGGCCAGGCAGACAATGTCGTTGGCCAGCAGGGCGGAAAGCAGGGCCGCCACCAGCATGCTGGCAAGAAGAAAAAGCCGGGGCCGGTCCAGCAGGCTGGTGGTGCGGCTGGCGACCCAGGTGTAGAAGCCGCCCAGCCTTAGCCGAGCGGAGAGCACCATCAGGGCGTAGAGCAGGATGATGGTGGGCAGGTCGATGGCCCCCATGGCCTCGGTGAGCGGCACTGCGCCGCTGGCGATCATGGCGATTGCCCCCAGCAGGGCGATGCCGGTCCGGTCCAGCCTCAGGCCGGGGATTCGGCCGATGGCCACGCCGAGATAGGTTATGATGAAAATGATTAGGGCGAGATCGGGCATGTGATATCCTGAGGAAGGGGTTGCAGAGGGACAAACTCTATATATCCCCGAGGTCTTGGGTAAGGCAAAGGTTATGTGATTCAGCCTGGTAAAAAAAGGTTCATTTGGGGGGTATGCCATGAAATTAGTTTGTTCATTTCTTTGCTTGCCCAAAGAAACGAACCAAAGAAAGGGCCCCCTGTGT
>CAYTVV010000166.1:0-3533 GCA_964441875.1 uncultured Desulfurivibrio sp.
CGGCGATCACGGTGAGTTCGGGGTTGGCGAGCTTTGCCCCGATGGCCACGGGCAGGCTGCGGCCATGCAGGCCGTTAAAGACATTGGCCTTCAGATAATGCGGGGTCTTGGCTGCCTGGCCGATGCCGGAAACCAATAGCACCTGATGGGGCTGAAGTCCGCAGGCGACCAAGGCCTGCTTCAGGGACTTGAGAATCCCGAAATTGCCGCAGCCAGGGCACCAGGCGGTCTCGTATTTGCCGTAGTCCTCGATGGATGTCATGCTTTTTCCTCCACGACTGCAAGACTTTCCAAGCGGTCCAGGATATAGCGGGCAGTAAAAGGCAGCCCGTCATAGCGCGCTATCCGGGCCGGGATGGCAAAACCGGTCTCCCGTTGGATGAGCCGGGCAAACTGGCCGGTGGCGTTGCCTTCCACGCAGACAATCTCCTTGGCACCCTGGAGGATGTCGAGAAACTGGCCCGGAACCAACGGCCAGACCTGGGAAAAATGAAGCGTTGCGACACTGCGCCCCTGTTCGCGCAAAACAGCGGCGGCCTCCAGCACCGGTCCCAGGCTGGAGCCCCAGCAGACGAGGAGGAGGTCCACGCTTTTTTCCCCGCTAAGATCGGGGGCAACAGCCTCCTGCCTGAGAAGCTCGAATTTGCGGAGCCGCTTTTCCACCATGGCGACGCGCACCCCGTGGTCTTCGCTGATATGGCCGTCTTCATCATGCTCGTCGCTGTCCGCCACCACCAGATGTGCCGACATCCCAGGCAACAGGCGGGGCGAGAGACCGTTTTCGGTAAGACGGTAGCGCTGGTAAGGGATCGGCACCGTATCCGGCTCGACCCCCGCCACTACCGGGGTGATGGCAGCAGGATCAAAAGGCGCCACCGGCCGGGACGAATCAGCCAAGAACTGGTCGGTCAGGAAAAAGACCGGCGATTGGGCGTGCTCGGCCAGGGCCAAGGCCTTTTGGGTCAGATGGTAGCAGGCCTCGATGCTGCCCGGGGCAAAGATTGCCCGGGGAAATTCACCATGCCCCGCATGGAGGACAAACTCCAGATCCGCCTGCTCGGTGCGGGTGGGCATGCCCGTGGCAGGTCCGGGCCGCTGGGCCACCGCGATCAGCACCGGCGTTTCGGTCATGGCTGCCAGGCTCACTCCCTCGGCCATCAGGGCAAAACCGCCGCCCGAGGTGGCCACCATGCTGGGCGCTCCGGCAAAAGCAGCGCCGATGGCCATGTTGATCGCGCCGATCTCGTCTTCCGCCTGCTCGACCACACAGCCCATGGCCTCGGCATGGGAAATCAGCTCAAGGACAATGGAGGTGGCCGGGGTCATGGGATAAAAGGCGCAAAACTTGAGGCCGCCAGCCAGAGCGCCCAAGGCAATGGCCTCGTTGCCGTTCAGCAGAAGGCGATCCGCCGCACGCGATCCGCCAGGCAGGATAAAACCATGCTCCGGCACATGGGCCGCAGCCCAGACTCGGCTTTTCTCCATGGTCACCCGATTTTCAGCCAGGGCCTCCGGGTGTTTCTTGCCGAGCATCCCCTCCACCGCCTGATACAGGGCCTCGAAAGGAAGCCCCAGAATCTCGCCGAGCAAGGCCAGGGCTGCCGTGTTCCACAACCGCTCCGAGCCAAGCTCAGCAAAGGGCACCGCAATGGCGCCCGGCAGGTCGGGGGCAAAGGCGGAATCGGCAATGAGCAATGCCCCGCTGGTCAGCTGACCACGATGCAGCGCCACGGTTTCGGCGTTGAGCGCCACCAGGATATCAATAACCTCACGGGGCGCAAAAAATGGCCCCTTGCCCAGGCGGATGGAAAAGGTGTTATGACCGCCGCGAATCCTGGAATGATAACTCTGGCTGACAAAAACCTCATAGCCCGCCCGGACCAGGGCCTTGCTGAGCAACTGGCCGATGGTCACCAGACCTTGGCCGGCTTCACCGCCGATGAGCAGATGGATATCCAGTGGCATGTTCGTAGCCCTCGGCGCTATTTTTTGTTGAAATCGCAGATAAGCGCAAGACTTCGAGATGCCGCGATTTCAACGGTTATTGCTTTGTAACTCTTTGAATTTGTGCTGCGGACCTGTGACTTTTTTCCTTTTTTTTGCGAGCGCATCATTTTTTGACCGCCTTATAACGGGCGTACAGATCGTGGATGCGGTGGCGCAGAGCGCTGATTTTTTTGGAGTCTTCCTTGGAGAGCCAGCGCGGTTCGCTGATCGCAAAGATGATCTTGGCCAGTTCATCGAGCACGCTCTCGGTGGCAAGACACCACTCCTTGGTGCAGATATGCGCCATCTCCCCTGCCTCATCAATGTCCTGAGCCATGAGATTGAGAGATTTTTCGAGATGCGCCAAAAACTCCCGGTGCGCACGCAACATGGTTTCTTCCATTTCAATCTGACGTTTCATGATGCTCCTCCTTCGTTGGATGGTTCATGATCGACGGGCGGGGGAAATCCCATATCGCCCGTTGCCTGTTCACAGCTCCAGCAGACGGTGGTTGATCTCAATGCCCACCATGGCGCCCTGGCCAGCGGCAATAATGGCCTGGGCCTTGCCCGTCTTGAGGGCGCCCAGGGCAAAGAGGTTTCTAACAGATGTTTCGCAGAAAGAATCGGTTGAAATCTTGCCCCCGTTGCCGTCCCTTTCAAGGGAAAGCCCGACTAGGAAAGAATCGTTTAGGGTATAATCATAACTGAGCATGACCACCTCGCAGGCAATCTCCTGCCCATCTGCCAGCTTCACGCCGCTCAACACCGTCTCGCCAAGAAACTCCTGCGGATTGCCTACCAGAAAGGCAATGCCGTCCTCGGCCAGCAATTCGACGTGGTCGTCCGGCATGAGACCGGCCGGAAGGATGAGGGTGATATCCGGGGTGAACATTTGTTTCATGGCAAAGGCAAGACGCATGGCGTCGAGGGAATCGCCGAGGATAACGAGTTTTTTGCCCGTGGTGCGGTAGCCGTCGCAGTCCACACAGGTAAAGACCGTGCGGCTGAAAAACCGGTTCATCCCCTTGATCTTTGGCGGATTCTCCACTGCCCCGGCGGAAACGATGGCATAGGGTGCCTGGTACCGACCCTTTTCCGTGATCACGGTAAAACCATTTTCGGCCCGCACCGAGGCAACCTGCTCACGTCTGAATTCGGCGCCAAAGGATTTGATCTGTCTGATGCCGGTATCCACAAGCTCTTTGCCGGAGATGATTTCAAGACCGAGATAGTTTTCGATGTGCAGGGCATGGCGGGTCCGACCGCCCCCGTGATCGATAAGGAGAACCTTGCGGTTATAACGGGCAAGATGGATGGCAGCCTGCAACCCGCCAGGCCCTGCCCCGATGATGACACAGTCGTAACGGTTTTCTTGCATAGACTTTTCCTGGTCCTCCCCCCGGCGGCAGGAAATCTTTTACAGAGCGGAACAACGGAAAAGCCTGAAGCCGAGGCGGCCCAGACTTTTCCGCTCACAAGGACTCACAAGAGCCGATAGGGATAGGCGCGCTTGGTCCATTCGCTGTCGGGAAAAGCAGCGCTCA
>CAYTVV010000167.1:0-3525 GCA_964441875.1 uncultured Desulfurivibrio sp.
ATCCGCAGTACTCCGAGGTGGATGTGGATCTCTACAACCCCTGCGGCCGCTTCTCCCGCCTTGGCGTGGTGCGCGACCAGTTCAGGCCCGAGCTGCTGGAGGGCATCGAGGGGCTGCATTTTCATGCCCTCTGCGAACAGGATGCCGATGCCCTGGAGCACACGGTTGCAGCCTTTGAGGAAAAATTCGGCGAGTTTCTCGGCACGATGCAATGGGTCAATTTCGGGGGCGGCCACCACATCACCCGGGAGGGCTACGACCTCGACCGCTTATGTGCCACTATCAGCCGGATTCAGGAGAAGTACGGGGTGCAGGTCTATTTGGAGCCGGGCGAGGCCATCGGCCTCAATATCGGGGTGCTGGTGACCCAGGTGATGGATATCGTGGAAAACGAGATGAGTACCGCTATCCTTGACACCTCGGCCACGGCCCACATGCCCGATGTCCTGGAGATGCCCTACAGGCCTGTGCTTTTCGGTGCGGGCGAACCCGGCGAGTTTGCCCACACCTACCGGCTGGGCGGGCTCTCTTGCCTGGCCGGGGACGTGATCGGCGACTATTCCTTCCCCGAGCCCCTTGCCATCGGGCAGCGGCTGGTGTTCGGCGACATGGCCCATTACACCATGGTCAAGACCACTACCTTCAACGGGGTGCGGCTGCCCAGTATCGTGGTCTGCGATTCGCGCACCGGCGAGAGCAAGGTGGTGCGCTCCTTCGGCTACGAGGATTATAAGTCCCGGCTTTCCTAGTACCTTGTAACTTTTTAATCGACATCAAGTTAATTCCCTCCCCCCTTGGGGGGAGGGTTAGGGAGAGGGGGAAATCGCCATTATCCCGGCATGTTGTAGCTTCCCCCACCCCCAACCCCTCCCGCAGGTAAGCGTAGACTCCGAGGGGAGGGGTGTTTTTTGAAATAATAGAAGTTAAAAGGCGCTAGTTTCCCCCTGCGGCTGTTCTTTTTCCGGGCTTTCATCCGCCGAAGTAATATGGAACAGCCGGTAGCCATCCCCTCCCAAAATCAGCCTGTTCAGTCCCAGCCCGGTTGCGCCGGAAAGTAGATCCTGCACCGCAACGTCTTCCCTGAGAAGCCAGTCCGCCCGTACGCTCACCAAAGCCGGTTCCGTGTGCTCATTCATCAGGCCTAGGAGCCAGCCGTCCGTGGTCCGGCGCAGGTCGGCGAGGACATAGGCAGCCCCTGGTCCCGTAAGCTCGATGCGGGGCTGCATCTTGAAGAAATTTTTGTAGATCGCGGTCAGCCAGGCGGTTCGGGTATCCCAGGCAAAGGTGGGTGCGCCGCCTGGGCTGCTCAATAAAATGTCCGGAGCGATGAAGTCGCCCAGGCCAAAGGTGTTGATGGCGGTACGCGCCAGGGGATGTTCCTTGGTGACCAGAGCCGCGCCCAGGCGAAGGCCGGATTCGTTTTCGCTCCACATCTGGGCAGTGCCCCCCGAGGCCGGGCGCACCCCTTGCCAGTATTTCCAGGTCCGGATTGCCTTGGGCTGGGTCTGGCTGAGGATGCCTTCCGGCGTGGGGCTGAGAAACAAGGGGGTGTAGCCTGCGCTCCAATCCGCTCCTGGCCGTATCCCGGTATCCCAAGCGGGCCTGGCCTGACTCGCGTCCACTCCGAAGACCTTGCCCATGGCCGAGGTCCAGCTGGGGTTGTTCCTATGGTTGGCGTCGAATTGGCCGGGCAGGTCGAGATTGGCGTGGATATGCATGCCCAGGTCGAGCACCTTGGGCAGGGCGGCAAGATCATCCGGTAGCATTTGGAAATTTCTCGGCAGGAGCAGGCTTTTGGCGCCGGGTGCCATCTCTGCTATGCCCAGGTCGGCAAGGGGGCGGCTGGTGAGTTTCGGCCGGAACCCCAAGCGGTGCAGCCCTCCCCAGAGAGAGGCGGTCTCCTCGTTGGCCCGGTTCCAGCCCAAGTCGATGTCCTTGGGCCAGTAAACGAGGACGTCCGGCTCCAGCGGTTGCGAACCGGTCAGGAGGCGGGCCAGGGGCAGCTCCTCCATTTGCCGGAACATGCCCTGCACCGCGTCGTACACCTTGGGCTTTGGCCGGCGT
The DNA here is from genome assembly GCA_964441875.1 of uncultured Desulfurivibrio sp. Taxonomy (GTDB): domain Bacteria; phylum Desulfobacterota; class Desulfobulbia; order Desulfobulbales; family Desulfurivibrionaceae; genus Thiovibrio. The sequence continues at coordinate 2,065 of CAYTVV010000167.1, forward strand.
TCCTGATCCACCACCCCGAAGCCTGCTTCCCGTGGGTACGGCGTGGCGAGGAAGCCGTTTCGGTCGCTCCAATGGAAGAGATGCACGCCCATGGCCCCGGAGAGCAGGGCCTCCCAGGTTGAGCTGACGATGGCCTCGGTTTGGCGTGCAGCCGCGCCGGGAAACAGGGTTTCCGTGGAACTGTGGCCGGTTTCCGTGATCAGCACCGGGATGTCGAGCAGGTCGCGGAACTTGGCGATGCCGAAATCCAGGGAGCGCAGCTCATGCCCGGCCAGGGCCCAGGAGTAGAGGTTGAGAGACATGAAATCCAGGGGCGCGCCTGCTGCCCGGCAGCGCTCGGTGATGGTCAGCGGGTCTTCGGCGGTGAAATTGGGGTCCAGGCCGTTAAAGATGCCGGCCACTATGGAATAGGAGATCAACTGGTCGGGCGCGGCGTTCTTTGCCGCCTTGGCGCCAGCGGCTAAAAAGTCGGCAATGGTCCGTTTGCGCCACTGGATGAGGTCGTGGTAGCCGGAGTTGCGGATGGCGTCATGATCGGCCCGGTCTTCCGGGTAGGTGCGGGCCATGGGCACCTCGGTGAAATCCTGAAAGTTGGTGCCCCAGGCGGCGTTCAGTCTCCCGATATTTCTTCCGTAGGTTTGAGCGAGAAAGGCCCGGTAGGATGGGAGGCTGACCTGTTCGTCGTAGCCGACCTGGCTTTTGATTGGGGCATTCTCCCAAAGATCGTAGAAGGCGAATTCGTTGCCGAGAATCCAGCCGCCGATGGCCGGGCTCGCCTTGTAGCGGTCGCAGACCGCCCCGATGAATCGGGCAAAAGCCTCCTTGGCTTGGGGGTGGCTGTAGTTTAGCAACGGGCTGGGGCCTGTGGCGGTGCGGGCCATGGCATCAGGGTAATGGGCAACGAACCAGGAGGGCGGGTACTGGTAGCCGATGAGGACGAAGAGCTTGAGCCCCAGGGCTTCGGCCTTGCGGACCAGGTGGTCGGCCTGGTCCCAGCGGTAAACCCCTTCCTCCGGTTCCACGCTTTCCCATACCAGCTCCACCCGCAGGGAGTTGGCGTGGGCCTGTTGCATGGCCTCAAGGTCGTAGTCCACCTCCGCCAGGGTCTGGGTGGCGAAAACCGGTGGGTTCCAGAGCTGATAGGCGAAGCCGTGGGGGATGAAGGTTTCCTGGCGGTCTGTGTCCCAGAAATAGCCTTGGCGGATGGTTAATCCGGCAGTGGCCGTGCGTGGCGCAAGGCAGAAGATGAGCACTGCGGCTGCCATGAAAAAGGCGAGAAGCCTTTTGGGTGTGCGGGGAAAATGTGTCTGGGTCAACAGCATGGAGAAGATGCCCTCTGGATAGAGATGGATGTGGATTGATGCTGGGGCATTGTATCATTAGCGGGCTGGGATTGTCCTGGGTAAAAAGGTTTGTTCGGGAATTATGGGGTCTGCGGTATGAGATTAGTTTGTTCATTTC
>CAYTVV010000168.1:0-3452 GCA_964441875.1 uncultured Desulfurivibrio sp.
GCGTTTCCTCGGCCACCACCGTGGGCACCGACATCTTCCAGATCATCTTCACCGCAGGCTATGCGGGCTTGAGCCAGTATGCGGTCTATGGCTTCATCTTCTACACCCTGGCCATGGGCATGCTCCTGGGCTCCCTGGTGGGCATCCAGATCGGCTCCCTGATCACCAAGGTAGTCAGCGGCGCCACCATCTGCGGGCTTTACGCCGTGGCCACCTCGGCCGGCTTTGTCAACCGAGCCTTTGCCCTGCCTTTAAAACTGGCGAGCATGGAGATGATCTCCATGTCCAAGGAAACCGGAAAACTGCTGGAAACCGTGGGCACCTATATCTTCTTCGTGGTGCTTGGCTCCTTCGCCCTCTGGGTTTTCTACATCTTTTTCACCAATATCAAAACCCTCAAGGGAGAGGGTCCTGCGCACACCACCAAGGAGGTTAATGTATGATTGCCAATAAAAAAGAATTCGGCGGCGGCCTGGTAATGATGGTCGGTTTCTGGATCGTTTTCGCCCTTCTTCTCTCGCCGCTTTACCCAGGCCCGGGCAAGAAGGTGAATATGCTGGATTACATGGACAACATGTACAACTCCATCTCGAAGAAATCGTCGTACTATATTCCTGCGGCCAAGGAAAAAGCAGCGGCCTTCAAAGGCAACACCATTGCCCTGAACATTAAAACCGACGAGAACCTTTCCGCGGAGCGGCTGACCACCATTCTTCAGCATGCCGGGGCCACCGTGCAGGCCGGGGAAAAGGAGATCAAGATCAGCGGCGATCTGGGCGCCATCCTCAACGCGGTACTCGCTGATGCGGACGCCATGTTTGCCAATGACGGCCAGGCAGTCAGCGCCAGGTACGGGGCAGCGGAAAAACAGGTAATGTTTGACTGGTACAACGCCCTGAAATCCATGGAAAAAAGTCTGACCAAGCAGGAGAAATTCAAGGAATCGAAAATCTTCTATCAGGTGCGGACCAAAACCGTGGAGCCTGCCTACAACTATTACGGGATCGAAGCGCAAAGCATCAAGGACAAGGCGGTTCTGGTGATCGCCTCCCTGGTGGGCTATGTGATCTACACCATGTGGTTCGGGTTTTCCATCCTCTTCATGTTTGAAGGCTGGGGACTCAAACTGGAGCATTAAAAACAGGCCCTGTTCCTTTGCCCCCCTTCCTTGCCGGGAAGGGGGCATTGCCTGCGCCATTTTTTTATTCCCTCGCTGGGCCTGCTTCCATTATGCTGAAAGGCAACAACTTTTCTGAGTAGTCCAACGCAGGCGAGCAGAACATGACCTTCTTTCTTGACCGACTGACCTCGTTTTTCCACGCCAAGCCCAGGCTGACGCCTGCCGAGTTGCAGGCCGCTTTCCGCAGCCATTACAAAGAATTCCGCGCCCTGCTCACCGCCAACAACAACGCCCTGGAGCTGATGGCCGAGATGGAACAGGCCCTCGGCCCAGGTCATCCCTTTGGCATGGCCTTTGTCCGGGGCAACTGCACCGCCCTTTCCGTCAATATCTACAAGATGATCCAACACCTGACCAGACTGGCCGATGGCAGATATGCCGAGCTGGACCAACCATTTCGAGCCATCACCAAACAACTGGAACAGGTCATCGCCAGCCGCTCCGTCAGCACCGAGGGGGCGACCATCCTTTCCATGGCCGAGGTGGACGCCAGCACCGTGGATCAGGTAGGCGAAAAAATGGCCAATCTGGGCGAGGTCAGAAACCGGGTCGGCCTCAGAACCCCGGACGGCTTCGTCATTACTGCCTCGGCGGCCCGGCAATTCATCGAGGCCAATGCCTTGCAGGTGGAGATCAATCGCCGCCTCAAAGGGCTGGATCTTGACGACCTGGAAGCGCTCTACACCGTCAGCGCGGGCATCCAAGGCCTGATCAGCAATGCCCCCCTGCCTGCGGAACTGGAGGCGGCGATTCTGGCCCACCACCGGCAGCTCGACACCGACCCGCAGACCGAGTTGCTCGTCGCCCTGCGTTCCAGCGCCCTGGGCGAGGACAGCAGCAATGTCTCCTTTGCCGGCCAGTACCGGACCCAGCTCAACGTTAGCCGGGAATTTGTCGGCCAGGCCTACAAGGAGATCGTGGCTGGCAAGTACAAAAGCCAGGCCATTGTCTACCGCCAGCAGCGGGGCTACCGGAACCAGGATGTGCAGATGTGCGTCGGCTGCCTGCGCATGGTGGATGGAGCCATCAGCGGGGTGATGTATTCCCGCGCCCCGGATGATCCGCGCAGCCCGTTTGTCATTATCCAGGCAGCTCCCGGCCTGGCCAGCACGGTGGTGGACGGCAGCGCGGCCAGCGAGCAGCTCCGGGTCAGCCGGACTGCGCCCCACCCCATTTTGCACCGACAGGCAGCCACGGAACTCTTGGAATCCCGTCTGAGCCTCACCGAGGCCCAGGCCGCCGAGCTGGCTACAGTCGGGATACGTCTGGAAGAACATTTCGGCACCCCCCAGGACATCGAATGGTCCATCGACCGCGCCGGTCTGCTCTATATTTTGCAAAGCCGTCCCCTTGGCCACCCTGCCCCCGCAGAGGCACAGGAACCCTTTGAACTCAAACCGATGGCGGATGATCTGCCCGCCCCATTTTTGCGAGGTGGGGTGTGCGCCAGCCAGGGGGTGGGCTTCGGCCCGGTGTTCACAGTGCGCTCCAGCCTCGACCTCTTACGCTTTCCCAAGGGCGCAGTGCTGGTCATCGAAACGCCCTATCCGGATTGGGCCAGCCTGCTCAACCGGGCCGTGGCCGTGGTCAGCGAAACCGGCCAACAGGCCGCCCACCTTGCCACCGTGGCCCGCGAGTTCGGAATCCCGGCGATTTTCGCCCTGAACCAGGCCCTGGCAACCCTGGAAAATGGCAGCCTGATCACCGTGGATGCCACCGCAGGCAAGATCTACGCCGGTAAAATAGAGTCCCTGCTGGCCCTGGCCGCGCCCAAACCCAATCTCATGGCCGGAAGCCCGGTGTACAAAATCCTCACCCAGGCCCTGGCCCACATCACCCCGCTCAATCTCACCGACCCCACCTCCCCGTTTTTTCGGCCCGAGGCCTGTCAGACCCTGCACGACCTCACCCGCTTCTGCCACGAAAAGGCCGTGGTGGAGATGTTCACCTTTGGCGAGCGGTACGGCTTTGACGACAAGGCGGCAAAACAACTGGTGGTGGAAAATTCTCCGGCCCAGTGGTGGGTGATCGATCTCGACGACGGCTTTACCCCTGATTTCAACCCGGAAAGCCGCTATGTCCATCTCGGCCACATCACCTCCGTGCCCATGCAGGCCATCTGGCAGGGGATGATGGCCTTTCCCTGGGCAGGGCCGCCACCGGTCAGCCTGGGGGGGCTCGGCTCCATCATCTTCCAGTCCACGCGAAACCCAAGCCTCGACCCGGCGGTGCGCTCGGCCATGACCGCCAAAAATTACTTTCTCATCTCCAA
>CAYTVV010000169.1:0-3451 GCA_964441875.1 uncultured Desulfurivibrio sp.
CCGATGCTCGGCTTGAAGTTCGGCCCTACCTGGGCGCCGAGCACCGAAGCAAGCAGTTGATGGCCGAGGCAGAAACCCAGGATCGGCTTGTCCGCGGCAATCGCCCTTTTGATAAAACGTTTCTCCTCCACGAGGAAAGGATATTTTTCCTCCTGATCGACGTTGGGAGAACCTCCCAAAAGAATAATCGCCCCATAGTCGTTGAAGTCGGGGATCCAATCCTGCCAGACCTTGACGATATCAAAATCGACCCGGTGCTTGCCGAACGCCTCAAGAAGCAGCCGCCCGGGTCCGGCCCAGGGGGTATGTTGCAGGATCAGGAATTTCATCTGTCATTTTTTACCAATTGCGGGGGGACAGGCGGCGGATTCGGGACTTTCGCGAATCCGCCGCCTGTTGTCACTTTCTTGTCAGGCAGGGATCAGATCGCATCCCTGCCGGTTTCGCCCGTCCTGATGCGGCAGACCGAATCCACCGGCAGGACGAAGATTTTGCCGTCGCCGATCTTGCCGGTCTTGACGCTGGTTATGATGGCATTGACCACCGTGTCGACCATTTCCGCAGCAACAACGATCTCAACCTTTACCTTGGGGATGAAATCCACCACATACTCAGCGCCACGGTAGACCTCCGTGTGCCCCTTCTGGCGGCCGAAGCCTTTGACTTCGGAAGCGGTCATGCCTTGGACCCCAATGGCATTCATGGCCTCCTTGAGCTCTTCCAGCATGAACGGCTTGATGATTGCTTCTATCTTTTTCATGATGCCTCCAGCCTAGCGATGGGTTTTATTGAGATTGAATTCCGGGTAAGCAGTCACCCCGACTTCGCTCTGGTCGAGTCCTTCCAGCTCCATTTCCGGAGAAACCCGGAGCGGCACGATCTTGTCCAGCACCTTGAAGAAGACGTACATGACCAAGAAGACAAAGATAATATTGGTAAGAGTGCCGATGACCTGGGCCAGGAACTGCCCGGAGTCGCCGTAAAAGAGACCCGTGACCGTGCCCTTCACCCCATTGAGCCCGTCGCCGTATGTGCCGTCGGCAAACAGTCCCAGGGACAGAACACCCCAGGCGCCGTTGACGCCATGGACGGAGATCGCGCCGACCGGATCATCAACCTTCAAAACCCGCTCGACAAAAAAGACACTGAGACACAACAGAATACCGGCAATCGCCCCGATGAGAACCGCTGCCCACGAAGGCACAAAGGCACAGGGTGCAGTGATCGCCACCAGCCCGGCGAGAAGACCGTTGGCAGCCATCGAGATATCGGGCTTGCCGTAGACAATCCACATATAGGTCATGGCGGCAAAGGCGCCGGCTGCCGAGGCGATCATGGTGTTGACCGCAACAACCGCCATCCTGAAATCTCCGCCGGCAAGGGTGGAGCCCGCATTGAAGCCGAACCAGCCGAAGGCCAAAATGAAACAGCCGACTATGGCCATGGGAATATGATGGCCGGGGATGGCGTTGGGCGTGCCGTCGGCCTTGAATTTGCCCAGCCGGGGGCCGAGGACAATGGCCCCGGCAAGAGCGGCAACGCCGCCGGTCATATGCACCACCGATGAGCCGGCGAAGTCGACATGCCCGTGGCCCAAGGCAAAATTAGCACCGAGCTGCGAGAGCCAGCCTGCGCCCCAGACCCAGTTGGCGTACAACGGGTAGACCAAGGCGGTGATGAAAAAGCCATAGACCACGAAGGATTTAAAGGTCCAGCGCTCGGCCATGGAACCGGTGGGAATGGTCGCCGTGGTATCCATGAACACCATCTGGAACAAGAAGATCGCATAGACCGCAACATCATAGGTCCCGGAAAGGAAAAAACCCTTGGTCCCGAACAGGCCGAAATCCTTGCCGAACAGATTCACCACAAACTCGCCGTTGAGCACTCCCGCCCCACCGAGAGTGGGAACCCCGCCGCAGCCGCCCATCTGAATGGCAAAGCCGCACATCCAGTAGCCGAGGATGCCGATGCCGTAGATCATGAAATTCATCGCCATGGTGTGGCTCGCGTTCTTCGCCCGGGTGAACCCGCCCTCGGCCATGGCAAACCCTGCCTGCATGAACATGACCAGAAAGCCGCAGACCAGCAGCCAAACCATATTGATCGCTATCCGGTTATGCCCGATAACGTCTCCCAGCTTTGCAGCCAGGGGTTCACTCTTCTCCATGGCTGCCAACTCATCGGCGGTGGGCGCCCCGGCAGTAGCGCCGATCACGTCCGCAATCCCGCCGGTCAATGCCCCGGTGGGGTCGGCAACAGGCTCCGGCTTCGCTGCCGGGACCGGCGCAACCTCACTTACCGCCGGTGCCGAAAGGGCTGGCACATCACTACCTTCTTCCGCAAGCACCAGCGATAGGGACCCGCACAAGCAGCCCATGACTAATAAAAGTGCCATTAGTATTTTTTTCATCTTGCTCTCCTTTCCATGGTTGATCTCCTCTGTCGATTTTGGATAATAAATGCAGCACTTCTTCACTTGCTTCACGCCTTGCTCGGAGCAGCCGTCCCATTCGGCCTCAATGATGCTCGCTTCCGGCAAGCGGTTATCTGGCAACAAAAGCAACAAGTGTGCCGCTCTTTCGATCAATGATTTATTTTTCTTTATCTTTCTGTAACCGCGACATATTCTGTGGTTTCATTACACGGGAACCACAGAATCAAACCAATTATTATTGTTACATTTATGAAATAAATAAACACGAGAACAGCGCTATAAGTTACACAAATGTACTATTATAATGGCCTGCTGATTTTCGGAAAAATAAAATCCTTGACGCAATCCGGCGGATAAGTCAAATATACATTTAACTTATCCGCCGGACCCCATTCGCCTCTCTATTTGAAAGAATACCGCCCATGAAAAAACGTATCATTCTCTCCCTACTTGGCTTGCTGTTGGTGATCGCCATCCTTGCCGGCATCAAAGGCTTGCAGATCTTCAAGATGGTGGGCAAAGGCAAGAGCTTTACCCCCCGGAAACGGTAACCACGGCCAAGGCCCACCCGGACTCTTGGGAGACCACCGTGCCCGCCGTGGGTTCATTGGAAGCGGTGCAGGGCGTGACCATCGCCGCGGAGTTGCCCGGCAAGGTGGCGCACATTGCCTTTACCCCAGGCACCAAGGTACAAGCAGGCACCATTCTGCTCCAGCAGGACACCTCCTCGGAAGAGGCACAACTCCAGGCGGCTGAAGCGCAGGCCGCACTGGCCAAGGTCAATTTCGAGCGGTTCCGCACCTTGGTCGAGACAAACGCCGTTTCCAAGGCCGCCTATGACGACGGCGAGGCGAAACACAAGGAGGCCATGGCCCAGGCCAACACGATCCGGGCCGCCATCGCCAAAAAAACCATTCGCGCCCCATTCTCCGGTCGTCTCGGCATCCGCCTGGTCAACCTGGGCCAGATCCTCAAGGAAGGGGAGCCCATTGTTTCCCTCCAGGCCATGGACCC
>CAYTVV010000170.1:0-3420 GCA_964441875.1 uncultured Desulfurivibrio sp.
GCATCCCCACCACCCAACGGTTGTCCTCCGCCTCCACCACCGGAATCTCTTCCAGCCCTTTGGCATCAAAAAGGGCCATGGCGGTGTGGAGATTGTCTTCGGGGGTAAGCACCACAACCTTACGGGTGCAGATGTTCCCCACCCGGGCGGAAAGCCGCAGCTCCTCGTCGTGGAGGATGCTTTTCACGTCTTGCAGCGAAACAACTCCGGTCATCCTGCCGCTTTCGTCCACCACGGGAAAATAAAAACTATCCTTGGCCATGCTGAAGATGGTCAGCAACTGGTCCACGTTGGCCTGCTCGCTGACAAAATCCACATCTTCGCTGATTACCCTGCCGACCTTGATGGACTTCATCACCGAGACTTCTCGACCCTCGTGGAGATCGATGCCTTCCCGGCTGAAATCCACGGTGTCGATGGAATCCGGATTCAAGCGGGCGGCCACCACCGTGCCGATGATGCTGGAAAGCATGATGGGCACGATGATGAGATAATTGCCGGTCATCTCAAAAAGCAGAAAGATGGCGGTGAGCGGCGCATGGGTCGCCGCGGCCAAAAAGGCGCCGATGCCTACGGCGGCATAGGCGCCGGGGTTGGCGGTATGCTGGGGCAACAGGGTATGGGCCACGGAGCCGAAGGCCCCGCCGGTCACGGCGCCGATGAAAAGCGCCGGGGCAAATACCCCGCCCGCACCGCCGGAGCCGAGAGTAATGGCGGTTGCCGCGATCTTGAAAAAAATCAGCGCAATCATCACCCAGAGCACGCCGTGGCCAGCCAGGACCTCCTCCATATACTGGTATCCGTCTCCCATGATCTGGGGAAAGCCCATGGCCAGGAGGCCAAGAGCCAGGGCGCCCAGCAAGGGCTTAAGCTGCGGATGCAGGCCGAGCACGGTAAAGCGATCGCGGATCGTATAAAATACATGGATATGCAATACCGCAACCAAGCCGATGATCACGCCCATCAGCGAATAGAGCGGAATCTCGACCAGGGAGCTGACCATCTCGTAGGCCGGAATGGGAAAGGCGGGAGAACCGCCATAGTAGCCGCGGGAGACAACGGTGGCCATGGCCGAGGAGACCACCAGCGCGGCGAAGGAGCCGATTTCGTAGGTACCCAGCAGGACGATCTCGGCGGCGAAAAAGACCCCGGCAATGGGGGCGTTGAACATGGCCGCCACCCCGCCGGCACACCCAGCGGCGATAAAAATCTTCATCCTGCTCCCGGAAACCCGAAAAAACTGCCCAAACTGCGAGCCCACGGCCCCACCCACCTGGGCAATGGGTCCCTCGACCCCGGCGGAACCGCCGGTGCCGATGGTCAGAGCGCAGGAAATAATCTTGAGGAAGATGGTGCGAAAGCGGATAATCCCGCCTTTCAGATTGACCTGGCGCAGGAATTTTGGAAAGCCGTAGCCATTGACCTCGCCTGGGAAAAGCAGGGAAAGGGGGATGAGCAAAATCATGCCGCAGAGGGGAATCAACGGCAGGAGCAGGAGATGTAGCCCACCCTGGGCCAGACCGAGGAAAGCAGCGCCGCCGACAAAAAGAGAGTCATGCACCAGAGCGACAATGGTGCGAAAGAGAATATTCGCCGCCCCAGCCATCAGGCCGATACAGGCGGCAATGGCGATCACCCTAAAACCCTCGCCCGGCAGGATTCTTCTGATCTTGGTCTTCATGCTGTGTAACCATTTTGCTTGACACCAAAATGGACTAAAATCACGGGAGATAACTGTTCAGCAGCGCCGCTTACGCTGCTGCCGCAGATGCGCGAAAGAGGCCTGCGAAGTGTGCTATTGCACACGAGCAGGCCGATGACAGCTAAGCGAACGTAGCGAGACTGCGAAGCAGATGTGGTGCTGCTGGACAGTTATCATATTTTCTCCGGGGTTTCGCAGCCCAACAACTTTGCCTGGCGCAGAAAATACGCATCGGTCATCCCGGCGATAAAATCGCGGGCCATGGCCGCAGGCTGTTGGCCCGCGACATATTCCCTGCCTTGTTCCTGCACAAAATTTGCGTACATTTCCGCTTGGGCCTGTTGCCTGGAGAACTGGTCAAGGCAGGCGGCAAACAACACCCGATAACAATCGGTAATCTTGGCAAGCCCCTTCTTGATGGCCGGGTTCAGATAAATCCGTTCATAATTGAAGGCCTTCAGCTCCTTAAGCCCCTCGGAAACCTCCTCGCTGAAGGCGATGGCCCCCTCTTCAAGGCCACCCACGATGAGATCGGTCACCAGGCGGTAGACTATACTGCCGTTGGTCCGGCCAAAAATCTCCTGGCAGCGAGCAGGGATCTCATCCCGGCTGATAAGCTTCAGCTCAATGGCATCCTCGATATCCCTGCCGATATAGGCAATGGTGTCCGCGAAACGGACCACGCAGCCCTCCAAGGTCATGGGGACCAATTCCTTCCGCCGGTCAAGACCCTTGGCCACCGCCTCACGGTCAAAATCGGCAAAGGTTTTGCCGGGCTGGGGTGCAAGCTTGCGGTTGTGGATCTCCCCGTCGTGGCACATGATGCCGTCCAGGGTTTGCAGGGTCAGATTCCAGCCCCTGCCCTGGCGTTCGATGCCTTCCAGAAACCGAACGCTTTGCAGGTTATGCTGAAACGAGGGCAGCCCATGCCCGCGGCAGAGTGCATCCAAAACCTTCTCCCCGTCATGGCCAAAGGGCGGATGCCCGATGTCATGGCCCAGGGCAATGGCCTCGATGAGATCCTCGTTCAGCCGCAGATAGCGGCCAATGGTCCGGGCGATCTTTGCGACCAACTGCACATGCAAAACCCGGTGGGTGATGTGGTCGTTCTCGACCATGTAAAACACCTGGGTTTTGTCGATGTAGCGCGTATAGGCCCGCGAATGCAAAACCCGGTCGCCGTCCACGGCAAAGGACTGACGGTGGTCCTCGTCATCCCCCTCCTCCGGTTGCCGCCGAACCCCCTCCCGGCTCAAGCTGGCAAGCGGCGACAAACGCTCGGCCTCAAGGGTATCCAGCTGGTCTTTCAGGGCAAGTAAACTGGGGTTGGTCAGATGGCGCATGGTGTTATGGTCCAATGGTGTCGTGGGTGACAAGATAATAAAGTATATCCCAGCAATCTCATCCGCACAATGCCCTGTCGTATTTCTGCAAGAATTGACCTGCCAGTTCACAGCGTATCATTTTCCCCGTGCGATTTTCCAATAATTAGGTAACAATACCTAGAATCTATACCCCGTTGCTTTGTGCATAAAGCTCCTCCTCCCTCGAAGGGAGGGGGCTGGGGGGAGTGGGTGAACGTGCCGACACCATAAATCATCCAACTCCCCCCTCACCCTAACCCTCCCCCGCGAAGGGGGAGGGAACTTTTTTGGTAAGGATGCCAGGTGCCTCTCTCCCGCCCGATAACCATTGTCACCCATCCCCACTGTCTTGCC
>CAYTVV010000171.1:0-3400 GCA_964441875.1 uncultured Desulfurivibrio sp.
TGGACAAATGGCTGTGGGCCGCCCGTTTTTTCAAGACCCGCGCCCAGGCCTCCCAGGCGGTGGCCGGGGGTAAGATTCAGGTGGGCGGGATTCGGGTAAAACCGTCCCGTTCGGTGGCTGTGGGCGACGGGCTGCGAATCCAGAAGGAACAGGAAGAATTTGTTATTGCGGTTCGAGCCGTCAGCGACCAGCGGCGGGGTGCACCGGAAGCGCAACTGCTTTATGAAGAAACCCCGGAAAGCATCGCGGCCCGTACCGAGGCCAGGGAGGCCCGGCGTCTCTTGCGGGTCGTTGGCGCCGCGTCGCCGGGGCGGCCAGGCAAGCGGGATCGGCGGTTGATCAGGAGGTTTACCAAGAAAGAAGAATAAGGGGCGAGGCCGGGAAAGCGGCGGCTTTTTTAAAGCGGCGAATCTGTTTGCTTTGCGTCTGCGCCTCTTTGCGTTACAGTGTCGGTTCAAGGTTTGCGGCAGACGCATAGGTTGTTTTGAAATGATTTTCAGGAGTCAGGAGAAACCCATGAAAAAGATAGAAAGGGCATTGATCAGTCTCACAGACAAATCCGGGATCGAGGGGTTTGCCAGGGAGTTGGAGCAGCTGGGGATAGAGATCCTCTCCACCGGCGGCACGGCCAAGAAGATGCGGGATAACGGGATCAAGGTCAAGGATGTTTCCGAATTCACCGGCTTTCCCGAGATGCTCGATGGCCGGGTCAAGACCCTGCATCCCAAGGTACATGGCGGCATCCTGGCCCAGAAAGGCAACCCGGACCACGTGCGGCAGATGCAGGAGCATGGCTTGCAGGCCATCGATCTGGTGGCGGTCAATCTCTATGCCTTTGAAAAAACCGTGGCCAATCCGGCCTGCACCCTGGGGGAGGCCATTGAAAACATCGACATCGGTGGCCCCACCATGCTGCGTTCAAGTGCCAAGAATTTTCAGGATGTCACCGTAATCGTCGATCCGGCCGATTACCCGCAGGTGCTGGACGAAATCAAGGCCACCGGCAACACCACGCTCAAGACCCGCTTCCGTCTGGCGGTAAAGGTCTTTGCCCTGACCAGCACCTACGACACCGCCATTGTCAAGTGGTTGAACACCGTGGATGTCGAATCCAATCCGTACTTCAAGTAGGTGGCGGCAATGAAGATGGCGGTATTGCTCTCCGGCTCCGGCAGAACCCTGGACAACTTCCATGAACGGCTTGCCGCGGGCGCCATGCAGGGGAGCATCGAGGTGGTGCTCTCCAATCTGCCAGACGCCCTTGGTCTGACCAAGGCCAGAAACTACGGCTATCCGGCCTTCCACGCCAAGGACAATGCCGCAATCAACGCCATCCTGCAAGAATATGGGATCGAGCTGGTCCTGCTGGCCGGGTATCTGAAGCTCTATGAGCCACCACCCCATCTGCAACGGGCCGTGCTCAATATCCACCCCTCCCTGATTCCGTCCTTTTGCGGGGCGGGGATGTACGGCATGCGGGTGCATCGGGCTGTCAAGGCGCGTGGGGTCAAGGTAACCGGCTGCACGGTTCACTTTGCCAACGAGGTGTACGACGAGGGGCCGATTGTGGTCCAGCACTGCGTGCCTGTTGACGAGGCCGACACGCCCGATGATATCGCGGTCCGAGTCTTTGCCGCGGAGTGTGAGGCATATCCCGAGGCGATCAACGCCGTGGTGGCGCGGGGCATCGATTCTTTCTGGCCGTAAACTTTCTGAATCCCCTGGAGGAAAAAAGATGGAAAAACGGATCATGTCGGCAGAGGATATAGACCGGTCATTGCACCGGATTGCCCTACAGATCGTGGAAAACAACCACGGGGTTGCCAATCTGGCCATAATCGGCATCCATACCGGCGGGGTCTTTCTCGCCGACCGAATTCAGAAGCTTATCCAGGATCGGGAGAAGAGTGTGCTGCCCACCGGCACCCTGGACATCACGCTTTACCGGGATGACTGGAGCCTGGCCAGCCAGAATCCCATCGTCAAGAAAACCAGCATCGCCTTTCCCATGGAGGAGATGGTGGTGGTCTTGGTGGACGATGTTATCTTCACCGGCCGCACCATTCGGGCCGCCATGGACGCCCTGATGGACATCGGCCGGCCGCAGTGCATCCAGCTGGCTGTCCTGGTTGACCGGGGTGGGCGGGAGTTGCCGATCCAGCCCGACTATGTGGGCATGGACATCCCGGTCAAGGCCGGGGAGCATGTGCATGTGCGCCTTGCCGAGAAGAGCGGGGCCGATGAAATCGTGCTTGTTGGCCGGAATTAGTTTTTTATCCGTGCGCCCCATGTGATAGGATGTTTTCTGGAAAGTAGGCAATATGCGATACGCTCTTATTGGTCAGGGAGATCATGAGCCAGGAACCCCATTCATGCATGGATTTGCAGCAGATCAGGCTGCGGATCAGAGAAAAGCAGCGCAGCTACGCGAGCTATAATCTGAGTCCTGCCCAGAACGACCTGTTGCGCGCTTTTTTCGATCTTGCCCAGGAGTTCGACTCCAACGAGGATTTCTACCGGGTCTGCGTGGCAGCCCTTTCCGAGTTTCTCGGCTTGCACAGCCGTCTCTATCTGTTTGACAAGGAAAAGGAGAAGCTGGTTTTGGTCTGTGAAAGCCGGAAAGGCCTGCTGCCGAAACCGGCTGCTGCCCCGGCGCATGTGCGGTTGACCTTTAAAAGTTATGAGAGCGAGCACTCGCTGCTGGTGCCGATCCATTGCAAACCATCCCCTGACACACAAGACGACGAGAAGCGACCGCTCAACCTACAAGTCATGGGGGTTTTTGAGGTCTATCCTCTTGAGAAAATTTCCAAGGCCGATCGTTTCTTCCTGGGTAAATACACAAATCGCATCGGCTACAATCTGCACAATCGTCTGATTTCATACGAAAATATCAGGCATCTTCGGTTCATCAACAATCTGGTGATGGACATCGAACACAACGTCATCACCCCGAACATGTATTTCAAGCATCTGTTCAATCAGCTCAAGGCCCGCATCGGAGATATCGATGAGGTGGAGAAAATGATTGCCGGGTTCAAGGCCGCCCAGGGGGTGTCCAGCGGAAGCTGTGAACTGGTGATCAGCAAGGTGAGCAGTCTGCACCGGAGTCTGCTTGAGAACCACCGAGAATTGCTGGAGCACCATGCTAATTACAGCCTTTTTCTGGAGAGCTTGTTTCGGCGGGATCACTTTGCCCAGGGCCGTTTTGTGCTGCGCCCCAGGAAATGTTCCATCGATCGAGAGATTGTCTCTCCGCAGCTTGACCATTTTCTGAGCAGATTCGGAGCCCGAGGGATTGCGGTGGAAAAGCCCGAGGATATGCAGGAGGAAGAACTCTTTCTACGGGTGGATGTCGGGTTGCTGTCGCAGGTCTATGCCAATCTTTTTTCCAATGCCG
>CAYTVV010000172.1:0-3352 GCA_964441875.1 uncultured Desulfurivibrio sp.
ATGTATTTTCTGGAGATGGAGGCCACGCTTTGCGGCATGGTGGCGGAAAAGAGCAAGGTGTGTTTGTCGTCCGGGGTCTGGGCGAGGATGGCGTTCAGCTCGTCCTGGAAGCCCATTTGCAGCATTTCATCGGCTTCATCCAGCACCACCGAGCGGATCGCGGAAAGATCGATCACCTGGCGGCGCATCAGATCGTGCAGACGGCCGGGGGTGGCCACGATGATCGGGGCGCCCTGGCGCAGGGAGCGGATCTGGTTGTCAACGCTGGCCCCGCCGTAAATGGCGCAGACCCGGATGGTGGGCAGATTCTTGGCAAAGGCATTGAGATCGCGGGCCACCTGCATGCAGAGTTCGCGAGTCGGGCAGAGAACCAGGGCCTGGGTCTTGCGGCTGTCTGGATCGCAGAGCTGCACCAGGGGGATGCCGAAGGCCGCGGTCTTGCCGGTGCCGGTTTGGGCCAGGCCGACAATATCCACCGGTTTTTTGAGGAGGATCGGGATGATCTGCTCCTGAACCGGGGTTGGCGAAGTAAAGCCAAGGGCTTCGAGGCCGGAGATGATGTCGGGACGGATGCCAAGGTCAGCAAAGGTGGTCATGGTGCGGTGTTCCTTATTGAAGGGCGTGCGGGGAGGGAAAGGTTGCTGTGCAGGAAAAAGGTCAGCCTGGGGCGGCCCAACACCCCTTAAACAAAAAAAACCACACTTCCTCGCCGGAGGCTTTGTGCGGTGCGCTTTTGTAGATTTAGCGATTACAGGCAGAGGCAACACAATGAATTACGGTATTTACCATGGGTTGCCAGGGAAAGCAAGGGCTATGTTTTTCCCGGCTCGCCCAGGCGGGGCTGGAGCCTTGGTGCCAAGCGGGTTATGGCCGATGCGAGGCCAGGGTAATGGGCAGATTGATCAGGTATTCCCGGATGGCGTCGCGCACTGTGCGGTAATGGCCCAGGGCCTCGGCTTCGCTGGTGGCGGTCTGGGCAAGGCGGGGCGGGTCGGGAAACTCTTGGTGCAGCCGGATCGCCTTGCCGGCAAAGATGGGGCATTGCTCGTTGGCGTGGTCGCAGACCGTGATCACGTAGTCAAAGGTAGTGGTCTCCAGCTCGGAGAGCAGCTTTGAGCGCTGGCCGCTGATGTCGATTCCGGCCTCGGCCATGACCTTTACGGCCAGGGGGTTGAGCCCGTGTGTTTCGATCCCGGCCGAGAAAAATTCGTATTGGTCCGGATAGAGATGCCTGCCCCAGCCTTCCGCCATCTGGCTGCGGCAGGAATTACCGGTGCAAAGGAAGAGGATTTTCGCTTTGGTGGTGTGCATGGTCGGGCCTCAGAGGATCAGATTGAAAAGATAGCCCACCAGCAGGATGCCGCTGCCGACCACGCCGACAAAGGTGGCGATGAGCGCCGGTTTCAAGACCTTGCGGAGGATGACCATTTCGGGCAGGGAGAGGGCGATGACGCTCATCATGAAGGCCAGGGCCGTGCCCAGGGCCGCGCCTTTTTCCAGCAGGGCCTGCAAAACCGGCACGATGCCCGCGGCATTGGCGTACATGGGGATGCCGATGAGCACGGCCAGGGGCACGGACCACCAGGCAGACTTGCCCATGATCGAGGCCATGAACCCTTCTGGCACATAGCCGTGGATGCCCGCGCCCACGGCTATGCCGAGGATGACAAACATCCAGACCCTGCTCACGATGTCGGCTACCGCCTGCCGGCCGTAGAGCACCCGTTCCTGGAGATTGCCCGGCATGGCGGCCTCGGTGCCGCTGGCCAGCACATGTTTGACCCATTCTTCCACATATTTCTCCATGTGGAGGCGACCGATGGTCCAGCCGGCCAGGATGGCGATGGTCAGGCCGGTGACGAGATAGAGGGCCGCCACCTTCCAGCCCAGCAGGCCGTAGAGCAGAACCAAGGCGACCTCGTTGACCATGGGCGCGGCAATGAGAAAAGAAAAGGTGACGCCTAGGGGGATACCGGCGGTGACAAAACCGATGAACAGGGGCACGGCCGAGCAGGAGCAGAAGGGGGTGGCGATGCCCAGCAGGGCGGCCAACACATTGCCCACGGCTTCGCGCCTGCCTGCGAGGATTTTTCGGGTTCTTGCCGGGGTAAAGAAGGAGCGGAGGATACCCACCGCGAACACTACCAGGGAAAGGAGCATCAGCACCTTGGGCGTATCGTAGAGGAAGAATTGGGTGGCCTTGCCCAGGCGGCTGTCCGGGGAGAGATCGAGCAGATTGAAGGCGAGGAAATCGGCAAGAGGAGAAAGCTGCCTATAGATTCCAAACCAGACGGCAAAGGTGAGGAGACCGGTCGCAAGATAGCGGATGGTGGTGGCTGGGGAAAGAGGTTTGGTCTGCGGCCTGGGCTGTTCCGGTTGCGGCGCAAGATTGGTCAGCTTGAGGGGCTGCATGGCTTGGTTTTCCTTATGTGGTGTGGGTGAAGGTTTGCGTACCGTGATACGGCAAGGCTATATCACCATATGGCTATGCTTTGACATTGTCAAGGAAGTAGGGTGCTATCCGAGAAATATGGGGCAGGTTCAGCGGGTTGCGAGGTGTTTGGCTGCTACGGAATAACAGTGCGGCGGAGAGGTACAAACCAGGGTTCAGCCGGTAAGGACCTCGTTTGAAAGCTCATTGGCGTCATCGGCCTTGATGGGAAAGTGCCGGGCCAGGATAACGCCCACCGCCTCAATCTCCCGGCACAGGGCGTTGCAGGCCTGTCCTTGTTTTATGCCGACGGCGATGTCTGTGACATGGGCCATCAGGGTTTCCTGGGAGATTTTTTGGTAGATGCCTGAGTCCGCCAGAATCCAGACCTTGCGCTCAAGGAGCGAGATGAAAAAAAGTACTCCGGTGTTGTCGCGGGTGGTGTGGAGTTTCTTTTCGTAAAAGGCGCGGAGCGCCCGTTCAGCCACCCTGGTCTCCAACCGGCCAGCGGGGATGAATAGCCGGAGCAGCGGGGGAAATATCTTGGCCAGACTGCCGAATCCAATGGCGCCGCACAGCAAAAGGGGCACAAAGTAGCCGAGGTTGTCGGCCAGGAAAAGGTCGGTGATGAGCAGGGCTGCCAGGCCGCCGATGGTCAGGCCTGCCAGAAGCCTTGCCTCGGGATAGGTGTCGCTGGCAGCCACCACCATGGCGACAACCTCGCCGGAGGTTTTCTGCTCCACCCCGGCAATGGTCGCGGCGATCTGCTGCCCTTCCGCCTCTGTGAAAAACTCTTCTGCTTGCATCATTTACCAGCCCCCCGAGGCGCCGCCGCCTCCGAAACCGCCGCCGCCGAAGCCGCCAAAACCGCTGTCCCCCCCGCCCCCGCCGCCAAAGCCGCCGCCTCCCCTGAAAAATCCG
>CAYTVV010000173.1:0-3302 GCA_964441875.1 uncultured Desulfurivibrio sp.
GCCGACCAGATCGAATCCCTGGCCATCGAGCGGGCTCTGAAGATCTTCGGCGCCGAATACGCCAATGTCCAGCCCCATTCCGGCAGTCAGGCCAACATGGCGGTCTATTTTTCCTCGCTACAGCCGGGAGACTTGGTGCTGGGCATGGATCTGGCCCACGGCGGTCATCTCACCCACGGGGCCGCAGTGAATTTTTCCGGGCAGCTCTATAAATTTATCTCCTACGGGGTGAACCGGGAAACCGAGCGCATCGACATGGCCGAGGTGGAGCGCATTGCCCTTGAGCAGAGGCCGAAGATGATTGTGGCCGGAGCGAGCGCCTACCCCAGAGTTATCGATTTTGCCGGATTCCGTGCCATAGCCGATAAGATTGGCGCCCTGTTCATGGTGGATATGGCTCATATCGCCGGGCTGGTGGCCGCCGGGGTTCATCCTTCACCGGTGCCGTACGCCGATTTTGTCACCACCACTACCCACAAAACCCTGCGGGGTCCGCGGGGCGGCTTGATCCTGGCCAAGGCCGAGTTCGGCAAGAAGCTGGACAGCAAGATCTTTCCAGGTATCCAGGGCGGGCCGCTGGTGCATGTCATCGCCGCCAAGGCCGTGGCCTTCAAGGAGGCCATGGGGGAGAAGTTCAAGCAGGATCAGGTCCAGGTGGTGAAAAACGCCCAGGCCCTGGGAGAAGGATTGGTGCGTCACGGCTTCCGCCTTGTTTCCGGCGGCACCGACAACCATCTGCTCCTGGTTGATCTGAGCAACAAGGGGGCAACCGGCAAGGAGTCGGAAGAGGCCTTGGAAGAGGCCGGACTTACCGTTAACAAGAACGCCATTCCCTTTGACCAGCAGAGCCGTTTTGTCACCAGCGGGGTGCGCATCGGTACGCCGGCTGTGACCACCCGTGGTCTCAAGGAGCCGGAAATGGCCAAGGTGGCCGACTGGATCAACCGGGCCATCGAGAACCGTCAGAACAAGGAAGCCCTGAACGCCATCCGGCTTGAGGTTCGCGCCTTGTGCGATACTTTCCCACTGTATCCAGATATGGCGCGGGACAACGAGTAAACGCACATGACCGACACCCGCCCGTCCTGGGACGAATATTTCATGGGGATCACCGAGATGGTGGCCCAGCGCTCCACTTGCTTGCGCCGCAAGGTGGGCGCCATTTTGGTGCGGGACAAACGCATCATCGCCACAGGCTACAACGGCGCGCCGGCCAAGGTCAGCCATTGTCTGGATATCGGCTGCCTGCGGGAGCAGCAGGGGATTCCCTCCGGGGAGCGGCATGAGCTCTGCCGCGGCCTGCATGCCGAGCAGAATGCCATTATTCAGGCGGCCCTGCACGGTTTCAGTATCGAGGGCGCTACCCTGTACTGCACCAATATGCCCTGCTCCATCTGTAGCAAGATGCTGATCAATGCACGAATTGAAAAAATCTATTATAAAGAGGGATATGCCGACAACCTTTCCTCTTTGCTGTTGGCCGAAGCCAAAGTTCCTGTTGTCCAGCTGGGGTAGTGCTTAATAGCCTCAATTCTGCCCCGGCGCAGATCTCGTTAAGGCGAAGTTATGAAATGTCCGTATTGCGGTCATCTGGAAAACAGGGTTGTTGACTCCCGCCTGAACAAGGATTTTACCATCACCCGCCGTCGCCGGATGTGCGATGCCTGTAGCCGCAGGTTTACTACCTACGAGCGGCTTGAAGTGACCATGCCCATGCTGATTAAGAAGGATGGGCGCCGCGAGGCCTGGGATCGGCACAAGGTGGTGGAAGGTCTACAAAAGGCCTGCGAGAAACGACCGGTCAGCATGGAGCAGATCGATGAGTTTGTCGATTCCCTGGAGCGGGAGCTACAGGACATGGGCGAGCGCGAGATCCCGGTGAAGCTGGTCGGGGAAAAGGTCATGGACGGCCTGCGCAAGCTCGACGGCGTGGCCTATGTTCGTTTTGCCTCCGTGTACCGGCAGTTCAAGGACTTAAGCGAGTTCATGGCCGAGTTGAAAGGCATGCTGGGCGGCCCGGAAGAAACAGCGGAATGAAAGACGACCGCGCCTGGATGCAGCTGGCCATCAAGGAGGCGAGGAAGGGGCTGGGACGCACCTCGCCAAACCCCTGTGTTGGCGCGGTGGTGGTCAAAAATAACCGGCTCATTGCCACGGGGTTCCATGCCAAGGCCGGAACCCCCCATGCCGAGGTGCATGCCCTCCGGGCTGCCGGGGCAAAAGCCAGGGGCGCCACGATCTATGTGACCCTGGAGCCCTGCAACCATACGGGAAAGACCCCTCCTTGCACCCAGGCTATTCTGGCCGCAGGCATCAAGCGGGTGGTGGTCGGGATGCTCGACCCCAATCCGCTCGTTGCGGGAGGGGGATGTAAGACCTTGGCCTCTCATGGCCTTGAGGTCACGCAGGGCTTGCTGGCCGAAGAATGCTACAGCCTGAACCGCCCTTTCAGCAAGCACATCACCACCGGCTTGCCCTGGGTGATCATGAAGGCCGGGATGAGTCTGGATGGGAGATTGGCTCTCGCCTCCGGCCAGTGCAGTTGGATTACCAACGAGCAATCCCGGCGCCAGGTGCATCGGTTGCGGGATCGGGTGGACGCCATTCTCATCGGCAGCGAGACCGCTTTGTGCGATGATCCTGCCCTCACCACCAGAGTGGCGGGCCAGCGCGGCAGGGATCCGTTGCGAGTTATTCTGGATACCGCGCTCAGGTTGCCGCCCACCGCCAAAATGTTGCAGCAGGCTTCCTCTGCCCCGACCTGGATCTTTTGCGGGCCGGATGCGGAGGTGAGACGGGCCGAGGCCTTGATTGAGGCAGGCGCGGTCATCAAGCAGGTCCGGCTCGATGATGCAGGCCAGCTCGATCTTGCCGCGGTGCTCTGCGAGCTGGGCAGGGCGCAGCTTACCAGCGTGCTGGTCGAAGGAGGCAGCCGGGTGCATGGTGCTTTTTTGCGGGCCAATCTAGTGGATGAGGTGCAGATCTTTGTGGCCCCGATCTTTATCGGCAACGACGGGGTGCCGCTGGTGGACTCCCTTGGCCTGCGAACGATTATGGAGGCCCCCCGCTTCAGCACCACCAAGGTACGGCGGTTTGGCAACGATGTGCTGATCGAAGGGCTGATCGAGAGATAATAATTTATGTTTACCGGGATCATACTGGGGCAGGGCAGAATACTGGAAAAAAGACCGGTCGGCGGCGGGATGCTCTTTGCCGTGGTTGCGGATTTTGATCTGCCTGAGCCTGCGGAAGGCGAGTCCATCGCGGTCAACGGGGTCTGCCTCACGGCCAAGGAGATCAGC
>CAYTVV010000174.1:0-3279 GCA_964441875.1 uncultured Desulfurivibrio sp.
TGGAGCGGGAAACGGGATTCGAACCCGCGACCTTCAGCTTGGGAAGCTGACACTCTACCACTGAGTTATTCCCGCAGGCCCGAATAATTCTGTAGATTATACAATTATTTTATCAGTTGTCAAGAGTCTCCCCGCATCCTGGCGGAAACTCTACGAAAGACAGGCCATGGGCCTGGGGTGAACCGACTGCGAAAAAACTTTTCCCCGCAGTCTATTTGCGATCCCAGAACAGGTCGGCGCTGAAAATCAGGACGCCTTTTGTGACATCCTGTTAGAGGATGGCGCGAACAGCATCCGTGGCCAATTGCAGAATCGGATCTGGCACAAGCCCCATGGCGATGATGATCATAACCAGGGCGATGCTTACTGCCTTGGCGACACCACCGACAACCACGGCGGGACGATCTTCCGGGCTGGCTGAGTAAGTTACCCGAACCACGGACAGATAGTAATAGATGGAAATGGCGGTATTAATGGCCGCCAGAATGACCAAGGGAAGATGCCCGGCCTTGTAGGCCCCGGTCAGCAGCATAAATTTACCCATGAACCCGACAAACGGTGGGATGCCAGCCATGGCAAACATGCTGACCGCCAGAGTGAGGGCAAGCAAGGGGGCGCGTTTGTGCAGCCCGCTCAAATCATCAACCGCAAGATTCTCACCGTGTTCAGACACCTTGCAGATGACCAGGAAAGCGGCAAGGTTCATCACCAGATACCCGACGATATAATACAGCGAGGTGGCGTAGCCGACCTCCTGCATGGTGACAAGGCCCAGCAGGACATACCCGGCATGGGCTATGCCCGAGAATCCGAGCATTCTTTTCATGTCGGTCTGCACCAGGGCGACAAGATTGCCGTAGAACATCGAACAGACCGAAAGAACGACAAGCAGGGTGACAATGGCCTGGCCTTCGGGGGTGGCCATTGCAGTGAGCCGAATAAGCATGGCCACGGCCGCGACCTTGGGCACCGAGGCGATAAACGCGGTGGTTTCGTTGGAAGCCCCCTGATAGACATCCGGAACCCAGGAATGAAAAGGGAAGACGGCCAATTTAAAAAAGAACCCGCCCAGAACCATGGCGATGGCAATGAGGGCGGCGGGGCTGCCCATCATCTGGTGGAGCCTTGGCAGAAGCTCGACCAGATAGGTGGTGCCGGTGAGACCAAACAGATAACTCATGCCAAAGAGCATCACCCCGGTGGCGACCACCCCGAAAAGGATATATTTGATCGCCGACTCCATCTGCATCCGCAGGCCCGTCCGGTCATCCCGCATGGGCACCAGGATATAGAGAGAATAGGAGGAGAGCTCCAGGGCAATGAACATGGTGAGCAGTTCGACGCTGCTCACCAGCATGAGCAGGCCCAGGGTGCTCAAGGTCAGAAACAGATAATATTCGGGGCGGATCTCGTCATCAATCCCTTTCAATTCCGTGCTGAACAGCAGCACGATGGCAAATCCCATGGAAATGACAAGCTTGATGAGCTGCGAGAAGAAATCAATCCGGTAGGCCTCGTAAAACAGGCTGCCCTCCTGGCGCACACAGGCCAGGCAGACCAGGACATTGATCAACGCCAGACCCAGCGTCACGGCGCGGGCCTTCTTGCCGCCAACCTTGCCGGTACTGAGCAGAAAAAGAACCAGACTCCCCAAGAGAAGCAATAATTCTGGAGCAAACAGCATGAGCTTCATTGTGTATCCTTTGCGTAAGTAACTTATAAACCTTCAGAAAGTTCCGTTACGGAATCATCAGCTTTGCAACAGAAACAGCGGCTCCACCCGAGGCAACCCCCACCTGTTCAATGAGATGGGTAACGCTCACATGCATCACTCTCAAGAACGGCTCAGGAGACAGCCCGATCCAGAAAACAAAAAAGAGCAAGGGGGCCAGGGTCACCATCTCACGGAGATTCAGGTCGGAGATGCCGGTATGATCCGGATTCACCGGCCTGCCCCATACCACCCGCTGGAGCATGCGGAACATATAAGCCGCAGCCAGGATCGCACCCGGAATGGCGAAGGCCGAGACGATCTTGTTATTGGTAAAGCTACCGACCAAGATCATGAACTCTCCGACAAAACTATTGGTTCCGGGGAAGGCCAGGGAGGAAAGCGAGAAAAACGCGAGAAAGCTGACATATACCGGCATGTATTTGCCAAGCCCTGCCGCAGCATCCAATTCCCGGCTGTGGGTACGTTCATAGATCATGCCCACGCAGAAGAAGAGCGCGCCGGTGGTGATACCATGGTTGATCATCTGTAGGAGCGCCCCCTCCAGCCCCTGCTGGTTCAAGACAAAAATACCAAGGGTGACAAAACCCATATGCCCGACGCTGGAGTAGGCAATCAGTTTTTTCATATCCTGCTGGGCCAGGGCGGTGAAGCCCCCGTAGAGAATACCAACCACCGAGAGCCACAGGATATAGGGCACAAAGATCATGGTGGCTTCCGGGGTTATGGGCAGACAAAAGCGCAGAAAGCCATAGGTTCCCATTTTCAGGAGAATCGAGGCCAGAATAACACTGCCGGCGGTGGGCGCCTCGACATGGGCGGCGGGCAACCAGGTGTGGAAGGGAAACATCGGCACCTTGATGGCAAAGGCCAGGAAAAAGGCCAGGAAGACCACAACCTGGAAGTTGGTGGAATAATCCTGCCCCATCAAGGCGGGAATGCTGAAGGTTCCCTGGTCCAGATAGAGGCCGATGATCGCAACCAAAAGCAGGACCGAGCCCGCCAGGGTGTAGAGGAAAAACTTGGTCGAGGCATACACCTTGCGGGGGCCGCCCCAAACCGCGATCAACAGGTACATGGGAATGAGCATCGCTTCCCACAACAGGTAAAAGAGAATGAAATCAAGGGCCATGAACACGCCGAGCATGGAGGTCTCCATGAGCAGCAGGCAGATCATGAATTCCTTGACCCGCTTGTCGATGTACCGCCAGGAACCGAGAACACACAGGGGCATGATCATGGTGGTCAGCAAAACCAGGAGCAGGGAAATCCCGTCGATCCCCAGGGTGTAATTGATATTCAGGGCCGAGATCCAGGAGGCGTGTTCGCCAAACTGATATTTGGCGGTGGTCGCATCAAAATTCCAGTAGAGGGGCAGGGAAACCAGGGCCGTAACCACGGTCACCAGCATCGTCCAGTTCTTGGCCGCAGTATCCCCTGGAATACATAACAAGATCAGGGCACCAACCAAGGGCAGAAAGATCAGGGCACTCAGAATGGGAAACCCCATCGAATTCATTATCAAAAAGTCCATTCCCACTATCCTC
>CAYTVV010000175.1:0-3219 GCA_964441875.1 uncultured Desulfurivibrio sp.
GCAAATGATCTGTTCGATCATATCTTTTTGAGCAAAATCCTTTAAGAGATCCATGTTTCTCCTTCTCCCACGTTATCCTTGTCACTTGGCCAGACCTTCGCAGGCACAAGCCAATGTCTATTCAATACTTGTATAGTATTACACAGGTTCCCATTTTAGAATCTTTTTTTTAGGGAACGCAAAGGAATACCCACTGCCGTTTCACTGCTGTTCTTGCAACCATTTTATTCGGCTCGTTAGGCCGTGTTGCCCACCGGCTTATTTCCCTACAATCGCAGGGGCAATCCTCTCAAGGGGAAGAATCTTCTCCACCCCGCCAAGGGCGATGGCCTCCTTGGGCATGCCAAAAACCACACAGGACGCCTCGTCCTGGGCGATGGTGTAGGCTCCAGCCTGCCGCATCTCGGACATTCCCCGCGCCCCGTCATCGCCCATGCCGGTCATGATGATACCGATGGCGTTTTTCCCGGCATAACGGGCGGTGGAACGAAAAAGCACATCCACCGAAGGCCGGTGCCGACAAACCAGGGGGCCATCCTTGATCTCCACGAAATACCGGGCGCCGCTGCGCTTCAGCATCATGTGCCGGTTGCCGGGAGCGATAAGGGCCTGACCGCGCAGCACGGTGTCGCCATCCTGCGCCTCCTTGACCCGAACACGGCACAGACCATTCAACCGCTCGGCAAAGGCACGGGTGAAACCCTCGGGCATGTGTTGGACAATGACGATACCGGAACAATCTCCAGGCAAGGCCTCAAGAAATATCCGCAGGGCTTCGGTGCCTCCGGTGGAGGCGCCCACCGCCACCACCTGTTCGGTGGTCTGCACCATGGCGGTGGACGAGGCCGGGGCCAGCATGACATCGGCGGTGAGTTTTTTCTCCACCGGATGGGGCTTGGCGGCAATGCGCTTGACCATGACCCTGGCCGCGGCCTTGACCGAATCGCAGATCCGGATTCTCGACTCCTCGATGAACTGTTTCGTTCCAAGCTTGGGCTTCTGGATGATGTCGATGGCCCCATACTCCAAGGCCTTGAGCGTGGTTTCCGCCCCTTTTTCCGTGAGGGTCGAACACATGACCACCGGGATGGGATGCTGGCTCATGAGCTTGTGGAGAAAGGTGATCCCGTCCATGCGCGGCATCTCCACATCAAGCACAATGACGTCCGGCACCTCTTTGGCAATGAAATCGGCAGCCACGTACGGGTCCCTGGCCGCGCCCATCACCTCGATCTGCGGGTCCGATTCCAGCGTATCGGTCAAGGCTTGCCGCACCACGGCGGAGTCATCGACGATCAGCACCCTGATTTTTTTATAAGCCATTGCTTTTCATCCTGGGACCGAAGAACGGGGAATACGCCGCAACAAAACTTCACCGGTATGGGAATAAAAAAACAGCTTGCAGCCATGCACACCGCCCACCTCTTCCACGGCCACGGGAACATTGTATCGCTCCAGGGCCTCCCGCGCCGCCTTGATGTTCATCGAGCCGATGCTCCGGGTATCGGTTGCCGGGCCGAAACGAACATCCAAAACATCCGCCCCGCCAAAGATCTTGGCCACCAGCCCGGCATTGGTGCAGAGCAGGTTGCCGTTGGTCAGAATCTCAACCATGTAGTGCACCGAGGTTTCCACAAAGCGGAAACTGTCTTCCACGCTCAGATCCGGGCGGGCCGGCATCACGCCATGGCACATGGCCCCGGTCTTCTGCCTGGGACAAAACAGGCAGACCGAGACACAGGAGCCGAGAATGGTGGCGATCAGGGTCGGCTCCTGGGCGACAAACAGCTCGCCCGGATGGAGGTTCACCACCGGGAGATCCGTATCCAGGATATCCTTCATTTGCGGCATCGATACACCGCCGCTGCAACCCTCTCCATCCGGTCGCCTATGGCTTCCAGGGTTTCCGAATGTCCGGTAAACAGATAGCCATTGGGAGAAAACTGGCGGTAAAACTTTTCAAACAGCATGCACTGGGTTTTCCGGTCAAAATAGATAATGACGTTGCGGCAGAAGATAAGATCCATCTTCTGTTCAATGCCGAAATCCCGATCCATGAAGTTAAGCCGCTTAAATGCCACCTTCCGCCGAAGCTCCGGCACAACCCGGTGAAATCCCTGGTGCGCGCCCTTTCCCTTCATCAGATATTTATTGCGCAATGCCGGGGGAACCGGGGCCACCACCTCGTCGGTGTAGACTGCCTCTTCCGCCTTGGCAAGGACCTCGGTACAGATATCCGTGGCGAGAATGGTGTAGTCCAGCCCCGGATACCGGAAAAAAAAATCATCGAGCACCATGGCCAGGGTGTACGGCTCTTCGCCGCTGGAGCAGCCCGCGCTCCAGACCCGAAGCGTTTTATGGGAGGAATGGGTCATCCGCTGCACATAATCGGGGAGAACCAGGGTAGTCATCACATCAAAATGCTTTGCCTCCCGGAAAAAATCGGTCTTGTTGGTGCTGACCACGTCGATCATGTGGTTCAGCTCGGCAGCCTGACCATCGGGACTCAACACGTAATCAAGATAAGCGGAAAAAGAATCCAAATGCAGTTGCCGCAGCCGCTTCTGCAACCGGGCGGAAAGCATGGTCTTCTTGATGGGAGGCAGCTTGATGCCGCAGGTTTCATAAATAAAGGCGCTGAATCGGTTAAAATCCCGATCAGACAAGACCGGGGAATGCGCAGACCAATCCCTCGCTGTTCCCTGATTTCCGGAAAAAGTCATGCGTCCTCCAAAGACCAGCCGCCTGCGGCTCTTACGCTTCCAAGCCGGTAGCTTCTTCCGGCTTGGACTCACCCAAATTAAGCGAAACGGCGCTGTCTATTTCCCGCAAGGTCGCTTCACCCTCGCTGGCCAGAACCTTGTCGATATCCAGAATGATCAGAAACTTTTCCTCGGCCTGCCGGCCCATGCCCTTGATGAACTCGGTGTTCAGGTTGGTTCCCATTTTGGGAACAGACTCGATGTCCTCTGGATTTAGATCAAGAACCATCTGCACCGAATCGGTCAACACCCCCATCTCCACCATGTTGCCATCCACCTCCAGCTCCACGATCATGATGCAGGTGTTCTTGGTGTACTCGATGTTCCCCATTCCCAGCCTCTGGCCTAGATCCATCACCGGCACCACGTTGCCGCGCAGGTTGATGACCCCGCTGAGATAGACCGGCATCCGGGGAATCCTGGTCATGGTGGTGACATCAAGCACCTCCCTGACCTT
>CAYTVV010000176.1:0-3081 GCA_964441875.1 uncultured Desulfurivibrio sp.
GCGGTGAAGATGATCTGGAAGATGTCGGTGCCCACGGTGGTGGCCGAGGAAACGCCCAGCACATAAACGAAGATGGGGAAGGTCAAGAAGCCGCCGCCCACGCCCATGATGGCCGCGGCCAAGCCGACGATGAAGCCGCTGATCACCAGGAACAGCCAGGAGATCTTGCGGCCGCCCGGGGTGACGCCTTCGTCAAACTGGACCATGGGGGGCAGGTTGACGCCCTGGACCGTCTGGGCCAGGTTGGTCATGCCCGAGGTGTTGACCGGGGCACTGCTGGCGCTGGCCTTGGCGGGCTTAGCCTTGCGGGTCTGGCGAAAGAAATCCATCAGTGCATAGGAGCAGAGAAAGCCCAGCATCAGAACATAGATGGTGGTGATGAAGGCGTCGCTTAAGACCGGGTTCATCTCGTACAGGGTGCGGTTGACCCAGCCGCCCAAGGTGGCGCCGCCGACGGAGCCGATCAGGAAAACCATGGCCAGGGCCACGGAGACATTGCCCAGTTTGCGGTGCAGGACGCTGCCCATGATGGCCTTGGCAAAGATGTGGAACAGGTCGGTGCCCACGGCAAGGATACCCTTGACCCCGGCGCTCATCAGGGCCGGGGCGATGATGAAGCCGCCGCCCGCGCCGATGCAGCCGGTGATCAGACCGGCGACGATGCCGACTCCGATGGAGGCGAAGAAGATGGTGGGGGTGTAAAAGGCCGGGGCGTAGGCGGTCTTGCCGCCGATCATGCCGGGCAGCTTGCCTACTATCTCATCGGCAAAGGCTATGCCGCCGAGGAGGATGGGGATGAGCAGCAGGCAGAGAATGGCCAGCCGCTTGCGATCCTGTAGGATGGTGTTTGAGATGTCCAGCTCCCATTTTGCCTGGGCGCGGGCGCCCATCATCATGAACTGGTGCAATTGACTGAAGAACTTCATAGTTGTACTCCTCCTTCCTTAATTGAATAATAAAAACACCTCGGTTCCCCTTGGTTACAGTGTTCTTGATG
Source organism: uncultured Desulfurivibrio sp. (assembly GCA_964441875.1). GTDB lineage: Bacteria > Desulfobacterota > Desulfobulbia > Desulfobulbales > Desulfurivibrionaceae > Thiovibrio. The sequence continues at coordinate 998 of CAYTVV010000176.1, forward strand.
TTTGGCTTATGGGCCACGATTCCTGGCCGCCTCAAGTTTTTCCAGCAGTGTTTCAAATTCCACCGGCTTGAGCAGGTAGTCGAAGGCCCCGTTTCGGATGCCCTCTTCACCCTCGCTCGCCGAAGCGTGGCCGGTGAGGATGACCACCCGACTTGCGGGGCGGATCTTCTTTATCTCTTGGAGAACCTGGCCGCCGTCCATGTCCGGGAGGCGCATATCCAGTAGGACCACGGCAAAATCTCTGGCCGCGATCCTGGTTATGGCCGCGCCGCCGCTCAGCACCCCTTCGCTGGCCCAGCCCCGCTTGCGCAGCCGTTGCACCAGGGTGACGACAAATTCCTCTTCATCATCAACGACCAGGATGGAAAATTTGCTCATTTCGGTTCTCCTTTTTCCCGGTGTTACACGGCGGCGACCGGGAGATTGACCCGGAAAACGCAGCCGCCCTGCGTGCCGTTGCGCACCTCGATGCTGCCGCCGAGCCGCTCGACGATGCTGTAGGAAATGGCCAAACCGATCCCGGTGCCGCTCCCTGCCTTTTTGGTGGTGAAGAACGGCTCAAATATTTTTTTTAAGACCTCTTCCGGCAACCCAGGCCCGCTGTCGGCAAACTCCACCGCCAACTGCCCGCCGCTGAGGCCGGTGCTGATGGTGACTGCGCCGTCGTTGCCGATGGCGTCAAAGGCGTTGTTTAAGATGTTGAGAAATACCTGCTGCAATTGGGTACTGTCGGTGGTGATCTCCGGCAGGGTTGGGTCAAGGTTGCGGCGGATGGCGATGCGGTGATTGGCCGCCTCTTTTTCCAGGAAAGAAACGGTTTCCTCCACCAGGGCGTTGATGTTGGTCGCCGATTTCAAGCCATCGGTGCTGCGGGAAAAACCCAGAAGCCGGTGGGTGATGGTGCTGGCCCGCTTGACCTGGGTGCGGATCTTGGCAAAGGCAGTCCGGTATTCCTCGGTGTTTTTCAGGCTCGCCGGATTTTCCTCGCTGAGCAGCTCGTCCAGCCAGCCGGCCTGGTCGCCGATGATCTGCAAGGGGTTGTTGATTTCATGGGCCACATTGGCCGCCATCCTGCCGATCAGGGCCATTTTCTCCGAATAGCGGATGCGGTCGTAGAGCAGCATCCGCTGCTGGTCCGCGCCTTCGACCTTGTTCATCATGGAGCGGACCAGGAAGGTGGAAACAGCGAGGATGAGCAGGGCCGCGCAGGCGATGATCAGGTGGTCGCGCTGCCTGGCCCGGTAAAAATCGGCCAGCGAGGTGGCGATGTCGGTTTTTAGCACCAGGGTCCAGGCGTTGTTCTTCATGCCGGTGGTGGCGTACAGCGCCCCCTGGGAATGGTGGATGGTCAGGGTGCCGCCCGTGGCGAGCAGCTCTTTTTCTCCGGCTGGAAGCGCGGTGAGGCCCAGGCGGCTTGGCGTCTGCAACTCGCCCTGGCGGTTGAGGATAAAGGCGTCCCCGCCCGGCCCCACCTCGGCGCTGGCCAACAGGGCGTTGAATAGCTCGGAATTGATCGTGGCCCGCAGCACCCACGAGCGGGTAGGGTCGGTCACCGCCACGATGAAATGGGGCACGCCCCGGTAGCCGGTGAACACATCGCTGATGTATCTGCCGCTCTGCATGACCTCGGCAAACCAGCGGGTCTCGGCGTAATTTTTGTCCTTGAGGTTCTCGGCAAAGGGGCCGGTGTAGCTGCGGTGGCTGCCATCCTTGGCAATGAGCCCCAAATCGACGATGACGCCCTGGTGGTTCATGGCTTGAAAAAGTTTTTCCAGGTTGCCCGGGGTGCTCAGCCAGGCAAAGTCATAGAGTTCCGCATACCCGGCCAGGATATTCTCCTGGCTGTCGAGGAAGAGGTCGATGATCTCCCGGCGGCTGTTTGCCAGGCTGGTCAGCTCAACGGTGGTCTTGTTCAGCCATGATTTTTGATAAAAATGCGCGGCGGTCCAGCTGATGAACACAAGGGGGATGATGGCCACCAGGATAACCACCACAACAAAAAGCCGCTTCTGTCGCGCGTAGTACGACTCACGCGAGCGGACCTTGAGGGCGCTGCCGGGGATGGTGGCGGTGTACATCTTCAT
>CAYTVV010000177.1:0-3077 GCA_964441875.1 uncultured Desulfurivibrio sp.
GTCCTGGCCATGGCCATGGCCGAGGGCTATGAATGCTGCTGTCTGAGTTTTGCCTACGGCCAACGTCAGCAGGTGGAGCTGGAGCGGGCCAAGGCCAATGTCGCCCGCCGGGGGATCGCAAAGCATCTCATTCTTCGCCTTGATCTCGACGCCATCGGCGGTTCGGCTCTGACCACGGATACCGCAGTGCCCAAGGGGCGCAGCCAGGTGGAGATGAACGCCTCCATTCCCATCACCTATGTGCCGGGCCGCAACACCATTTTCCTCTCCTATGCCATGGCCTGGGCCGAGGTGCTGGGCGCAGGCGATGTTTTCCTCGGGGTCAATGTCATGGATTACAGCGGCTACCCCGACTGCCGCCCGGAGTTCCTCGAGGCCTTTGAAAAGATGGCCAATCTGGCCACCAGGACCGGGGTGGAAGGGGAAACCCGGTTCCGGGTCCATGCCCCGCTTCTCAAATTGACCAAGAGGGAGATCATCGAAAAGGGGTTCGAGCTCGGGGTGGATTACGGCCTGACCCACAGCTGTTATGACCCGGATGCACAGGGGAGGGCCTGCGGCGCTTGCGACAGCTGTCTGTTGCGGCTCAAGGGATTTGCCGAGGCCGGGCGGGTTGATCCGGTGGAGTATCAGTGATAATGCACAATGAAGAGGGAACCATGAAGAATGCATTGGGCGGCCTGTTTATGGTCGGCCTGCCTGGCACCGAGTTGGATGATTCCACCCGCGATCTCATTAATATATACGGGATCAATAATTTCATTCTCTTCAAGAGAAACGCCGAGAACCTGGAGCAGATCCGCACCCTCTGCCTGGAGCTGGTTGCTGCCTGTCGCGCCGCTGGGCTGGGCGCGCCGCTGATCTCCATCGATCAGGAGGGCGGCACCGTGGCCCGGCTCAAGGCTCCCTATTTCACCGAGTTTCCCGATGCCAGGCTGCTGGCGGAGAGTGAGCGGGCCGAGGAGTTGTTGACCGACTATGCCCGGACCTGCGCCAAGGAGCTGCTGGCGGTGGGGATCAACATGAACCTGGCCCCGGTGCTGGATGTGAGTCCGGCCGGTCTGGGGCTGTTCATGGAGCGCCGCTCCCTGGGCGGCACCCCGGAGCAGGTGGCCCGGTTGGGTGCGCTGGTGATCACGACCATGCAGGAGAACGGCCTGGCTGCCTGCGCCAAGCATTTTCCGGGCTTAGGCGGAGCAACCCTGGACCCCCACAAGGTGCTGCCTGTGGTGGACCGTTCGCTCGACGAGCTGCGCGGGTGCGATCTGGTGCCGTTTGCCGAGGTGATCCGGGCGGGGGTGGCCGGGGTGATGACCTCGCATACCGTGTACCCGCAGCTCGATCCCGAGCAGCCCGCTACCCTGTCGCCGAAGATTTTGGGGGGAGTGCTCCGTGATGAGTTGGGCTATGATGGGATGGTGGTCACCGATGATTTGGAGATGGGGGCTATTGAGAATGAAGGCACGGTGGCGGATGCCGCCCTTGTCGCCTTTAAGGCCGGAGCGGATATGCTGTTGATTTGCCATGAGCATGCGAAGATCATCGCGGCGTATGATTTGTTGAGTAAGGCGGTGGGGGGGGAGGTTTCTGAGGAGAGGGTGCGGAAGTCGCTTGCGCGGATTGGTGAGGTGCGGAGGCGGTTTGCCGGGGATTGAGGGGCGGGATTTTTTTGTATATTTCCGGCTATCATGATTTTTAGCATGATAGCCAGATCCGTAGAATAACTTGTTATGACCCTAGGATAAGTTAAGCATGGAGCCACTTTTTCTATCAAAGCTTGTACTGCCCTTCCTTTCTACGATAGGAGCAGCTTTGACTATCATGTATATAAATTTTGTGAATAGAAGGGTCAAAGAAACCAAGCAGAAGATTTACGCAGCTACATATATATTGGACTCTAGCATGCGTATGCTCTCGTCTGAGTTTATAGTGCTGATTCATACAATCAAACCACATATAGAAGCCTCCTATAGAATTGCCAAAGGTGATCAAAAGCTATTAGATATTATGCTGTTAACCGACGAATTTGATATCCTAACAGAAGCAGGACCTGACTTTTCACATATTCCAAACGATTTTTCGCTGCAACTTGGGTACGATAATCTAGAACTGGTTCAGGTATACGACATGCTTCTATATCTATTTCGAAGCGATTCAACCAGAAAATCATTAAACGATTTCGTAAAAGATAACCTCAAGAGCATGGATGGATTTTTGAAGAAAGATGAATCAGAAAAAAACGATGTTCTAAATACCTATATTGATTACCTAGATCGTCTAGAGCATGAAGCAAATCGGCTGATTTTTATGATTTCGTACAATGTATTGCCTAGGCTTGAGGAATATTTAGCAGGTTATAAGTTTTGGTTTTACTCCACAAAGCATGCGAAAAAAACCATCAAAATGATTAACGAAATATTGCAGAATAATGCTGAACACATACCAGAATCTGATTTTATGGAAAGAGTTAGGCATGGCGGCATTCAAAGAGAAATAATAGAGCGTGAAGCGGGGTCGTGCCAAGGCAACTGATTGATTTTACAGAAGAATGGTATGAGGTGTTGGCTGTATTTCGCCTTGAATGCGTCATTTTGAGGGCCAAAAGGGGCTTTTAAGAGGGAATGGGCCAACGAGAACATTCTACGGGCAAGCCGCAGATGCTCTCGTTATCAGCCAATCATAGCGGCCAGAGGAATAGCTTCATCCTTCTGTACTTTTTCTTTGCTTGCCCAAAGAAAAAGTACCAAAAAGAAAAGGCACCCAGCCACTTGTCCCGCCGCAGGCGGGATGCCCTGTGCTCCTCGATGCTGCCGGGGCTTTGCAAACTCGGCTTCGCCTCAAACAGTGCAAATCCCCTTTTCGGCAGCCTCTTCGGTGCTCGGCTGCGTGACAATGGGGGAAGTGGTCCCACAAAAAAACGGCCTGATAGAGCGCCGAATCCCACCCCTTCCGCCCCTTATTTTTTCTTGCACCTCCCACGAAGAGAAGCTGTTTTTTGCCCGGCATCGTGGTAGAATACAACCGAAAGCTCTCCAGTCGGCTGCCCCCTGCGGGCGGCAATTTAATCACTTGTGATG
>CAYTVV010000178.1:0-3031 GCA_964441875.1 uncultured Desulfurivibrio sp.
CGGAAGTTGCTGGGGATGGCATTGTATTCCTTGATGAGGAACGCCTCGACCTGCACCTTGTCCGATTCCATGTCCTCGGGGTTGACGCCGTAGTTGCCGATGAGAGGGTAGGTCATCGTTACGATCTGTCCCTTGTAGGAGGGGTCGGTGAGGACCTCCTGGTAGCCGCTCATCCCGGTGTTGAATACGATCTCGCCGCTGGTTTCTCCGGAGCCGGTGAAGGATCTCCCCTCAAAAATAGTGCCGTCTTCAAGGGCGATAAGTGCTTTCATAGGAATTCCCTAAACTCTTAAGTTGTAGAATGTACGCAAGATGATTGCGTTACGGAATGCAGATCTTCTTTAATGAGCGCGATCTGTTTTTGGGCCGACCCCTGTTGTCTGGAGGCAACCTTCAGGGCGCCTCGCCCTGCCACGGCATATTCTTCGGGTTTCTCAATAAAATAGAGCAGTCGGCTGGCGAGTTCCTGGGGGGTTTTTACGCAGAAGCCAGCGCCTTCAGCCTCCAGCAGCGCCTTGGCATCGGAAAAATCATCCATGTGGGGTCCATAAAAAACAGGCGTTCCCCAGGCCGCTGCCTCTAAAACATTATGACCGCCGCGCTCCACCAAGCTCCCTCCGCAGAAAACATAGGAGGCTATTGAGTAGAGGCCTGCCAGTTCACCCATGGTGTCAACCAGAACCACCTCGGTGCTGCGGCCTTGTTCCTGAACCTGACGCAGGCGCATGGTGGCGATCCCCTGATCTTCGAAGATCTTTTCAATTTCAGTGAGACGCCGGAGATGCCGGGGGGCAATTACCCAGACAAGATCAGGGAGTCGCTGTTGCAGGGAACGAAACGCCTCGATCAGCATCGCCTCCTCGCCGGTATGGGTGCTGCCGGTAACCAGCACCGGTTGCCGGCGGTGGATATCCAGCATCTGTCGATATCGCTCCGCCAGATGCGGGTCTGTCTGGATGATTGATTGGTCGTACTTGGCGTTGCCCAAAATTCGTATGTTGGCCGGATCTGCGCCCAAACCCCTGAACCGCTTGGCGTCGCCACCCTGGATAACGGAGATCTTGGTGAAACAGGAGAGCAGATCCGACATAAAGCCCTTGATCTTCCGGTAGCCGGCATAAGAATTTTCAGAAAGACGACCGTTCAGCAGGAACAGTTTTGCGCCGTGATGTTGCGTTTGGCGGATGATGTTCGGCCACAGTTCTGTTTCCAGGCAGACATATATAGTAGGCCGGATCGTTTTCAGGGTCCGGTTGACAATGCCGATGAGATCAAGCGGGGCAAAAAAACAGGGAACATCGTCTGGCAGCTGGTTTTCTGCCACGATCAGTCCTTGCCGATGTCCGGTGGAAACGACGATGGACGCCTCGGGCAACTGTTTTTTGATCTCGGAAATCAGCGCCTTGGCAACCTGCATTTCGCCGACCGATGAAGCGTGCAGCCAGATGCGGACTGGTTTGTCTTCATCAAGCTGCACATCTTCCACATGGCCAAAGCGCTGCCGAAGACCTTGGCGATGTTTGCCCGAGAGACTGAGGTACACACAGGCAAAAGGAAAAACGATAATGAAAAGAAGCCAGCCGAAGAGTTGATACAGAATATATAACAAGGAGTAAGGTGCCCTTTCTGTGCGAGAAAATATGCTGATACCGACCTCAAGTAAAAATCAAAGTATTAAAACTGATCGCGGCTTTTTCGTCAATAAGAATTACGGGAGCGAGCCGCTGTAAGAGGGCGGGTGGCGTAGTCCAGTCTTCCTGTGGACCAACTAGAAAATGCCGGCGATGGGGGCTTGGCAGTGGTTGCAGTTTCCGCCGGTCATGTGTTGCTGTGTTACCGCGAAACCAGCCCGCTCGATGACCAGTTTCCCGCAGTTGGGGCAGAGGGTGTTTTCCCCGGTGTCGCCGGGAATATTTCCGACATAGACATAGCGCAGACCCTCGGCCAGGCCGATCTCCCTGGCGCGGACCAGGGTGTGGTGGGGAGTGGCCGGTCGGTCTGTCATCTTATAGGTGGGCCAGAAACGGGTGACATGCCAGGGGATATCCGCGGAAAGGCTTTTGATGAAACGGGCGATGTCGGTGAGTTCCCCGTCCGAATCGTTCCAGCCCGGAATCACCAGGGTGGTGATCTCAACCCAGACCCCCAGCTCTTTCATCAACTGGATCGTGTCCAGGACCGGCTGTAGCCTGGCGCCGCACACCTCCTTGTAGAACTTGTCGGTGAAGGCCTTGAGATCGATATTGTTGGCGTCAAGATACGGGGCCAGCTCCCTGGTGGCTTCCGGGCCGGTGTAGCCGTTGCTGACGAAGATGTTTTTTAGGCCTGCCGTCCGCGCCAGCCTGGCGGTATCGAGGGCGAATTCGTAAAAGATGGTGGGCTCCACGTAGGTGTAGCTGATGGATTGGCAGCCGGAACGTTGCGCGGCTTCGACCACTTCTGCCGGGGTGCGCAGGGTGCCGGGGATATCTCCGGCATGGCGATGGGGGTACTGAGAGATCTCGTAGTTCTGACAGTGTTGGCAGCGGAAATTGCAGCCCACCGTGGCAATGGAATAGGAAAGGGAGCCGGGCAGTAGATGAAAGATGGGCTTCTTTTCGATGGGGTCGATATTCTCGCTGATCAAGCGACCGTAGTTGAGGCTGTAAAGAATCCCACCCCGATTTTCTCGGACCTTGCAGATTCCTCGGCGGCCTTCACCGATCAGGCAATGATGGCGGCAGAGCAGGCAGCGGACATGGCCGGGGGTGTCTGCGGGTTGGCTGTAAAAGAGCGCTTCGTGCATGGTCACCCTCCAAGGCAATCGGCCTCTGTCTATTACATTATATACTACGAAAAAGGATTCAGTTGTATTAATTCACAAACAAGCAAGGCTGGTCAACAAGAAAAAATACAATTTATTTCAATGGATTAGTGTGCTTTTTGGTGCTTGCTGAATAAAAAGTGAAAAATAGGGTTGACGGGGTGGGCCGGATCGACTAATTTGCCGCTCTCCGCAACGAAGGAGACCAAGACTGACTTCGGGTCAGCC
>CAYTVV010000179.1:0-3029 GCA_964441875.1 uncultured Desulfurivibrio sp.
TTGAGCCGCAGGAGGAGCGACTCGCCCAACTGGCGGGCCTGCTCCATGTCCACCCCATACCAAAGCAGGCCGAAGATCCCGGCGCCCAGATGGTGCAGATGCATATCCTCACCGACCATGGAGGCAAGACAGCTTCCGGCCCGCACGATGTAGCGCAGGCTCCGATCCGCGTCACGGGTACGCGGGTAGACCTCCAGCAGGGCAAGGGTGGACGAGGCCAAAGGCACCACGGCATCAGCCTCTTCCTGGGCAAGGGCCTCAAGCTCTCCCCGCAGATGAAAGCCGTTCACCAGCCCGGTGGCCGGGTCCTGGCAGCTCTGCTTGAGCAGATAAAACTCTCTCGAAATAATATGGCTCTGCTCGTCGAGCCAGACCGTCGGCATCCCGTAGAGCTGTTCCTCGCCGCCCTGGACCACCAGCAGCCCGCAGAGCGTTTCCCCGCCCCAGATGGGCAGTAGCAGCTCCTGCTGCTCTGTATCGGCCACAGGCAGATGGTTGTCGCGGATTTGCTTCAATCCGGCCTTAAGCTCCGCAGGCGGCTTGCCCTCATCTTCGCCCAGAGGCACCAGTCGGGCCGTATCACAGGGGAAAAAATCAAAAGCCGTCTTGGTGAACAGCGTGGAAAAACGGCGAAGATCGGCAGGGGTCAACGGCCCGGCCTCAAACAGCAAAGGGATGGTCATTGGTTCTTAGCCTCGAAGACTTCTTTCAAACAATTGGCCAGCATGGGCACTTCCTTGTCCGCCACGGTGCGCATATCGAGGAGCAGCCAGTCATCCTCAATGCGGCCAAGCACCGGCAGCGACAGCTCCCGCAAGCCCTTTTCCAACTCATTCACACTTCGATCCAAGGGAGCAAGGGCCACGGCCCGGCTGGGCAGGGGCTGTTCCGGCAGCGAGCCGCCGCCCACCATGGAGGTGATATTCTTCAGTTCCACCCGGCAGACCGGAGCAAGCGGTTTGCCGATCAGGCGGCGCAACCGTTTGGCCCGCCGGTCGATGTCGACCAAGGGCATGGCCAGCATGGCCAGGGTGGGAATGGCGGCGATGGCCTTCTCCTCGTCGAAGTAGAGCCGCAGCACCGCCTCCAGCCCGGCCAGGGTGAATTTGTCGATGCGCAACGCCCGGTTCATGGGGTTGGCCTTGATCTGCTCGATGATCTCTTTCTTGCCCACAATAAGCCCGGCCTGGGGCCCGCCCAGCAGCTTGTCGCCGCTGAAGGTCACCACATCGACCCCGGCCCGGACCACCTCACCCACGGTGGGCTCCTTGGCCAGGCCGAAACGGGAAAGATCCACCAGACAGCCGCTGCCCAGGTCCTCCATGACCGGCAGGTTGTGACGAGCGGCCAGGGTGACCAGTTCGACAAGCGGCACCTCGGAGGTAAAGCCGATGATCCGGTAGTTGCTGGTATGCACCTTGAGGAGCAACGCGGTTTCCTCGGTAATCGCATTTTCATAATCGCGGAGATGGGTACGGTTGGTGGCGCCCACCTCGACCAGTTTGGCCCCGGTACGGCTCATCACCTCAGGGATTCGAAAAGAGCCGCCGATCTCCACCAGCTGCCCCCGGGAAACAATAACCTCGCGCCCCTTGGCCAGGGTGTCCAGCACCAGCATCACCGCAGCGGCATTGTTGTTGACCACCAGGGCAGCCTCGGCCCCGGTCAGTTCGCAGAGGATATCCTCCACCAGGCTGTACCGGCTGCCCCGCTTACCCGTGGCCAGATCAAGCTCCAGATTGGAATAGCGGCTGCCCACGGCCAGCAGGCTCTCCATGGCCGCCTCGGGTAGCAGGGAGCGGCCAAGATTGGTATGCACCACCACGCCGGTGCCGTTGATCACGGTACGGAAGTTGGGACGGAGTCGGACGGCAAGGAGTTTATGCAGGCGGGGAAGCAGAGAGCCTTGAGTCAGATCGGCGGGCTTGATGGGCGCGCCCTTGAGAATCTCCTGCCGGAGCGACTCCAGCAGTTGGCGCACCGAGCCTTTCACCAGCGAAGCAGGCGCATCGGGAGGCGGGTCCAGCCAGCCTAGAAATTCATCAACCTTGGGAATAGCCCGAAGCAGGCGTTGGGTGGAAGCTGCCGGTTTCCCGGCGGATTCAGGTTTTGTGGTCATTCACTCCCCAGTTCAGGCAGAAAACGGCGGTTTGAGATCAAGAAACCCATAACATACTGAAAGGACTTACCGTTTTTCCGGAAAAGTGTCAAGGGGGGAGGCGGCAACTGAAATTCGCAGTCGCGCCAAGACAGGATGACACCAACCCATGATTATACCGTCTCTTCAAAAATGGATCTGACGGACTCGCTAAGAGCAAGACACCCCCTGAGGACGACGATACCGGCTTCCAGCAGACGTGGATTCCGCGCAACCTCATCAATCGGCCCCACCGGATGCGGATACTTGCCGCCATGGAATAGATTGTTCCTGACAGTTCTCACGAGACGGAGAATGTAGCTCTCATCATGCTCACCCGAGCGTTGCAACGTGTCACTCCAATCTAATTTGTCTCCTGCTGTGACTATCTGGGTTTTGGGAGGCTTGCCCGTCAGAGAGCTAATAGCAGCCTGAAATTCAGGATTTTCAACTCCTAAAAATTTCCCCTCTAAGCTCTTGGCATACTTGTCCCAATCCACTTCGGCTCTGCCATTCCTTCCCCGCCTTAGAAACCCAGAACGCTTCAAGGAGTATTCAAAACGGGAGAAGAAAGCGAAGAATTCAAATACTAGCTTGCCGTCTCCGGCAATTGCCTTAATTATCTTGACCGGCTCGATAATCATATCTCCTTTATTTCCATAATACCCTCCCCCTCAAAACTCCTCGATCCGTTTCCTGAACCAGCGGAGCACCGCCTCCTTCTTCTCGGCGATGTCGATCTCGTAGATATCCTGCGGAAAAAGCAGCTGGGCCACCCCGGAGTCGAAGATCCGCTTCACCTCATACTCGTCGTGGGAGACCTCCCGCTCGTAGATATAGTTGAGGTACGAGCGGTTGGTGTGGACGATGAACTCCACGCGCATGCCGCCCA
>CAYTVV010000180.1:0-3011 GCA_964441875.1 uncultured Desulfurivibrio sp.
CAGGGCATCCCGCCTTCGGCGGGACAAGTGACACGGGTGCCCTTTCTTTGGTTCGTTTCTTTGGGCAAGCAAAGAAATGAACAAACCCATTCCCTCTAACTCAACGAACCCACCGTGCTCCTAACCACCTCCCCAACCGAACTAACAACCAGCGCCACCGATGCCCTCCTGGCCATCGAATGCACCATAATCATCGCACTCCTCCTGCGCTCTGCAACCACAAACCGCTGGCGAACCAACCTCTGGTGCTCAATCTTCACCCTCCTCGCAACAGCATCCTCCCTCGGCGCCCTGCTACACGCCCTGGAGCTACCAAAACCCATGCGCATAGCATTATGGACCCCTCTCTACCTGAGCCTGGGAATCCTCGTACTGCTGTTCATCGTGGGGGCTGTTGCGGATTGGCGGGGGCAAGCCACGGCGAAGCGCCTCGTCCCATGGGGCATCGGCATGAGCGCTGCCTTTCTCGGACTGACCGCGCTGCTGGGCGGAAAGTTTATCGTCTTCATCGTGTATGCGGCAGCAATTCTGCTGAGTACACTAGCCATCTACACCTTTCTGGCCGTTACACATCGCTTGAAAGGCGCCGCAGTTATTGCCCTGGCAATTCTCCTCAATCTGGCGGGGGCCGCAGTGCAGGCAAGCAATCTCTCACTCCACCTTGTTTTCCCCTTTGACCACAACGGACTCTTCCACCTTGCCCAGATAGTGAGCACCGCGATCCTCGGGCTGGGAGTGCACCTCGGCATGGAATCCGCACAGAAATAAGTGTTCCGCCAACGCGGCCTACCACAACCTCTCAAAAAAGCGCCCCACCTCACCAGGCCGATGCGCATCCGACCCTGCCACCAGCGGAACCCCTAAGGCAATCGCCTCCTCAAGAATCCCCATCGCCGGATACTGCTCCCCCCGATGGGAAAACCCGGAGGTATTCACCTCCAAAGCCATGCCTTTACCAAGCATCCCCTGAAAAATTGCCGTAATCTGCCGCCGATGCGCCCCAGTAAAATGCACCTCGGGATGATGACGCAGCACGGCGTCCAGATGGCAGAGCACCGTGCCGGGCAGGACCTCGACCGCCTCCAGCAGAGTGGCGAAGTACTCGGAGATCACTCGCTCCACCCCCTGCTTGCCCAGAGGCTCCAGATTGGCCTTGCGGCGGCTCACCACGTTGTAATGACGCCCCTTGATCTCGTAATAATGGAAGGAGAGACCGACCCGGTCCCATTTGTACCGCTGGAGGAACTCCAAAATCTCCGCCACCTGCTTGGGATTGTAGCCCACCTCCACTCCAAGGCCGATGCGGAGCCGATCTCCATAAACCTGTTGCAGCCTTTGGCCTTCGCAATGGTAGGCGGCAAAATCCTCTTCGGAAAGCCAGGTGTCCTCGCGGTAGCGGACACCGCATTCCAGGTGCTCGAGAAAAATAAGCTCCTCCAACCCCTTGCCGATGGCAGCGACCACATACTCCTCCATCTCGCCGGTGGCGTGATGGCAGAGCCGGGTGTGGACATGGCCGTCGCTCTTGGGGTTGATCAGCATGGGTTTGCCGGAAGAAGAGAGGAGCCTACAAGGTCATTCCGGCGAAGGCCGGAATCCAGATCGTTAGAACTTTTCTGGACCCCGGCCTTCGCCGGGTTGACGCCGTAGATTACAGATTTATTCCTTAAAAAAACCAGTCCTACCCTTCAAGACCGGTTTTTAGTTGATGATGAGGAGGTACTTTACTCAGGCATTCCCTCGCGGGAAAAAATGCAGCACCCCGTCGATATCCGAGGTGTCGCAGACCCGACCCGGTCCGAGCTCGACAAACTGCTCAATGCCTTCCATGTTGATGGAAAACTGCTGGCCATCCGGCATGTGGTACACAACCGTCCGGACTCTCGTTATATCAATGGGCGATCCAGCCACTCTCATATGCATTCCTCACCAAAATCCTATAAAAAAACAGAACATCGCTGCCCTGTAAATTAGTCATTCATTAAATTATGGCAAGCTGCCTGCGGAAAATAATCAGTATTGTCCGGTTAATAACTTGCGCCATCAATCAAAACGTCCAAATCCCCCTGGCCCCCCTTTGGCAAAGGGGGGCCAGGGGGATTTTTCAGGTGCTAATACAACATTTTACCCGGCTGCAATTTCGTAACCTGGCAGTGCTGAAAAATAATCAGTAACTTTTTCGAGCCAAGACCTCGCGGGGCTTGGAGCCGTCCGCCGGGCCGACCACCCCTTCCTTTTCCATAAGTTCGATCATCCGGGCCGCCCGGTTGTAGCCCACCCGCAGCCGCCGCTGGACCATGGAGATGGAGGCCTGGCCCGATTCGCAGACCAGGGCCACGGCCTCGTCATATTTCTCGTCCGAATCCCCACCCTCATCGCCCTCGCCGGCCTCGGCTTCCTCGGCGAGCTTCAGCACGCTTTCATCGTAGCGCACAGCGCCCTGCTCCTTAAGAAAGGTGACGATCCGCTCGGTTTCTTTTTCCGAGATATAGGCGCCGTGGATTCGCTGGAGCTTGCTGGTGCCCGGGGGCATGAAGAGCATGTCGCCTGCGCCCAGCAGGTGCTCAGCCCCGCTCCCGTCCAGGATGGTGCGGGAATCGATCTTGGAGGAGACCTTGAACGACATCCGGGTGGGGAAATTGGCCTTGATCAGGCCGGTGAGCACATCCACCGAGGGGCGCTGGGTGGCGAGGATCAGATGCATCCCCGCAGCTCTGGCCATCTGGGCCAGTCTGGCCACGGAATCCTCGACCTCGCGGGAGGAAACCATCATCAGGTCGGCCAGCTCGTCGATGATAATGACGATCAGGGGCAATTTTTCCACGGCCTCGGCGTTGTAGCTGGCCAGGCTTTTGACCTTGGCCTCTTCCATCAGCTGGTAGCGGCGCTCCATCTCTCGCACCGCCCACAATAGAGCCCGGCTGGCCAGCTTGGGGTCCACCACCACCGGATGCAGCAGGTGGGGGATATCCTCGTAGCAGGAAAGCTCGATGCGCTTGGGGTCCACCAGC
>CAYTVV010000181.1:0-2931 GCA_964441875.1 uncultured Desulfurivibrio sp.
AGGCTGAAGAGGTTGCATTTCTCCGGGTCCTTGGGCTCTTCCACCGGGGTGGCGTCGGTGACAATGGCCATGACCTTTTTCTTCAACTCCTTCTCGGTGGCGAAGATGGGGATGGTGTTGCCGTAGGATTTGGACATCTTCTGCCCGTCCAGGCCGGGGATGGTGGCCAGGTTGTCGTCGATGACCGGCTCGGGCACGACAAAGGTCTCACCAAAGATGTTGTTGAATTTGATGGCGATATCGCGGGCCACCTCCAGATGCTGTTTCTGGTCCTTGCCCACCGGCACCCGCTCAGCCTGGTAAAGCAGGATGTCGGCGGCCATGAGCACCGGATAAGAAAACAGGCCATGGCTTGAAGCAACGCCCTTGGCGACCTTGTCCTTGTAGGAATGGCAGCGCTCCAGCAACCCCATGGGGGTGAGGACGGAAAGAATCCAGGTCAGCTCGGTGACCTCGGGCACATCGGACTGCACCCAGAAGGTGCAGCGCTCCGGATCAAGGCCCAAGGCGAGAAAATCCGTGGCCGCCTCCAGGGTGCCGCGCGACAGGCGCTCCCGATCCTGCACCGAGGTAAGGGCATGGAGATCCACGATAAAGGCGTACAGCTCACTGGAATCCATGCTGGCGATCATGGAGCGCATCATGCCGAAATAGTTGCCGATATGAAGCTGGCCAGAGGGCTGAATCCCTGATAAAATTCTCATTACAGTTCTCTCTTGGTAACGGGCAGGCGGTAGAGGAGGCCCAACCGGGCGTACGCCGCCGGATTATCACTGCACATCGCACATATACTGTGAGGCAGTGATGTTAAAAAAAAAAAGCCGGGGCAGCAATCTTTTTCTGCCCGAGCCGTCACGCTTCTCTTTTGCGATTGTCTCGTTTGGGGCCTAAATTGGGCAAAAACTACGAAATATAACTGTTCAGCAGCGCCGCTTCACTGCTGCCGCAGATGCGCGGAAGAGGCCTACGAAGTGTGCTAGTGCATATGAGCCAAGCCGATGGCAGCTAAGCGAGCACCGCGAGACTGCGAAGCAGATGCGGTGCTGCTGGGCAGTTATAGATTGACAGCCTTCTCGGCCGACGGTACACCTTTGCATGCATTCCCAGCAGATTGAGGCAATGGAGACCCCATGAAAAAACATACCTATATTCCAGCCATGCTCGCCCTTGTTTTCCTTGTCAGCAATTGCACCCTGCCCGCCGTGCACGACCCATCTCCCCGCACGGACAAAGAGACGAAGGCAGTCCCAAGCTCCCCGCCAGAAAAACCCACCGCTACGGTTCGTCCTGAAACAAAAGGGAAACGTGTTTCCCTGATCCCCAAGGACACCGTAACGCAAACAGCCACAGGAACACCGCCGGACAAGGCCGCCGTCCCGACCCAGGACGCGCAACCGGCTCAATCACCGCCTCAGCCGCCCCAACCGCCTGCGCCGCAGCCCCAGGTGTTCACGGATTACAACACGGGCCTGATCTTCACCTACCAACGGCCCTGGCGTGTGGTCTCAACCCAGGGAGAAGGATCTATCCTCGGCAGAGACGGACAATCCCAACTGACCACCCGTTTTGTCACCCTGACCACGGACAAAGACAAAGGTACACAACGGGGATATTTTTATGTGGCCGGGGACAGTATCGCCGATGCAATCGGCAAAACCGTGCAATCCATGCTCGGCACCGGAAACAAACAGGCAACCCGGGAGAAAACGCCCCTTGATGTGCTGCTGACCCAAAAACATTTCCCCAACCTCATCATCGAAAAACGCTACCGGGGAAACGATGGCGGGGTGATCGTCCAGAAATGCCGCCACAAGCAGCTCCCCGGCTCATTCCAGGTGTATCATGTCTTCATCGAGGACAAGGTTGCCTCATTCAGCCTGACCGAGGTGAAAAACCGCCAGCTCAAGCTTGAGATGCAGCAAATCGTGCTCTCCACCAGGAAACCGTAAAGACTTGCAGCTCATGGGAACGAAAACGGAGCGAACATGACCAAGCCACGATTTCCCAAACCGTTCAAACACGAGCATCCGCCAGTACAAAACGTCAACCAGATCATTGCAACCCAGCTGACCTTCGGCCAAAAAGCCTCCGACTGGGTCGCCATGAATCTGGGGAGCTGGTGGTTCATCATCGTCCAGACCATACTCCTGGCAATCTGGGTTGTGGTCAATGTTACTGCCTGGCTTCGCCACTGGGACCCCTACCCTTTCATCTTCATGAACCTGGTCCTCTCCCTGCAAGCCGCCTATGCCGCGCCCATCATCATGATGAGCGAAAACCGGCAGGCCAATCGGGACCGGCTGGAGGCGCATAACGATTATCTGATCAATGAACGAGCCGAGCAGGAAGTCCGCGCCATTCTCGAACACCTGGCGGCGCAGGATGCGGCCCTGCTCGAAATACATCGGTTGCTGGCTGAGCTGCGGGAAAAAATTTGCCTCCCCGGACCAACCTCCACGCCATAAATTGACCGAACACAGGGATCAACAAAAAAGCCTCTTCCCGCTAAGGAAAGAGGCTTTTTTGTTGTGGCACAAACCCAGGGCTATGAATTCAGGTACTGCCTGATCCCATCGGCAATGATCTGGAAAATCTCGGTGAACCGCTCTTCGTTGCGCTCAAGCAGGGTGATGCGGAACCCCTGCAACTCGGTGGCAAACGAGGAAAGCGGCACCACGCAGACGCCGGTGGCCCCCAGCAGGTAGTAGACAAAACGCTTGTCGCAGGCCACGTTCGGCCCGCACACCAGGCTTTCCACCTGGGCGCGAACCTCCTTGTTGCCGATGGACAGGGTCTGTCGGCTGTTCAGTCTCCCTTCCTTGAAAACCACGCTCATGTAGAACGCGCCGTTGGTCCGATTCACCAGCACGCCGTCGATGTCCTTGAGGGCATCGTAGGCGATGTTGGAAAACTTCTCGTAGCGGCTGATCC
>CAYTVV010000182.1:0-2871 GCA_964441875.1 uncultured Desulfurivibrio sp.
GGGGTGCCGGTGCTGTTCATGGTGGCGGCGATCTTCTGGCCGATGATCCCTGATTTGCCGATGCCGGTGATCACCACTCTGGCCGGGCAGGCCATGATCATGGCCACGGCCTTTTCAAAATCGGCGTCGATCTGGTCGAGCAGGGCGGTGATGCCTTCCGCTTCAATCCTGAGAACTTCCTTGGCCTGTTCAATGCTCATTGGTCTGAGGGTTCCTATTTTTTACCCGTGGATTGGCAAGCGTTTCTGGTGCCAAGAAGAAGTTTGCAGAAATCCTTGTCCGGCTCCACCGGATAATTCCCGTCAAAGCAGGCCTTGCAATAGCCGTCCGGCGGGCCGCCGCAGGCTTCCAACAATCCTTCAAGGCTGAGGTAGTAGAGGGAGTCAAGCCCCAGGTAATCGCGGATCTCGTCAACGGTTTTTTTGTTGGCGATGAGCTCGCCGCCCGAGGGAAAGTCGATCCCGTAGTAGCAGGGATTGCGGGTGGGCGGGCAGCTGATCAGCATGTGGATCTCTTTTACCCCGGCTTCGCGCAGGGACTTGACCCTGGAGCGGCCGGTGGTGCCCCGGATGATGGAGTCGTCCAGGATGATGACCCGTTTGTCTTTTAAAAAAGAGCGGATGGGGTTCAGTTTCACCCGTACGGAAAAGTCGCGCATGGACTGGGTGGGCTGGATAAAGGTGCGGCCCACATAGTGGTTGCGGATCACCGCCATCTCGAGCGGAATGCCGGAGGCCTGGGAAAAGCCGATGGCCGCGTAGTTGCCGGAGTCGGGAAAGGGCATGACGAAATCCGCCTGGATCTTGCATTCGCGGGCCAGGATCGCGCCCATGCGCTTGCGGCTCTGATAGACGTTGATGCCGAAGATATCGCTGTCGGGCCGGGCAAAATAGACCTGCTCGAAGATGCAGAAGCTGCGGCGCTGGCTGGTGTCAAGGTGGAGGGAACGCTGGCCGTCGCGGTCGATGATCAGGATTTCGCCGGGCTCGATGTCGCGGATATACTGGGCCTCGACCAGATCCAGGGCGCAGGTTTCCGAGGCGACGATGAAGCCGCCGTTATTGAGCCGGCCGAGACAGAGCGGCCGGAAGCCTCCGGCATCGCGCACGGCGATGAGTTTGTCTTCGGTCATGAGCAGAATGGAGTAGGCGCCCTTGATGCTTTCAAAGGTGTCGATGAGCGCTTTTTCCAGGCCCAGATGGGAGCAACGGGCGAGCAGATGGACCACCACCTCGCTGTCCATGGTGGACTGAAAGATGGAGCCCTTTTTTTCCAGCTCGTTGCGCAGGCTGCGGATATTGACCAGGTTGCCGTTGTGGGCCACGGCCACGGTGCAGCCCTGGTGGGTGGCGGTGAAGGGCTGGGCGTTGATGATGTTGGAAGCACCGGTGGTTGAGTAACGGACATGACCCACGGTGAGGTGGCCTTTGAGTCCTTGCAGGTCGGCCTCGCTGAAAACATCGTGCACCAGACCCATTCCCTTGTGCTGGGAGATCTGGTTGCCGTCGCTGGCCACGATCCCGGCGCTCTCTTGACCCCGATGCTGGAGGGCGTAGAGGCCGAAATAGGTGAGCTTGGCCGCGTCCTCATGGCCGAAAATTCCACAAACGCCGCATTCGTCCTTGGGGCGTGATGCGTCAGAGTATGTCATGGTATTTTGTTCCTTATTTTGTAACTGTCCAGCATCACCACATCTGCTTCGTCATCGGCCTACTCATGTGCAATAGCACACTTCGTAGACCTCTTCCTCGCATCTGTAGCACTGCTGAACAGTTACATTCCGTATGGCATGCTGGTCGGTCACCCGAAAAAAAAGAAGAAATATACATCCTAATTATATGGATGGGAAATATTTTTTTGTCGCGACTATTTCAGACCTGCCCCGGCGTGATCCAGCCCCCGGAAAAAATTGAGCCAGGAGGAGGTGTTGTTGAGCGCCCAGTTGCGCGGGGGGACAAAGCCATGCCGCATGGATTCCGGCAGGCCGTGGGCGGCAAGGCGTTCGTAGATTCGGACATAGAGGCAGCGTTTTTTGCCGGGGTACACCTCGCACCAGCCGTCGCGGCTACCGCCGCAGGGGCCGTTCAGCAGGTATTTGGCGCAGCCGGCTTGCGGGCAGACAAAGGCCAGGTCGCCCAGGGTGCAATCCCCGCAGTTCTGGCAGCCGAAGAGGAGAAACTTGGTTACATGTTCCAGGTGGGAGAGGGTATTGTCTAGCCTGCCGCCTTCCAGAGCGAGACAGATTTTTTTGCACACCGGGTAGAGCGGCGCCTCCTGGGTGAAGGCCAGGTTATGGACCATTCTGGCCATCCGGTAGTTGATCTGTAATCCTGCCGGTTCTGTTGCGCAGGGCGCGGGCTCACTGGTGTTGAGGCCGGTTTTTGCATCTTTTTCATAGAGATAAAAGCCGTCTTGGTGCCAGTAGCCCATCTCCGCCACCAATTCTTGCCAGTTTCCGGTAAGCGAATCGGCGGTGCTGAGGAGAAAGTCGATGTTCTCATAGGTGAGTCCCGGTCCGCCGAGATGGGCGCCCGCATAGCCCAACCCCTTGAGGATGGCCAGCAGCTTCGCCCCCCGGAGCAGCCGGGCTTGCTTGCCCTTGTCCGGGCTTGTCGCCTCGCGGCGGATTTCGGCGTATAGCGCATCGGTAATGATGCAGCCGGGGATTTTCCCGGTGTGCATGAGTTTGGCCACCGTGAGGTTGGGAACAAAAACATTACCCAGCACCGGCAGGTTCAGGTCGTGTTGGCGGACATATTGGAGCAATTCGTGGAATTTTCGGGCATCGTAGCCGACCTGGGTAATGATGTAATCCGCGCCCCGCTCGGCCTTGCGGTGGAGCTTGGCGTACTGCATCAGCAGCTCCGCCTC
>CAYTVV010000183.1:0-2845 GCA_964441875.1 uncultured Desulfurivibrio sp.
TGCTGGCCCGGATCATCACCATGGTCCGCGAGGCCCAGGGCTCCAAGGCGCCCATTGCCAATCTGGCGGACCGCATCAGTCTTTATTTCGTGCCCACCGTTATTGTCTTGGCCATTGTTGCCGGATTGGCCTGGTATTTCATCGGTCAGGCCGAATTTTCCTTTGCCCTGCGGATCTTCATCGCGGTGTTGGTCATTGCCTGCCCTTGCGCCATGGGCCTGGCCACCCCGACCTCGATCATGGTCGGCACCGGGCGCGGCGCCCAGTTGGGGGTGCTGGTGAAAAGCGGCGAGGCCTTGGAGATGGCGCAGAAGATTGACGCCATTGTTTTTGACAAGACCGGCACCCTGACCCATGGCCGCCCGGAATTGACCGATGTGCAGGCGGTGTCGCCGGGGATAGATGTCCCTCACATCTTATCTCTGGCGGCCAGCGCCGAGAGCGGCTCGGAACATCCCCTGGCCGAGGCCATTGTCAACGCAGCCAGGGAAAAAGAGCTGACCCTGACAGAGCCTTCCCATTTCGAGGCGTTTCCCGGTCGCGGTATCCGGGCCATGGTGCGGGACCAGAATGTGCTGCTCGGCAACCATGAGTTCATGGTGGAGCAGAATGTTACGGGGCTGGGCCTGGTGGTTGAGCAAATCGCCCATGGCTATGCCGGGGATGGCAAGACCGCGCTGTACTGTGCGACGGATGGCAAGCTGGTCGCGTTGTTGGCCATTGCCGATCGGTTAAAAGCCGAGGTGCCCGCGACCATCAGCGCTTTGGAGCAGATGGGAATCAAGATCTTCATGCTCACCGGCGATAATGAAATTACCGCCCGGGCCATCGCCTCCCAGGCCGGGATCAGCGAGGTGTTTGCCCAGGTGCTGCCGGACCAGAAGGTGGAAAAGGTGGCGGCCTTGCAGGCAGAGGGGTTCCGGGTCGCCATGGTGGGCGACGGCATCAACGACGCGCCGGCCCTGGCCAAGGCGGATGTCGGCATTGCCATGGGCACCGGCATCGACGTGGCCATCGAGTCCGGCGATATTGTCTTGATGAAGGGGCATCTCTCCGGCCTTCTGGCCGCGCTTTCCCTGAGCCGCGCCACCATGCGCAACATCAAGCAGAATCTCTTCTGGGCTTTTATCTACAACATCATCGGCATTCCGGTGGCCGCGGGGGTGCTGCATCTTTTCGGCGGGCCGACCTTAAACCCCATGATCGCTGGGGGGGCCATGGCCATGAGTTCGGTGTCCGTGGTCTCCAACGCCCTGCGCCTGCGCTTTTTCAGCCCGCCGGGCCACAACACGATGTAATCGGCACGGTTTAAAATATGGGGTAAGCGCAGCATCGTCTTGACAATTTTTTGAAACCTTGCGTAGATTATAGTACTGGCTGTGGAGTTTGCGGTCGGTTTATCCGTTTTTATCGTGCCTGGTTCGAAAGGAGCATCTCAATGAGAAAATTTGTTGCAACAGCGGTGATTATTGCCTCTGCCTGCGGAGTTTTTGGCGGCAGGGAGATTCGGGCGGAAAACACAACCAGTCATGCGGTGCAAAAAGGGGATACCCTCTGGGATCTGAGCGGGGGCTATCTCAATGATCCACTGCTCTGGCCGAAAATATGGAAGATCAATCCAGGGATTGCCAACCCCCATTGGATCAAGCCGGGGCAAGTGGTCAAGATTCCAGGCCTGGGAAAGGCTCCAGCCAGAGAACTGACTGTGGATAGGGGTATTGTCCCGGTGGAATCCGGATCTTCGGCCCTTGCCCGAGCAGGCTTGGCTTCGTCTTCCGAGCCGCTGCCCATCGTGGTGGTAAAAAAAGATTTGCCCTCCACTGGTCAACAGGCCAAGACAGCTCTGATGATCGATCCGGCCCAATATTACGACCGGGGAATCGGTATGCTCACCAGCGAGATTCCCAACGGGGGTAAGGTCCTGGGCACCGAACAGGGTTGGCAGAGCGCGGCTCTCGGCGAGACCATTTTGATCTCTGCTCCTGGCGCCCAGGTTGGCCAGCAGTTTGGCGTATACCGGGATATGGGCAAGGTCGAGTCTCTGGGGTATTTCAGCATGAGTCCCGGCCATTTATTGGCGGACGTTGCCATTATCGAGGTCGTCGCCTCGGATGCATCCAGGCAGCAGGCTGTTATCCGGCGTGCCTATGCCGAAGTGAGAACCGATGACGTTTTGGGGCAAGTTCCAGAGCGGCCTACGGTTGCCGCCCGTCCGGCCCAGGCCGGACCCGTCTTGGTCAAAGGCGCGGTGGTGGCGTTTCAGTTCATGCGCCAGCTTGCCGGTCCTGATGATATTCTCTACCTGAATATCGGCGCGGATCAGGGACTTGCGCCTGGAGACCTATTGTCGGTGGCAGCGGCGGATCAAGCCGAGGGCAGGACCTCCGGCGAGATCATGATCCTTCGGGTTTCACCAACCACTGCGGCTGCGGTGGTGACGAAACGGAGCGGCCATGAAGTGCGCCGAGGGGATGTGGTCGGACCGCCGGTTTTGTAAAATCAGCCACGGTTTTTCGTTTTAGTCTCGTGGGATAAAGAGGAAAATATGTTGGGGGGGAAGGGCGCTGTTTGTAGTGCGTTGGACTCAGCGGTTGTCCGCCATCAGCCTGGCCACCGCGTCCCAGATCCGGTGGGCGGTTTCTTCCTTGCTCAGTAGCGGCAATTCTTCTTGTGCGCCATTGCGGTCAAGCAGGGTGACTCTGTTGGTGTCCGCAGCAAAACCGGTTTCCGTCCCTCCGATATCGTTGACCACGATCAGATCAAGATTTTTCTCCTTGAGCTTTCTGGCCCCTTCCTTGAGATGATCCCGGCTCTCCGCGGCAAAGCCGACGAGCAGCGGGGATTT
>CAYTVV010000184.1:0-2796 GCA_964441875.1 uncultured Desulfurivibrio sp.
TGCCTCCGGTTATCGTCGTCGCCCTGTCCACCTCCCTGCTCACCTATTTTTCCGCAGTCACCCTGATCCCCCAGGGCACCCTGGCCATGAAAACGCTTTTTTTACAGATGGCCACGGAAAAGATCGACAAGGGCATCCAACCCGGGCAGTTCAGCGAAGGCCTCGCCAATGTGGTGCTGTATATCGATGCGGTTGATCCGCAAACCAAGCAATGGCAAGGCGTGTATGTCTCCGACATGCGGCACGGCGACGCGCCTCTTACTGTTGTCGGAAAAACGGGACGCCTGAGCGCCCAACCCGAAAATATGCTGATCACCCTGACCCTGACGGACGGCACCCTGCACCGCGCCAACGAAAACATCACCCAGACCATCCGCTTTGACCGCTACCAGATCAATCTGCCCATCAAGGCCCCCACGGAAATTGGCGGCACCTCCATTGCCGAGGTCGGGAAAAGCGGCCTGAACCAAAAACAGCTGCTGGAACAGGTGGCAAGCCATGGCCCTAAAAGCCCCACCGGCCTGAGCATGCTTATCGAGTACCATACCCGCATGGCCCTGCCGGTGGGCGGCTTTATCCTGACCCTCCTGGGCCTGCCCCTGGCCATGCTGGCCCGACCTGGCCGCAGACCGCTGGGTGTGCCGTTGGGCCTGCTGCTGTTTGTTCTCTATTATGTTCTCTTCACCGCAGGGAGAGCCAGTGCGGAAAGCAGCCATCTACCGGTGGCAGTCGGTATCTGGTTGCCCAATATCCTGATTGCTCTTTTCACCTTCATGCTCACCCGGCAGGTGGCAAGCGAAACCATCCCGCTCTTCTTTACCCGCCTCAGCGGACCGGCCCTGGCCCTGATGGCTAGGCTGCCGGGAATCAAAAGCGGAGGCAAGCCATGAAGCTGCTGGATCGCTATCTCATGGCCCAGTTTGCCAAGAACCTGGTGCTGGTCATCTGCTCCCTGATCGCCATCTATCTGCTGGTTGATTTTTTTGAGCGGTTGGACAACTTCCTGGAGGCGCATAAGACCATCGGCCTGGCAGTCAAATACCTCTTACTCAAACTGCCGTTCATGTACGTGCAATTGATCCCGGTCTGTATTTTGCTGGCCGGGATCATCACCCTGGGTGTGCTCAACCACCATTTTGAATTCATGGCTCTCATGGCCAGCGGGATCAGCGTGATCCGCATCATCCGACCCCTATTCATCGCGGCCGCCATCTTCACCCTGCTCACCGTGATCATCGGCGAATGGGTGCTGCCCGCCACCACTACGGCAACCAACCGAATCTGGTTCGAGGAAGTCAACAACCAGATACCCAAGGGCATCATCCGGGATGGCCGCACCTATTTCCGGGGCACCGAGGGAATCTATTCCTTTATCCGCCCCAATCTTGGCAAAAACGAGTTCAGCAATTTCTCCTTTGCCGCCTATGATGCGGAACATGGCCTGACAACCCTCATTACCGCCAATAGCGCCACCTGGAAAAATGGCGCCTGGCTGCTCCAAAACGGCCAGCAGAAAGACCGCACCGACAATGGCGGCTTTTCGGTGACGCTCTTCAAGACGCTCACCCCGGCCTTTACCGAACAGCCGGAAGAATTCTTCGTCCCGCCGTATAAAATCGAAGAACTCTCATACACCAAGCTCCTGAAGCAGGCCATGGACAGCAAGGTTGCCAACCACGAATCGCTGCTGGAATTCCACCGCCGCTTCTCCTACATCTTTCTGGGCATCCCCCTGCTCCTGCTGGGGATTCCGGTGATGCTCTCGGTGCATAAAAACAAGGGCCGCGATCTGGCCCTGGCCATCCCGGTGAGCTGCGGCATGGCCTTTGCCGCTTGGGGCGCCTGGAGCGCCAGCCAATCCCTGGCCAAAACCGCCATCCTGCCGCCCGGCATCGCCTCCTGGTCCGTGCATCTTCTGACCATCGCCCTTGGCTGCTTCCTCTTGAAACGGCACAATCAGTAACTCTGAAATGAACCTCGAGCCCGCATCCTTAGCCGCCACGCTCAGCCGCTTCCGCAAGATCGGCATCATCGGCGTTCCGCCCTTGGATGTGATCCGATGTGCCAACGAACACAATCTTATCATCCATGATCTGGACGAACCCCTGGTCCGGGAGGATCTCGAAACCGCCAGCCCTTATCTGCCCAGGGTCTACTGCGCCATCCTCCGCACCGCCGTGGTCAATGCCCTGCACCTTGAGCTGGACGCGATCTATGCCGACACCGGCCCAGGCAAGTGCGATTGCGCCCTGCACACGGCCACGATCCTGGCCGAGGCCCTGCCCATTCCGGTGATCTGCACCAAGAATACCGACACCGCTGGCTTCGGTGTACCCCTGTGCCAGACCAGGTTGCCCCTCATCGATCGGATGCAGGCCATCACCGCCGGGGTCAAATCCGCCGCTGCCTACGACAACCCGCCGCCGCCTTGTACGCCGAGCGCCGGTTTCTGGGGGGTGCCGCCCAGGGATTTCTCCATCCTCGAATTGTTCCCGGAGACCACCCATATCTACGGCTGGGCCCGCTGCATGGAAAACAAGACCCCTGCCGATCACGCTCTGGAGGCCCAGTTCAACCCCGAGGTGCCCACGGTTTTCTTTGCCCAGTCCTTTTGCGCAAAGACCGCGCTGGCCCGCTATCTGGCGAAAAAGCATCCCCACGCCCTGTACCTGGATGTGGATGTGCACACCACCAGCAGCGCCCGCGCCAAGGTCCAGGCCTTTCTTGAGCTTTCCGGGGTGCGGCCATGATCCTGGGCGACTTCGGCACCTCCTACTGCAAATTTCTCGACCTCGA
>CAYTVV010000185.1:0-2705 GCA_964441875.1 uncultured Desulfurivibrio sp.
ATGATAGAAAAAATTGTAAACGACCTGAAAAATATCTTTGTCTTCAAGGAAACCACCCAGGTCGGGGATATTGTCCTGATCGTGGCCGAACGGATCATGTATGCCTTGGTCACCGGGATCGAGAGGGATTATAATAAAAAAGATGAGTGGTGGCAGGTGAACCTGCAATTGTTGACCATCCCCCCGCAGAAGGTTGCCTGGACTTTGCGTACGCCACAATTCACCGGGCAGGAACTATTCACCATGGGTGGCGAGGAGCGGTTTATCAAGGCCATTGATTTTGGCGGGGGCGGGGAGTCGGCGCAGAAGAAAAGCGAGGGACAGCTCGGGCCTGGGAAAAAGAAAAAGCCCTTCCTTACGGTGATCAAGTAAGAGGGCGGTTGGCAGGTCAGGCGCTTTTGCGGCAGTCGTTCATGACAAAGAAGTTTTCCACCTTCTCCATCATTTGCTGGTAACACTGGGGGCAATAGCCGTGTGAGAGCTGTCCCCCGGACCTGGCAGTCTGTTTTGCCCAGCCCTTGTGGTTTTTTGTTTTGTGACAAACGCAGCAGATTACTTGCATGATCGGTTCCTCAGTTGTCCTTTGGCTAACAGATCGGGATATTTTTAGAAAAACTTAAGAGCCGTTGCGAATTATTTGTATTTTCTTGATTATTTCATCGCCGTTTACAGCAGTGTACGCGGCGCTGCTACGGCTCTTTATACCGCTGGCGCTGCTGCCGTTTTGGTCAATCAGACGAGATGTGTTTTGGATAACGGCTTGACGAAAAAAATAAGGATGAGCATGGCCAGGCCCGAAGGAGAAAGAGAGATCATCGCTCGCATTCGCCAGGCGGCTGGAAGTTCCGGCGATCTTCTGCTCGGGATCGGCGACGATTGCGCGGTGTACAAAACAGCCCAGGACCGGGTCAGCCTGGTCACCACCGATACCATGGTGGAAGGGGTTCATTTTGATCTCAGCTGGCATCCTCCCCTGGAACTGGGCCGAAAGGCGGCCTCGGTCAATATCAGCGATATCGCGGCCATGGGCGGTCTGCCCCGTTTCGCCCTGCTTTCCCTGGCCTTGGCCACGACCTTCGAGAGCCAATGGCTGGATGCGTTCATGTCCGGTTTTCTCGCCGTGCTTGCCGAGCATGGGGTTGTCCTGATCGGCGGGGATACGGTGCAGAGCGGGCATGAGAGCGTGCTCTCCGTTACGGTAATCGGGGAGATGGCCGAGGCAGAGCTGCTTGCCAGAAAGGGCGCTCGGGTCGGGGATGTGGTCCTGGTCAGCGGTTTTCTGGGTGAGGCGGCGGCGGGCCTGGCCCTGTGCCGGATGGGATTGGCTCATGCGCCCGACTGGCAGACTCTGGTTGCCGCGCATTTGAACCCGGCTCCCCTGGTGGCCTTAGGCAGGGTATTGGCCGAGAGCGGGCTGGTCCATGCCATGCAGGATCTCTCCGACGGTCTGGCCACCGATCTCGCCCATATTTGTGCGGAGAGCGGGGTCGGGGCAGTGGTGACGGCGGACAAGATTCCTCTTTCGCCTGTGCTGCACCAGGCGGCGAAAACCTGCGGCCAGTCTCCCCTTGACTGGGCGCTTGCCGGGGGGGAGGATTACCAGTTGCTCTTCACCGCAGGCGAGCAACAGGTGGCGGCCTTAAGCAGTATGGTCAGGGAAAAAACCGGTCGAGAGCTTTTTGCCGTGGGGCGTATTGTCGAAGGCCAAGGTGTTTTTCTTGAAGAAGCGGGCCAGCGTCGGGAGATCAGCTATCGAGGCTATGAGCATTTCAGATAACAGCCCTGAGACCCCGGCTCTTCCGGCGGCATTTACCCTGCGGATTATTGTTACCCCCGAGGATGTCGGCACGGCCTGCGACCTGATCGCGGCTCGAGCCGGGCTTGCCAAGAGCCGGGTGAAAGACGCCATGTGCAAGGGGGCGGTCTGGCTGACGGAGAAAAGGGGCGGGCGGAAACGGCTGCGCAAGGCAACTGCGCAACAGCGGCCAGGCGATATCCTCGAATTATCCTACGACCCGCGGCTTCTTGCGGTGAAACCCCCGCAGGCCCAGTGTCTGCACGATGCCCGCCAGTACAGCGTTTGGCTGAAACCCGCCGGCCTGCTGGCCCAAGGGACGGATTACGGCGACCACTGTTCGCTGGTCCGCCAGGTCGAGGTCCATTTTCGGTTGAAGCGACTGGTCCTGCCCGTGCACCGGCTCGATCGGGAGGCTGCGGGCCTGATGATCCTGGCCCACAGCAAGACGGCGGCGGCCAAACTTTCCAAGCTGTTGCAGGATGACGCCATTGACAAGCAGTATCGGGTGACGGTGCTCGGCCGTCCCAGCCCGGAGCAGGGGAAGATCAAGCTGCCGCTGGACCACAAGCCCGCCATCACCTGCTATACCCTCACGGCCTATGACCCGGCTACGGATACCTCCGTGGTCGAAGTCACCCTCAAGACCGGACGCCTGCATCAAATCCGCCGCCACTTTGCCCTGTTCGGCCATCCTATTCTCGGCGATCCGAAATACGGGGTCGGCAACAAGAACACCACCGGCATGGAGCTTGTCGCCCATCGGCTTGCCTTCCGCTGTCCCTTTACCAGAAAAGAGGTGTGCATCAGCCTCGACGCACAGGACGGGAAGATTATTTCCTAGTACCTTGTAACTTTTTAATCGACATCAAATTAATTCCCTCCCCCCTGGCGGGGGAGGGTTAGGGAG
>CAYTVV010000186.1:0-2676 GCA_964441875.1 uncultured Desulfurivibrio sp.
CTGGTGCTGAACAACGAAGAGGCCTTTGTCAACGTGGGCGATCAGGTGCCCATTAAAACCTCGGAATCCGTGGCGCAGACTTCACTGGATCTTAAGACCTCCACCATCCAGTACAAGGACACAGGTACCCTTCTCAAGGTCAGGCCCCGGATCAACTACGACGGGCTGATTATCCTTGATGTTGACCAGCAGGTGAGCGCGGCCACAGCAAATACCCTGGGCGGCACCGACTCGCCGATCATCTCAACTCGCCAGCTTAAGACCAAGCTGGCCGTGAAGAATGGCCAGTCCATCATGATGGGCGGGCTGATCAAGAAAGGCGTTACGAACGAGGAAAGCAAGGTGCCCCTGTTGGGCGATATCCCGCTGCTGGGCTGGGCGTTTAAGTACGGCAAAAAGAGCAACGCCAAGACCGAGCTCTTGGTGATGATCACCCCCTACGTGATTGAATCCGACGACGTGCTGGCGCAGTACATCAAGAAATTCCAGGAAAAAATGCAGGGGCTGCGTCAGGGGCTTGATGTGAAGCAATCTGCGGCAACTACTACGGCGGCACCTGTGGCAGCGCGGCCAGCCGCCCGGGAAACACTGGAAGACAAGCGGGAAAACAATAACTGAGGGAGTAAGGCGGGCTGATGCCGCCCAGAAAAGACAAAAGGGGCTGAAGATTGTTCTTCAGCCCCTTTTGTCTTTTTCAGCTTGCGTCTATTTTTCCACCAACCGCTCTAAAATCCTGTAGCTCCGCGCCACCATGTTTCTGGGCTCCACCATGAGTCCGGCCTGGATCATGGCGTTGTCGGGAAGCAGTGGGGTCAGAAGCAGTGGGGTCACAGAAGCAGTGGGGTCAGGTCTTGAAAAGTAAGTTTTCCCGTGGTGGTGTCTCGTTATGGCGCGGTCTTTCGGACTGCGTAGAATAGGGAACTCCCCCGATGCTTGACAATCACTGCCTTGGTATGTACAATATCCTGTACATATCGGAGGTGCATAATGAACAGCATTACTTATACCGCTGCCCGCAGCAATCTGGCGCAGACCATGAAGCAGGTCTGCGCGGATCACGAACCGGTGATCATCACCCGCAAGGATGAGAACGCCGTGGTGATGCTCTCGCTGGCAGATTACAAATCTCTTGAGGAAACCGCCTACCTGCTACGCAGCCCCAAGAGTGCCAAGCGGTTGCTGGAGTCGATCGCGGAACTGGAAGGCGGCAGGGGTACGGAAAGGGAACTTGTCGGGTGAGGCTGATCTTTTCCGAACACGGTTGGGAGGATTATCTGTACTGGCAGCAGAGCGACCGGAAGATGCTTTTGCGCATCAACGCCCTGATCAAGGAAATCCAGCGCCAGCCATTCCAGGGCATCGGCAAGCCCGAACCGTTGCGGCACGGCTTGGCCGGTTACTGGTCACGCCGCATCAACGACGAGCACCGCATGGTCTACAAGGTGGCGGAAGACGCCCTATTCATCGCCCAGCTTCGCTATCATTACTAAGACCAAGCCTTTGGGTAAGGCGCAAGGGATTTTAAGTCCCTTGCGCCTTGAGCCTTGCCCGCTTATTTCCCCACCAACTGCTCCAAAATCTTGTAGCTCCGCGCCACCATGTTTCGCGGCTCCACCATGAGTCCGGCCTGGATCATGGCGTTGTCGAAGATCTGCTCCACCACGCTTGCAGCGACCTCACTATCCTTTTCTTTCAGCCCGGCCAACCCCTTGATCAGGGGATGGGTGGTGTTGATCTCCAGATTCTTGCCACCGAACTGTTGCAGCCCCTGGCCCGAGGCACGCATGATCCGTTCCATGCTGCTGGTGACAAAGCCGTCGGGGTTGACCACCATGGCCGGGCTGTCGGTGAGGCGTTTTGAGGCGATGACCTCTTTTACCTGCTCGCCCAGCACCTCTTTCATCCAGGCGGTCAGGGATTCGGACTCCTTGGCGTCCATGGCCTCGCTCTGGGCTTTTTCCTTGTCCGCCGCGGTCTCTGCCGGGGCCTCGGGCAGATCGAGATCCCCGCGGTCGGCTGAGACCAGTTTCTTCTCGTCAAACATGCTGAGGTGGCTCATGGCGAAATCATCGATGGGCTCCAGAGTGTAGATCACCTCGATGTTGCGTTTCTTGAAGGCCTCGATGTAAGGGCCGTTTTCAATGGCCTCGCGGCTGGGGCCGTTGATGTAGAAAATCTCCTTCTGCCTCTCGGGCATGCGCTCCACGTACTCGGCCAGGGAGGTGAAGATGCCGTCTTCGGTCTTGGACGATTCAAACCGCAGGAGCTTGGCCGCCTCTTCGCGGTAGGCAAAGTCCGAGATCACCCCTTCCTTGATGAACATGCCGAAGTTTTTCCAGAACTCCGTGTACTTCTCCGGCTCGCTCTTGGCCAGCTCTTCCAGGAATTTGAGTACCCGCTTGGTCACCACCTTGTTGATCTTGGCGACCAGGGCGCTGTCCTGCAAGGCCTGGCGGGAGATGTTGAGCGGCAGGTCTTCGCTGTCGATGACTCCGCGCAGGAAGCGCAGCCACTCCGGGAGGATGGTCTTGCTGTGCTGTTCGATCAGCACCCGCTGGCAATAGAGATTGACCCCCGGCTCCATGCGGCCGAAGCCCATGGTCTCGAAATTCTCCTTGGGGATGAAGAGCAGGGTCTTGATGGCCAGGGGGGCGTCCGCGGAAAAATGGAGCCGGG
>CAYTVV010000187.1:0-2650 GCA_964441875.1 uncultured Desulfurivibrio sp.
ATGTATGCCAAGGTTATAGAGCTTGCCCCCGCCTATGTGGACGAGGCGTTGTTCAACCTGGCCCTCATTGAAAAAAGGCTCGGCCAAACCGAGGACAGTATCCGGCATGCCCGACTGGCTGTGGAGAAAAATCCAAGCAACCCCCAAGCTGCCAAGCTGTATGAACAATTAAGAAACAAAAAGAAGGAATAATGAAGCGCGCACTCTCTTTCCCCTCGTTGTTTTTGTTCTGTGCGGGCATTTTCTGCCTTGCTTGTTTGCCGGGCTGTGCCATGTTCGGCGATAAAGAGCGGCAGGCTGAAGAAGCCAGGCCGGAGGTCTATGTTCACACGGTGGAGTGGCCGGGCGAGACGCTGCCCATGATCGCTCAGTGGCATACCGGCAACAAGGATAACGGGAAAATTTTAGCCAAAACCAACCCCAATATTGCTTCCGAGCATCTTGCCGTGGGCGACCAGATTCGGATACCTTTGGAGCTGGTGAAGAACAACAAAGGCATGCCGAGAGAATTCCTTTCCACTTTCAGCGCCAAGGATCGCGTCGCCCCAAAGAAATCTTCGTCGAAAACAAAACCAGCGCCGGAGAAGAAAGAGGGGTTTCAACCCTATGGTCCCAAGTGAGCAGGCTGGCAGAGAAAACCTTATGCTCCCCTGCCATGGCTAGCCATTCAGGCAATCCTTTGCCGTAATCGACTCAGGCTTTTCCCCTGGTTGCGAGTCGTAGTACATCAGCAAAAAAATCCGACAGAGCATAACAGCCCCTTTACTAAGAGAACCCACCGCTGCTTTTCTCGCGCGGCGAAGGCGGTTTCGGGAAGATCGTTTTATCCCCTATCCCGGATCATCGCTTGGGAAGGGGCTCCGGTTTCTGGGTGTGCGGTTTTGCTCCGTAGCCATTTGTAGCCTTCGTGGCTCAGGAG
Organism: uncultured Desulfurivibrio sp.; assembly: GCA_964441875.1. GTDB lineage: Bacteria > Desulfobacterota > Desulfobulbia > Desulfobulbales > Desulfurivibrionaceae > Thiovibrio. The sequence continues at coordinate 920 of CAYTVV010000187.1, forward strand.
AAGCGCCACCGGAAAGGGCAACAATATCCAGAGATCGCCGGGCGGCACATGGGCGGTGTTGAATATCTTCTGCACCGGTGCCACGTTGAGAATGGCCCAGACCCACACCAGATTGCTCGCCATGCCGACCAGCATCAGACGGTTGGAGAAAATTCCCAGGCTGAAGGCGGAAAACTCCCAGCTCCGCATGGTCCAGGCGTTGAACATCTGGCAGGAGACTATACCCAGCAGGGTCATGGTCATGGCCTGCCGATGCAGCAACGGATCAGCCAGGGTGACGGTTCCGTAGTGCCAGCCGTGCAGGTGCAGGAAGGAGAGGAAGGCGACCATGGCCGCGGTGGCTTCGATAAGCCCTAGGAAAAAATAGCCCCGCAGGAATACCGCCTGGTCGAGAATTTTTTCCTTCCTGCCCACCGGCGGGCGGGTCATGATGTTCTTTTCCGGCCTTTCGCTGCCCAAGGCCAGGCCAGGGAGCATATCCGTGCCGAGATCGATGGAGATGATTTGGATCACCGAGAGCGGCAGGGGGATTTTCAGGAAGAATTGCAGGATGTAGGGCACCAGCTCCGGGGCATTGTGGGAGAGGATGTAGGTGACGAATTTCTTGACGTTAAAATACACGGTGCGGCCTTCCTCGATGGCGACGACGATGGAGGAGAAATTGTCATCGAGCAGCACCATGTCCGCCGCTTCCTTGGCCACCTCCGAGCCGGAGAGGCCCATGGCGATACCGATGTCTGCTTTTTTGAGGGCAGGCGCATCGTTGACCCCGTCGCCGGTCATGGCCACCACTTCGCCGAGGTTCTGGAGGGCCGTGGCGATGCGCAGTTTCTGGCTGCTGGCCATGCGGGCAAAGAGGACAGTCTCTGCGGCCAGGATTTCCTCCAGTTGCGCGTCCCCCATACCTTCCAGCTCCGGGCCGGTGATAACCCGGTCGTGCTCCATGCCGATTTGCCCGGCAATGGCTGCGGCGGTGCGGGGATTGTCGCCGGTGATCATCATGGCCCGAATGCCTGCACCCTTGCAGGTTGCTACGGCCTCGGACACGCCATGGCGCGGCAGATCCATAATGGCGGCAAGGCCCAGCAGGGTCAGGCCTTCCTCGTCCGCCTTGTCGTTACGGGCGATCACCAGCACCCGTAGCGCCTGGCTTTCGAACTCCCCGGCCTGGGCCAGAACAGTTTTTTTTGCCGCCTCGGTGAAGGGCTGCACCGAGTCATCATCGGCCAGGTAGGAGGTGCATTTGGGCAGCAGCGCCTCCACCGCGCCCTTGGCAAAGAGCCAGGTTTCCTCTCCTTTCTGATACACGGATGACATCATCCTGCGCTCGCTGGTGAAGATAAATTCCTGGACCTTTTTCATGGTCGGCGGGTTGATCCCCTTTTTGCGGGCCGCGGCAACGAGGGCCAGTTCGGTGGGGTCGCCGTGCAATCCTTCCTCGTCGATTTTGGCGCGGCAGTTGAGGAGCCCTGCCGTGAGCACGGAGGCAAGGCGGTCTTCCGAGGTATCGTTGGACCGGTCAAAGGAGAAATTTCCTGGTTCGTGATACCCCTCCCCGGAGATGGCCACCTGTTCTCCGCCCGCCAGCCAGAAGTGCGTTACAGTCATCTCGTTTCTGGTCAGGGTGCCGGTTTTGTCCGTGCAGATCACCGTGACGCTACCCAGGGTTTCCACGGAGTCGAGGTTTTTGATCAGGGCGTTGCGCCGGGCCATGCGCTGGCTGGCCAGGGA
>CAYTVV010000188.1:0-2593 GCA_964441875.1 uncultured Desulfurivibrio sp.
CCATCAAGCTCCTGCTCAAGGATGAGCTTTTCCGTACCCATATTCTGGTGGCCGGCAAGATGCTCCTCTGGTGGTTTATCCCCCCAGGCCTTACCGAAGGCGAATACCGGACCTTTGTCCAGAATTTGGTTTCGCGCAACAAGCTCCACGTCAATAACTTTGTTGATCTCGGCTACCTCTCCGACATCCCCAAGGCGGAAATCTTCGGGGCCTGCCTCTGGCAGATGAACAAGGCGCTGGACAGCCCGTTCAAGTCGGTGATCAAATTTGCCTATCTCGAACTCCTCCTGCGCGGAGAAACAACCACCCTGCCGCTCTTCTCGGACAGGGTAAAATGTCTGGTGACCTATCCGGAGAAACTTCCACCCGCCGAACAGGGGGCCATGGACCTGGCCGAGGTTGACCCATACATCCTCCTGGCCCGTGACATCATCGCCTTGTACTCCCAGGAGAAAGCCGAACAGAAACGGGCCTCCCTGATCCAGGAATGCCTTTTTCTCAAGACCCTTGAGGGGTTTGAGTCACAAAAAAACACCAAATTCGGGCAAACCAGCCACCTGAAAGCAACCATGGACATGATGGAGGCTTGGCATCTTCTCCCGGAAAATTTCGCCCACTTCCAACGCTTCCGCGACTGGAAGTACAAGGAACTTGTTGCCTTTGGCGCCAAGGTCCACGATTATCTCATCGAAACCTACAAGAGGCTGCGCTGGATTTTTAAAAGCTTTGGCGAAGACACGGGCCTGACCATTACCGAACGGGACATTTCCATCCTGGGCCGCAAACTGTTCACCTTCTATGAGCAGAAGGCAAACAAGATCGAATACATCCGCAGTGTTGCCCGCGACCTGATGTCGCAAAGCCATATCACCATCCATATCACCAAATACGAAGGCGAGTTTCACTACTATGCCTTTCAGGGGCAACTGGACCACGAAACGGTAAAAAGCAACGTGGATTCGGTGATCAAGCGGGAAAACAACCTGGTCCGGCTGATTGTCTGGCTCCTGGTCAACGGCATCCTTTCCGTCAAAACCCAGCTCCATCTAACAAAAAATTTCCTGCCCATCGACCTGGTGGATATCCAGAAACTCACCGAGCTTCTGATAAAAACCTTTCCCATCATCCATTTTTCCCGCATTTCCCCGGCAAACCTGCTCAAACGGGAAACCGTGCTACGGGCGCTGGCCATCGTCAATTTCGAGAAGGAACCAGTAAAAGGATCGAAAACCCTAAAATCGACCATGGTTACGGAAAACAGCTACGGCGAATACTTCATTCAGGAATATACCACGGCAATCCAGCTCAAGAACGCGATACGCTCTCTCCTCACCCAACATTACGTAAGCCGCTGGAACAACAACCTGGAGATTTTCATCCCGGCCCAGGATGAACAGAGCTATATCAAAACCCTCATTGAACGATAAGCCCAAGACCCAAATAACCGCGACGAGCGCCATGAAGATAGAACTCTACCGCACCATCCTTTGCCCGCGCTGCCTGTACGTGAGCCGCGCCCTGAAAAAAATCGTTGCCGGCTCCCCGCACCTCGAACTAGAAACCATTGAGGTCGCCACCAATCTGACGCGGTCCCGCCAAGCCGGGATCAAGACCGTGCCCGCGATCAGAATCGGCAACGACACCCTCACCGGTCTCATCCTCACGCCACGGATGATCCGCCGTTTTATCGAGCAGCACATCGGGTAATGATTCAGGAAACTATCCAGCTCGGAGCAGGAAAGGAACGTAACCCACGATAGCGTAACTGTTCGGCAGTGCTACAGATGCGCGGAAGAGGACTGCGAAATGTGCTATTGCACATGAACAGGCTGATGACAGCAGCGAAGCGGCGAAGCAGATGTGGTGCTGCTGGACAGTTATGATCCCGCCCCAGTTACTGAATCAACCGCCGCCTGAGAAGATACCCGGCCAGCCATACGGCGCAGCCGGTGGCCAGGAGAGAGCCGAGAATTTTCATGAGGACCGGCTCGCCGAACCTTCCATAACAGAGGATGCGCGCCAGACTGACGATGGGGGTCAGGGGCAACATTTCGAGCACGCCCCTGACAGGCGGGGCCATGGTCTGCACCGGAAAGAAGATCCCGGAGAAAAGAAAGAGCGGGGTAATGACCAGCGAGGTGAAGTAGTTGAAAAAATCGTAATTTTTCGCCAGCGCCGTCATGATCAGGCCAAAGGCAGAGAAGAACATGCCGGAGAGAAACAGCATCGGCAGTAGGGCAACAACCCAGGGTGAGGGAACCACGCCGAAAAGGGGCAAGGCCAGCAGCATGATAACCCCGGCCAGCATCCCCTTGCTCGCCCCCCAGACAATCTCCCCCAAAACCAGATCAACAACGCCGAGGGGGGTCATCAGGATGGCCTCGTAGGTTTTCTGCACGGTGAGCCGGGTGTAGGAGCCGTAGGTTGTTTCCAGGGCGGCGCTGTACATCACCGCCGAGGCAACCAGCCCTGGGGCGATGAACTGTAGGTAGGTCAAGCCGGCCACCGGCGCCATGTCCCGGCCGAGGCCATAGCCCATGGCCAGGAGAAACAGCAGGGGCTGGCCCAGATTGCCGATCAGGGTGGCCAGGAT
>CAYTVV010000189.1:0-2585 GCA_964441875.1 uncultured Desulfurivibrio sp.
AGGGACGCGGCATGGTCCGTTCCGTGGAAACCCAGGCCTTGGTGCATTTCCGGCATATCCAGACCGGCGTGACCAGAAAGGATGTCAAGCGGGTGGTCTGCCGTCTGCCCATGGAGGTTGCCCAGTACATCCTGAACAAGAAACGCCAGGATCTGATGGAGCTGGAACAGGAGCATCAGGTCGAGATCAGCATCATCCCGGAGGCCACCATGCCGCCCACCGAGAGCAAGATCGATTTTCTCAAGGAATAATTTTCGTCGCCGAGGCGCATGCCATTGGTATGCGCCTCGGCTCTGCAATACGCTCTACCCCCTCGCCTGAAACCCTCGAAGCACCCACACCCCGAAACGAGGAAAACCGAATTGCCCCACTCGCCCTTTTGTATGGGGAGCTAGCCAAAAGAAAGCCGCAGCCATGCCGCGGCAGCTACATCTGTACCGGCGTTTCCGCCTAGCCACCAGACCTGATGCAATCAGCGATTGTTTCCGCGTTTCTGATACTTGCAGACGGCCCGATTATGCTCGGCCAGATCGCGGGAAAAATAATGGGTCCCGTCATTTTTTGAAACGAAATAGAGATAGGATTCCGAGGCGGGGTGCAGCACCGCGGCAATGGCGGCGCGGCCTGGATTGGCGATGGGGCCTGGAGGCAGGCCGTTGATTTGGTAGGTGTTATACGGGGTTGGCGTTTCCAAGTTTTTCCGGGTGAGATTGCCGTCAAAATCGGTAAGGCCGTAGATCACGGTGGGATCGGTTTGCAGCCGCATGCCCTGCCGCAGGCGGTTAAAAAAAACCTGGGCTATGAGGGGCCGCTCTTCCGGGGCGGCGGTTTCCTTTTCCACGATGGAGGCCAGGGTAAGCACCTCATGGGGAGAAAGGTTCAAGGGATTGTTGTTCAGATCGCCCAGTTCCTGTCGCACCTGTTTGCCCCGGTCAACCATCAGGCCGATGATCTCCCTCGGGTTCTGGCCGCGCACCAGCTGGTAGGTGTCTGGAAACAGGTAGCCTTCCAGGCTTGCGGCCCGCACCCCATGCAGGGCAAGAATCTCCGGATCACGCACCAGTTTGAGAAAGAGCTCCCGCTCCCCCCAGCCGCCCTGGGCCAGGATGTCGGCAAGCTGATAGATGCTGGTGCCTTCGGGGATGGTGACCGACCAGCGCAAGGTGGAACCGGCCGCAAGGGTACAGAGGATTTGATAGGGGGTTTGTCCGGGAGTGAAGAGATACTCGCCGGCCTGCAACCGCTGACTGAGCCTGGAGACCCTGGCGAGATAATAAAATCCACGCCCCGGCGGGATCACACCGTTTTCGGCAAGAATCTTTTCTATCCCGGCAAGGCTTGTTTTGGGAGGAATCAGGACCTGCAGATTGACCCCTTCCCGCATGGGCATGGGGGTTACGGCATAGGACCAAAGCCAGAGCCCAAAACCCACCAGAGCCAGGAAGGCAAGAGCACAGAGCCAGGCGACCAGACGCCAGATGGTGCGGGGCCGGTGTTGACCTTTTTTTCGGACTCCCCTTCCCTGGCCCAAAAACGCATCTCCTGCGGATTGTTGCGATGAAACGAGGCGATTTTACCCTGTGCAAAGGGCAGAAGCCGTCGCGCTATGCCCTTTGCGCAGTCTTAGTCCGTAAAAATAATGGAGAGAATCCGATCCATGTTCTTCACTGGAACAAACTTGATCTTCTTGCGGAGATCCTCGGGAATCTCCACCAAATCCTTCTTGTTCTGCTCCGGGATGATCACCGTGGTGATCCCGGCCCGCAGAGCGGCCAGGGCCTTCTCCTTGAGGCCGCCGATGGGCAGCACCCGGCCGCGCAGGGTGATCTCTCCGGTCATGGCCACATCCTGGCGCACCTTTTTCCGGGAAAGCGCCGAGTACATGGCCGTGGCGATGGTCACCCCGGCGGACGGGCCGTCCTTGGGGATGGCGCCGGCCGGCACATGCACGTGGATGTCGATCTCTTCAAAGTAATTATCGGCAAGCTTGAGCTTCTTGATCCGCGAGCGGCAGAAGCTTAAGGCAGCCTGGGCCGATTCCTTCATCACCTCGCCCAACTGACCGGTCATGGTCAGGTTGCCGCGGCCCTTGAGGATGGAAATCTCGATATAAAGAATCTCCCCGCCCACCTCGGTCCAGGCAAGGCCGGTGGCCATACCCGGCTGATCGATGATCTCGGTTTCCGACTCAGGCGTGTACTTGGGCGGGCCAAGATACTTGCTCAGGGTCCGGTCCGTGAGGGGGAACGGGCCCTTGTTGCCTTCCGCCACCTTGCGGGCGTTTTTCCGACAGACAGTGCCGATCTCCCGCTCCAGGTTCCGCACTCCCGCTTCCCTGGTGTAATTGCTGATGATCTTGCCCAGCACCACATCGTCGAACTGGACATGCTTAGCAGTGATGCCGTTTTCCTCAATCTGACGGGGCACCAAATAACGGCGGGCAATCTCGATCTTCTCTTCGAGGGTGTAGCCGGCCAGACGGATCACCTCCATCCGGTCATAGAGCGGGGCCGGGATGGTGTCCGCCATATTGGCGGTGGTGATGAACATGACCTTGGAAAGATCAAAGGGCATGTTGAGGTAAT
>CAYTVV010000190.1:0-2569 GCA_964441875.1 uncultured Desulfurivibrio sp.
GCACCTCTTTGCCGATCAGGGTCAGGAGCTGGAGATTGTTCTGCGACACCTGGTAGCCAAGCAGTTTCTCCAGGTTATCGGACATCTTCATGGTGGCTTCCATGTTCGAAAACTGGGCGAGCTGCGAGGCCATGTCCGTGCTGTCCATGGGCTCCAGCGGGTCCTGGTGCTGCATCTGGGTGATGAACAGAGTCATGAAATCGTCGCGATCCAGGGTGCTCTTGCCCACGGTCGACAAGGCCGTGGTATCCTGGGTCGGAAGAGTCGAACTGGTGGTTGCTGTGGTAGTCATTGCGTTTTCCTCGCTCGTTCTCAGGCAAACAGATCAACGCCGTTTTCACGGCCATTTCCGGGCTGCACCCGCTGGTAGAAAATATCATCGGGCAGGTCCGCCAGGGTTGTCCGGCGTTGACCCGCCCCTTTTTCCATTGAACCCGCCTGGTACTGCTGCCAGGATTCGTTGCTGTCATTGTTCTTATTCAACGACACCGTGCACTCGCCCATGGTAAAGCCCTGCTTTGCCATATTTTCCTTGAACTGCTCCAGGTTGCTTTCCAGCACCTCTTTGACCCGGGAATTCTCCATGGCAAAGGAAACGGCCACCTGATTGTCGCGCACCGTCATCTCCACCTTGACCTCACCCAATTCCTTGGGATAGAGCTTGAGGACCAAGTGATGTTCCTGGTTACGCAGGCCCTGAAGCACGCCCTGGGAAAGCTGGGCGAAACCCTGCTGTTGTACGCCGTGGGGAAGATTTGGAATATGCACAAAAGGTCTGGCCGCCTGGCTTGAGGCAGCAGCGGTGCCGACAGACTCGGCCTTGGCTGCCACAGCGGCATCGGTTTGGAAGACGCCGTTGTTCTCGGCAAAGAGTTCGCCGCTGACAAGGGCATTTTTGCCGTCTTTTCCGGCCTGACCATCCCGGTCCATGGCAAGAACCGGCTCCGCGGTTTCCCCGTCAAGCAGCGCTGCGACATCTACATCCTGGGCGGCAGAAAGATCCTGAACCTGGCCCAGTTTCTTCTCCCGAGCCGCCTCGGCAAAAGCTGATCCCTGCTGCACCTTGACCTTGGAGAGATCAACGCTTTCCATGAGCTTTTCAAAAACAGCAACCACCGAACCCTGAACCGCGGAAGACAGACTCGGCCCCTTGGTTTCAAAACCGGACTTGGTCAGCACCTCCTGAAGATCGGCAAGAAAATTAAGCGGGTCCGCCTGGAGCCGGTTGTCTTTCACCTCTTGAACAGCCTGCTCCAGCACGTTTTTCAGACGATCCAGGGTGAGCGGCACCGGCGGGACATCCTTAACCAGGCCTTCCACAACCGGCAACCGCTCGGGAAACAGGGCGCGCTGCAACTGCTGAGAGACCCCGGCGTTGGCAAGAATATCCTGGAGCTGTTCCGCCTCCACCGCAGTGAGGTCGGTAATATTTTCCCCAGGCAGTCCCTTCAACCCGGCAAGAATTTTTTGCAAATCGATGGTATTATCTCCACGCACCGCCGCCTCGCTGATCCTGCCCACTTCGGGAACAGGCACGCCTAAACGCTCAAGAACGCTTTGAAGCAGCGGCAGATCTGTCTCCGGCACGGTCACGGGCACGTCATCCTGCAAGGTTTGGAAATGGCGGGTGAACGAGGCAAGAAAATCGGCAAGATTCAACTTGCCATCCTGGTTCTTCATTTTATCCATGAGCGCGGTCAGCTGACTTTCGCCCATCCCCGCATCCTGGGCGATCTTCTGAAGCAGCGCCGGATCAGGCACCGGGAACGACCATTCTCCTGACCCCATTTTTTGGTCGCCCGCGCTCTTCTGGAGATCCTGAACAAACTGCCCCAACAGGGCGGCGACGGTGGTTGCCGCATCGGCCTCTTTTTTTTCCGAAGCGGCGGCAGGCGTCTTCTTTCCAGCGGCAGAGGTCGGGGCAGCCTTGGCTTTTTGCTGGCCCAGGAGATTGTTCTTGTCCCGGCGTTCCGTGGCCATCTTCTTTTCCATGTAGTCGGAAAAGTTCGACCCGGTTTTATTGCCAGCAGGGCTTTTCGCATCAACCGCTGCCGTTACCTGGGCCTTGGGGGCCTGGACAATGGGAATCATGAGTGCGTCCACTGAAAACTCCTTGCTGTAAGATTGGCCTTCATCTTGATGCCCGACTGGAGCACGCTTGCCAACCTGCCGAAGCAAAAGGTGTGCCACGCCTGTACCAGACAACATTACGCGTCGACAAAATAATGTTAAAACAGTTAGTTATGCAATAAAACAAAACATAGATTATCCTCGACAATGACCCGCAAGAGCCACAAGAGAGGAAAAGAATTCCCCCACAAAAAACCGAGAGTGGGATGAAAAAGCAGGGTTGGGCAAGAATTGCCGGGAGATGGCGGGGAGGGCTATAAAAATCTCATTGGCACGCAACCGAGCCCCGGAGAGGCCTGATTCAGGCGATCAGTATGTTCATTTCTTTGCTTGCCCAAAGAAACGAACCAAAGAAAATGCACCCGTGTCCCTTGTCCCGCCGTTGGCGGGATGCCCGGAGTTTATGCCCCGCATGGGGTACTCCTCGATGCTGCCGGGG
>CAYTVV010000191.1:0-2537 GCA_964441875.1 uncultured Desulfurivibrio sp.
AGGGCGTTGAGGGCAAGCTCCCTTGCCTTGCGTCGGTTTCCCATGAATGATCAGGCGAGCTGCGGCAGGAGGTTGACCATCTCGATGGCGGTGGCTGCGCACTCGGAGCCCTTGTTGCCGGCCTTGGAGCCGGCCCGTTCGATGGCCTGCTCGATGGAGTCGGTGGTGAGCACCCCGAAGATGATGGGCACCCCGGACTCCATGCTGGCCTGGGCAATCCCCTTGGTCGCCTCATTGGCCACGAAGTCGAAATGGGGGGTGGAGCCGCGGATCACGGCGCCGAGGCAGATCACTGCGTCGTAGCGGCCGGACTTGACCATCTTCTGGGCGACCAACGGAATCTCAAAGGCGCCGGGAACCCTGGCCACCTCGATCTCCTTGTCCTTCACCCCGGAACGCATCAGGGTGTCCAGGGCGCCTTCCAGCAGACGCTCGGCAATGAAGGAATTGAACCGGGCAATGACTATCCCGAATTTCTTCCCTTCGGCCTGCAGTTTTCCTTCAAAAAATTTCGGCATCGTTTCTCCTCCAAAAAGTGTGCAACCGCTTAGGGACCCTACAATTTTAAATATACCGCCTACAAAATAACAAGGTCGTCATTCCCGCGAAGGCGGGAATCCATAAACTGCTGGTTCTGTGCCCTCCCATGGATTCCCGCCTTCGCGGGAATGACGACAGAGATAAGCAGTATTTTTATAACTGCCAAGTCCCTCAGGTATTTTTTGTATCCTTGCCGCCGGTGAACAGATCCAGCATATGGCCGAGCTTATCCTTCTTGGCCTTCAGGTAATCGATATTTTCCGGCTCCGCCACCATCTCGATGGGCAGGCGGCCCGTGACCTTGAGGCCATAGCCTTCGAGGCCGATGATCTTCTTGGGGTTGTTGGTAATGAGCCGCATCTTGCGGACCCCGAGATCCCGGAGGATCTGGGCGCCGATCCCATAGTCGCGCAGATCGGCCTTGAAGCCCAGATGCACGTTGGCCTCCACCGTGTCCATGCCCCCTTCCTGGAGGGCGTAAGCCTTGATCTTGTTGATCAGGCCGATACCCCGGCCCTCCTGCTGCATGTAGAGGATGATGCCTGCGCCCTCATGCTCGACCATGCGCATGGCGCTGTGGAGCTGCCCGCCGCAGTCGCAGCGCTTGGAGCCGAAGACGTCGCCGGTCAGGCAGGAGGAATGGACCCGGACCATGATCTCCTGGGTGGGGTCGATTACCCCTTTAACCAGGGCAACGTGCTCCAGCTCGTCCACATCATTGGTGTAGACGATGGTGCGGAAATCGCCGTAGCGGGTGGGGATTCTTGCCTCGGCAGCCCGGTGGACCAGCTTGTCCTCGCGGGTCCGGTAGGCGACCAGATCGGCGATGGTGGCGATCTTGAGCCCGTGCTCCTTGGCAAAAATCTCCAGATCGGGCATCCGGGCCATGGTGCCGTCTTCCTTCATGATCTCGCAGATCACCCCGGAAGGATTCAACCCGGCCAACCGGGAGAGATCAACCGAGCCCTCGGTTTGGCCGGTGCGGACCAAAACCCCGCCGCGCCGGGCACGCAGGGGAAAGATATGCCCTGGGCTGACGATATCGCTGGGCTTGGCCTTGGGGTCGGCGGCCACCAGGATGGTCCTGGCCCGGTCCGCTGCGGAGATGCCGGTGGTAACCCCGGTGGTGGCCTCAATGCTCACCGTGAAGGCCGTTTCAAAGGGCGATTTGTTGTTCTGCACCATCATGGGAATCTGTAGCTGCTCGAGATGATCCGGGGTCAGGGTCAGGCAGATGAGGCCCCGGCCATGGGTGGCCATGAAATTGACCGCCTCGGGCGTGACCTTTTCCGCGGCCATGTACAGGTCGCCCTCGTTCTCGCGATCCTCGTCATCGACCAGGATGATCATCTTCCCGGCCCGGATCTCGTCAATCACCTCTTCAATGGAACTTACCGCCATTATCTTCACCTCAAAACTTTCGCCGCCTGTCGGCCGGGCACTGTTATTTCAAGAAACCGTGCTCAGCCAGAAAAGCGGAATTGATTTTTGATTGCGCACCCCCGCCGTCAGTATCCTTGGCGGAGAGCAATTTTTCCACATACTTACCGATCAGATCCACTTCAATATTCACCACGCTCCCCTGTTTCAGCGCCCCCAAGGTGGTAACCCCGAGGGTGTGGGGGATGATGGAAACGGAAAAGGCCTTTGCGTCGATGCTGTTGACGGTGAGACTGATGCCGTCAATGGCGATGGAGCCTTTTTCGATGATATATTTGCCAAATCCCGCAGGCACCTGAAAGCTGAAGAGGACGAAATCCCCCAGGGGCTGACGGGTGAGCATGGGGGTCGTGGCATCCACATGCCCGCTGACCATATGCCCGCCCAGCCGGTCGCTGAGGCGCAGAGCGCGCTCCAGATTGACCACACTGCCGACGGCCAGCTGCCCGAGATTGGTGCGGTTCAGGCTTTCCGGCGAGACATCGACAAGGAAACGTCTGCCGCTGATCTCCTTGGCCGTGAGGCAGACCCCGTTGACCGCGATGGACTCGCCTTCC
>CAYTVV010000192.1:0-2497 GCA_964441875.1 uncultured Desulfurivibrio sp.
CTCGATGCTGCCGGGGCTTTGCAAACTCGGCTGCGCCTCAAACAGTGCAAAGCCCCGGCAGCCTCTCCGGTGCTCGGCGGCGGGCCAATGGGATTTTGACTGCAAAGGAACTTGACCGAGATTGCTTGGCAATCAGCTTCCCTTTTCATCGTTGTCCCACCCAAAAAAGCAACAGAATCGTGGCGCTGAAGATATAGAGCAGATACACATGCAGCTGTCCTGCCTGCAAGCCACGAAAGCCGCTGCACACATCAGCGGCCCGCCGGAAGAAAGGCTTGAACAATCGTGCCAGCACCGGGTCCGGCGCCTCAAAGGAAAAACTCTTCGCCTCCGGGAAAAAACCGATGGTCCGGCCATCTTCGGTTGATGGCCTCAGGCAACTACAGAACAGGGCGCTTTGGGGAAGCTCCGTATAACTTTCCGCGCTGTAGGACATCCGGCTCGTGGGAAAGGCAAAGCCACAGCCCCAGGTGGCGGAGGCCGGAACCGGGTCGCGCCCTTCCCGCCAGCGGAGGAAGACGTACGCCGCCAGAGTACAGCCAAGCAACAAAACTGCCATGATCCCCAGCCACCACGGGGCCATGACCGTGTCGGCCAGCATGGTTGCCGCGGCAGGATCAAGCAGGGTTGCGGCCCGGCCCGCCACCTGTAGCAGGAAAACCGGCATAAGTCCGCCGACCAGACAGAGCAGGGCCAAGGCTGCCATGGCGCTCCACATGGGCCAGCCTGCCTCATGCGCCTGGGCGGCTGCCGAACTGCGCGGCTCCCCGGCCAGGGCGATGCCGATGATCCTGGTCATGACGATAAGCACCATGCCGCCCACCAGGGCAAGAAGCCCGATGAGGACCAAAGGGAAAAATCCCGCCAGGCCGGAGAGCACGGTGCCGCTCTCGAGCAGGGCGCGGTAGATAAACCATTCGCCGATCAGGCCATTGAAGGGCGGCAGCGCGCTGACGGCCATGGAGCCGCAGACAATCAGCAGACCAGTGAGAGGCATGCGGCGCATGAGGCCGCCCATCCGGTTGAGATCACGGCTGCCGCTGCCGTGCATGAGCGAACCGGCCCCCATGAAAAGCAGGCTCTTGAACAGGGCGTGGTTCAGAAGATGGATCAGCCCACCTGCCAGGGCAAAGGCCGCAGCAACATGATGCCCGGTGGCCCGGCTCTGCATCCAAAAGCCGAGGGCCAGCAGGATGATGCCGATGTTTTCCACGGTGGAATAGGCCAGGCTCCTTTTCACATCGCGTTGCAGGGCGGCCATGGCGATGCCGAACAGGGCGCCGATGATGCCGATTGCCATCAACAGGCCGCCCCACCACGCCGGGCCGACAGGCAAAAAGGCGGACAACCGGAGAAGTCCGTAAATGGCGGTCTTCACCATGACCCCGCTCATGAGCGCGGAAACATGGCTGGGCGCTGCCGGATGTGCATCGGGCAGCCAGACGTGAAACGGGAAAATTCCGGCTTTGCTGCCGAAGCCAATCAGCAGCAGCAGAAAAAACGCGGAGACAACCGGGGGCGAAAGTTGGCCGAGCACCTGAAAAGAAGCAAACTCCAGACTGCCGGAAAACGCGCTGGCCGAGAGAAAAAAGGCAAAAAGAAAAGCAGCGCCGAGATGGGTGGCGAGCAGATAGGTCCACCCGGCCTCCACCGCTTCCGCCAGATCATACTCACTGATCACCAGGAAGAAGGAAGTGAGCGACATGCACTCCCAGGCAAAAAGGAACAGCAGGCCGTTGGCCGCAGTCACCACCAGGGTCATGGAAAAGATGAGCAAGTTGTACCAGGTCCAGTGCAGACCGGGCCTAAGCCGTTCCTTTTCGCCCTTCATGTATTCCGCCCCATAAAAGGCCCCGGCTAGGCCAACGACAAAGAGGGGGAGCAGAAAAAAGGCGGACAACCCGTCCAGCCGCAGGGAAAATGCCCCGCCGGGCATGGACCAGGGCAGAAAGAATGTTTCCGCCCCTCCGGCAACCAGGCGCTGTCCTGCCGCAACCAAGCCGCACAGACACCCAAGGATGGCGCTGCCGCTGCCGAGGAGGGTGGCCGTTCTGGCGGCGCCTCGCCCAGGCAAGACTGCCAGCAACGCGCCGAGGGTGAAGAGAAAGAAAGCAGCAAAAAGGAGATTCATGCGGTCGGACCCTGGTGAAAAATCATGGCTTCCTGCGCGGCAATAAACTCAATGAGTTTCTTGCGGGTCAGCTGCTCTCTGATACCGTTCAGAAAGGAGGCAGACATGGAAAGCCGCCACAGTTTACGTTCGAGGATGGCCATTTCGGTGTTGTTGGCAGGCAGCACCAGAAAAAGCAGTTCGGTCTTGCGGCTGTCCAGCGCCTTGAAATCCACCGGATGTTCGAGAAAGGCGAGAATCACCATGCTCTTTTCCAGATAAACCGGCAGGGCCGGGTCGGGCCACATCCAGGCGATGCCGTCCATGGAGGAGGAGGCCACCGATTCCCGGGAGAGCAGGGAAATCTTGATCGCCTTGGCATCAAAG
>CAYTVV010000193.1:0-2406 GCA_964441875.1 uncultured Desulfurivibrio sp.
GAGGCCGCCTGCATCCGGGCGGCAAGGTCGGCGTCAAGGATCGCGGTCAGGCTGGCCCCCTCTTCCCTGGGCAACCGGCTTACTGTTTCTGCAACCACCAGGGCGATTTCCGGAAAGCGGATGGTCCCGGTAAGAAAGGCGTCAACCGCCACTTCGTTGGCGGCATTGAGCACCGCAGGCAGGCTGCCGCCCCGTTTGCACACCTGATAGGCGAGTTTTAAGGCGGGGAATTTCTCGAAATCCGGGCGGGAAAAACTTAAATCCGCAGCCTGCGCCAGGTTCAGGCGCGGCAAATTCATCCGCAACCGTTCCGGGTAGGACAGGGCGTAGGCAATGGGGATGCGCATGTCCGGCACCCCCAGCTGGGCGACCACCGAGCCGTCCACATATTCCACCATGGAATGGACGATGCTCTGCGGATGGATAAGCACCTCGATATCTTCGATCCCGATGTCGAACAGCCAGCGGGCCTCGATGACCTCCAGCCCTTTGTTCATCAGGGTGGCGGAGTCGATGGAGATCTTTTTGCCCATGTCCCAATTGGGATGGGCCAGGGCCTGTTCCGGGGTGACCGCCCAAAGTTCGCGCTCGGCCAGGTTGCGGAACGGTCCGCCCGAGGCGGTGAGGATCAGCTTGCTGACATCCGCTTTTTTCCCGGCCTCCAAGGCCTGGGCAATGGCGCTGTGTTCGCTGTCAATGGGTAGCAGGGTCACTTTGCAGCGCTTGGCCGCCTCCATGACCAGATGCCCGGCCATGACCAGGGTTTCCTTATTGGCCAGGGCGATGTTTTTTCCGGCCTCGATGGCGGCCATGGTGGGGGTGAGCCCGGCGGCGCCGACAATGGCGGACACAACCGTATCCGCACCAGGCAGGGTGGCAACGGCAACATTGCCTTCCTTGCCGACCAGTATTTTCTCAGACCAGCCCTGGGGCAGGCTCTGGGCCAGCTCGCCCGCCAATTTGGCATTGCCGATGGAGACCATTTCCGGATTGAAGGCCTCGATCTGCTCGCGTAACAGGCGGCCATTGGTGCCGGCGGCCAGCCCGACAATGCGGAAGCGTCCGGGAAACTGGCGGACCACTTCTAAAACATTGCGGCCGATGGAGCCGGTTGAACCAAGTAGGGAGATATTTTTCATGGGTTTTTCTGTGCTCTTAAAAAATGACGGTCAGCCGGGGAGCGCAAGTCCATTGCTCACTGTAAACACAATCCTGTCTGAAGGTACAGCAGGTAATAGAGTACCGGCGCGGTGAGCAGCAGGGAGTCGATGCGGTCCAGCAATCCGCCGTGCCCCGGCAAAAGACTGCCGGAATCCTTCACGCCAAAGGCCCGTTTGATGACCGATTCCGAAAGATCCCCGGCCGCGCCGAGGCAGCCCAGCAGGAGAACGATGAGGCATATCCAAATCAAACCTTGCTCGGGCAGAAAAAAATGTCGGACAAGCAGGGCTGCACCAAGGCTGCCGGCTAAGCCCCCGGCAAATCCTTCCCAGGTTTTACCGGGGCTGATGGCTGGGCAGAGTTTGTGTCTGCCGAATTTGCTGCCGGTATAGAAGGCGGCGGTGTCCGAGGCCGCGGTGATGGCGGTAAGCAGTAGCAGCCAGGCCCGGCCTTGCGGCAGGGCCATGAGCAACACCAGATACGCGGTGCAAAGACCCAGATAGAGGTAGCCAAATCCTCCCCGGCTGATAACGTCGTAGGGTTGGGCAAAATTGGCGTAGCGGGAAATGGTATGGAGCAGGAGGGCGACCAGGGCAAGGGTTAAGCCGCAGAGCACGCCGGTGGCTTCGCCGGAATAAGCGCCGACCAAGGGTAACAGGCCGAAAAGGATAAGGGGCACTCTGGCCCTCTGGCTGAGGGCGGGCAGGACAATGGTCAGATACTCGGAGAGCGCCACACCGGCCAAGGCGGTGATGACCAGCCAGAATAACGGGAATGGCCCAAGGGAAAGAAGAAGCAGCCAGGCTGCGCTTGCCATAACACCGGTAATGATTCGTTTCATGCTGGTCCTGTCATAAGCGCGTCCTGCGGCCTATGATCAATGGTCGTGTGTCTGTTCCGCCTGCTTGCCTGTGGTGCCAAAACGCCGCTGCCGCTTCTGGAAATCCAAAATGGCAGTGAGCAGATTCTGTTTTCTGAAGTCCGGCCAGAGGATTTCCGTAAAATAGAGCTCCGCATAGGATGCCTGCCAGAGGAGAAAGTTGCTCAGTCTTGTTTCTCCTCCGGTGCGGATCAGCAGGTCCGGGTCCGGCAGGCCAGCGGTGTACAGGTGCTGTTCCAGAACGGCCTGGTCAATCGCCTCGGGACTCAGGGTCCCATCCACGCATTTTTGGGCGATTGCCTGCACGGCTTGGGTGATTTCACTCCTGCCGCCGTAGCTCAAGGCGAGATTGAGGATCAGCCCTG
>CAYTVV010000194.1:0-2291 GCA_964441875.1 uncultured Desulfurivibrio sp.
ATATGGGCCTATAGCTCAACTGGCTAGAGCCACCGGCTCATAACCGGTCGGTCCCTGGTTCGAATCCAGGTAGGCCCACCACACCAAGCCAGAACCGACAGAGCAGGTAATGCATTGCACGCGCGACACAAATCAATTCATTCAGGGACATGTTTTGGGAAAACCAGGGCAGGGTTCCGAATACAAGGTGCGACCACACACGGTTAGCGCCTTTTTTTTATCTTAGGCTACCCACGGACACCAGCAAAGGATGCCGGAAGAAACATTTTCCACCACAACACTTCTCTCGATTCTCAACTCTATTGCCCCGTTTGCCATGGCTGAACCATGGGACAACGTCGGGCTCATGGTGGGGAATCCAGACCAGCAGGTCAGCGGGATTCTCATCGCCCTCGACCCAACAGAGGCTCTTATCCAAGAAGCCCTCTCGCAGAACCTGAACACCATCCTCACCCACCACCCCCTGATCTTCCACCCCTTAAAAACAATCTCCGGCAACACCCCCATGGGCCGCATGCTAAAAACTGCTCTGGGCCATGAACTTACCCTCATTGCCTGCCACAGCAACCTCGATCTTGTGGCCGCCGGAGTCAGCAACGCCCTGGCGGAGAAACTCGGCCTGCGCGACACCAAGCCGCTCACCGGCCAAGAACCTTCCGCGCAAGCACAAAGCCCTGGCTTTGGCAAGATCGGCACCCTGCCTGTCCCCCTGTCTTCCGAACAATTTCTGAGCCGCCTGCTGACCGCCCTTGCTGCGCCGGGAATACAAATCGCGGGCACCCTGCCGGAGACCATCCACACCGTGGCCCTCTGCGGCGGCAGCGGCTCCGATCTGGCCGAAACCGCCCGAAGCATGGGGGCGCAGGTCTATATCACCGGCGAGGTAAAACACAGCGTGGCTCGCTGGGCCGAGGATGCAGGCTTCTGCGTGATCGACGCCGGCCATTACCCCACCGAAAACCTTATCGTCCCCGTCCTGGCCGAGATCTTGAAAAAATCCTGCGCGGCCCGAGGCTTTACCCCGACCATTACCACCACCGCACAACAGGGCAATCCCATGCAATGGGTTGTCTTGGAAAATAACAAACCCAGATTCTGTCAACCAATAGAACCATTGAGGAAACACCATTGAAAGCAAACATCTCGCATCTCAGGGAACTCCAGGCCATTGATCTGAAAATCAGCACCTTGGACAAGGAAATTGCGGCCAGCTCCGCCGAAATCGACAACCGTCGCGCCAGCCTTGACGGCCACAAAGACACCCTTGTCCAGCTGAGCGAAAAAATCGCGGCCAACGAACAGCGCCGCCGTGAGCTGGAAGCAGAACTCGAAGACGAAGGGGCCAAGATCAAAGATCGGCAGGCCAAACTGATGAATGTCCAGACCAACCGTGAATACCAGAGCATCCTCAAGGAAACGGAAGACGGCAAAAAATCGAACACCCAGCGGGAAGAGGCGGTTGTTCATCTCATGGAACAGATCGAGGCCTTGACCGCACAGATCGAGGAAGAAAACAAGATCTGCGCCGAGGATGAAAAAATGCTGGCCGAGGACATCGCTGCGGTTGAGAAAAAAACCAGCCAATTCACCACGGAAAAAAACAAAATCATGAAGACCCGGGAAAGCAAGGCCGGCGCGGTATCCGCCAGCTTGCTCAAGAAATACACCGCCATCCGGGACAAACGCAACGGCCTGGCCATTGTGCCGGTGACCGGCGGCGTCTGCCGGGGCTGCTTCATGAATATTCCGCCGCAGCTGTACAATGACTTGATGAAGGAAGACAAACTCATTTCCTGCCCCACCTGTCACCGCATCATGTTCCATGAGGTCGAGACAGAAGAAGAATAGGACAACCGGCTGCAATCGCTAAGAAAACCGCAGGATTAAGGACGGGTAGCCCGTTGAAAGACCTTGACCTTTTCCGGTCCTGCTTATAGTTGTGTCAGTGTGGGGAGTGGGTGCATGGTCGCTGGCGGCAATTGCCGCCAGAGGAAAGTCCGGACTCCGCAGGGCAAGGAGGTTCGTAACACGAACTGGGGGCGACCCCGAGGAAAGTGCCACAGAAAACAAACCGCCGGGCAACCGGTAAGGGTGAAAAGGTGGGGTAAGAGCCCACCGCTTGCGTGGCGACACGGAAGGCACGGCAAACCCCTCCTGGAGCAAAACCAAATAGGGAAGCGTTTGAGGGCGGCCCGCCCGAAGCTTCCGGGTAGGTTGCAAGAGATACCGGGCAACCGGCATCCATAGAGAAATGATCATGGCCCCTGCAAAGGGGTACAGAATCCGGCTTA
>CAYTVV010000195.1:0-2246 GCA_964441875.1 uncultured Desulfurivibrio sp.
GGGAAAAATAGCTATGGAATAGGCCGGTTGCAACTTCACCCACCCCCCGGCCCCCTCCCGTCGAGGGAGGGGGAGCAAAAAGGACTGGGGCTACAAACCCCAAAGTGTTTCACATCGTCCCCACATGTTCCAGATACAACACCCTGGGCCAGGACGTCAATCTTTTTTTCGCGACCTCCGCCGACCAGAGTTACCCTCGCCACACATGACATAACACCACTAATCCCTTCTGCCTCCCACCCAGAAGCCAGAGCAACGGGCACACTCCGCGACGGCACTGTTTCACTTCAGACCCGCCATGTGTTCCCTGTTGTTCCATTATGTTCTCCAGGCATGTTTCACCCCCAGAGCATATTTTGTCAACATCCTGTTTTTATTACAAATTAGTCCGTGGCACGATCCTTGTATTACTACAGGACAACAGCGCACGACCGTTCCGATGCGCGGGAAACATCTCACTCTTTGCGGAGGTTGCCATGAAAACATCACTCAACGCCTTTCAGAAATGGATGACTGCCATCACCTTTGCCGAGGCCGGCGAATGGGAAACTGCCAAAAACATGATGCCCGTCGGCATTCGCAGCAGGGCGATCAACCAGTTCCAGAAAATTTTCATGGCAGCAGCCTTTGCCGAAGAAGGTCTCCATGCCGAGGCCATTGCTCTGGCCGAATGCCCCGACCTCCAGGCCCCGAGCGCCGATGATTTCCTCCAGTCCCTTGGCTTGGGCGGCATCCGCATGACCTACGGCGTGTTCGCCACTGAGTCTGCCCGCTAAAGGCCTGAGTCCGGGCCAGGCAGCCATGCAGGCAACCGCGCTCATTGTTTCAAACGACGCAGGCTTTGCAGAAACAATGCAAGCCCTGCTGCAAGGCTGGGGGCTGACGGTGGTGTTGTCCGGAGAATCGGCCCCGCCGCACCCCGGAACAGAGATTGTGCTGCTCGACATCCGGCAGGCCGGCAACGAGGGGCCGCACCCGCTCCTGGCCATCCGGGAGAAAATGCCCGCAGCCGAGATCATCCTCATCAACCGGCCGGACAATATCCCGCTGTCCATCGCCGGAATGCAGGCCGGGGCGGCCGATGAACTCATCGCCCCGTTTGACACCAGCACCCTGAAAAACTCCATTTCCGCAGCCCTTGGGCGTCGGAAAAAACGGCAGGGGAAAAAATCGCTGCTCCAGCGCTTCGGAGACGCCATGGCTGCCGCGACCTTTGCCCAGGCGGGCGAGTTCGACACCGCCATCGCCATGCTGGACAGCAAAGAGGAAACTCCCCGACCCTCCGACCGGAAAAAACCATAGGACAGCCGCCGACGCTGCTCCCCAACCGAGCATGAGGACATCATGGACGACATCAAAATTCTGCTGGTGGACGACGAGGAAGATTTCATCAGAACCCTATCGGAGCGCCTTGATCTGCGGGATATGGGCAGCAAGACCGCGCTCAACGGCGAACAGGCTCTGGGCTATGTGGGCGAAAAAGAGCCCGATGTCATGGTCCTCGATCTCAAGATGCCCGGCATCGACGGCATGGAGGTGCTGCGGCGGGTGCGCCAGATCTACCCAAACATTCAGGTCATTATCCAGACCGGGCACGGCAACGATCTGGACGAGGCAGAGGCAAGGCGGCTCGGGGTGTTTGATTATCTGAAAAAGCCCGTTGATATCGAGATTCTGGTGGAGCGGATCAAGGCGGCCCACCAAGCAAAAAAGAATCTGCTGGACAGCTCCGCCACCGCCGCGACCTTTGCCGAAGCAGGGGAATACGAAACCGCCAGGGATATGTTGAAGCAATAGCCACTTAAGCGGCGGACAAAAGTCCCCTCCCCCCTGGCGGGGGAGGGGGAGTAGAAGCTTCCGTTGGTAACCTTTTCCGGAAAGGTCAGACATACATGCACAAACAGACCGCAGCCATAAACCGCCATTTCATCGTCAGCGGCGAAGGCATCGAAATCCGCCCCCTCGCCGGCACCGGCTTGCCCGAGGGGTATCCGCCGGAAGGCAGATTCCCCACCCTGCTGGAGGTGGAACAGGAATATGTGCAGCGGGTGCTGGCCCATGTGGCGGGCAACAAATCCCGGGCCGCCGAGGTTCTGGGCATAGACCGGGTTTCCCTGTGGCGGAAGCTGAAACGGCTGGAAAGCCTCGCCCCCTCCGCCACTGCCCCGCGTAAGGGATATTCCGACCAATTATGAAGATGTACACCGCCACCATCCCCGGCAGCGCCCTCAAGGTCCGCTCGCGTG
>CAYTVV010000196.1:0-2244 GCA_964441875.1 uncultured Desulfurivibrio sp.
CGAAAGCTCTCCAGTCGGCTGCCCCCTGCGGGCGGCAATTTAATCACTTGTGATGGAGGAAATGCATGGAACTACAAGTTGAAGGACGGAACCTGGAAATTCGTAAGGTTTGGCAGGAAAAAATCGAAGAGGAGAAGGGGCGCCTTGATCGCCACCATCCCGGGCTTGTTCACCATCTGCGCATCTCCATTGAGGAGACCGCCGGGCATAAGGCGGGCGGGCATGAGGTCCGCCTGGTTGCTTCCGTTCCCAATGACACCGTGGTTGTGAAAAGAAAAGGCGAGGCGGTGCGGCCTCTGTTGGTCGAGGCGTTTGACACCCTTGGCCTCCAGTTGAAGGAGATGCAGCGCAAGCGTCGGCAGAACGGCAAGGAGCCAGAGGCTGGGGCTGTCGGACCGGCCATGGGCACCATCAAGAGCCTGTTCCCCTATGAGTCCTACGGGTTTCTCATGACCCCGGACGGTCAGGAGGTATATTTTCACGAGAACGCTCTCAAGGATGTGACCATGGCCCAGTTGGCTGAAGGCGACGGGGTTCGCTTTGGCGAGGGTGAAGGGGACAAGGGGCCGACGGCGGCTTGGGTAAAGTTGGTTAAATAAATAAGTGAACGCGGAGTCGCAAGGGGCGCAAAGATGCTAGAAGAAGAGGTCTTTGCGCCTTGGCATATCCGCAGGCCATAAGCAGTACATAAGTGGTTCGACAGGGCTCTCCTGAGCGAAGCCGAAGGGCTCACCACGAGCGGAAAGGGCACTGATTTCAAGATGTCTACCGTTCGCCCTGAGCCTGTCGAAGGGTGGTTTTCAGATTATCCGGGAGTGAAGGACAAACCGATGACCGTGTTGCAGCAGGTTGAGCTTGGCTCGGAATACCTGCAAGAAAAAGAAGAAATACTCTGCCAAAAGATTGCCGCCCGCAAGAAAGAGCTGGGCGGCAATCTTTTGATTTTGGGGCATCACTACCAGCAGGAGGCGACGTTTCAGTTCGCCGATCTGACCGGGGATTCCCTCAAGCTTGCCCGCAATGCCGCCGAGGCCAAAGAGAGCAAGTACATCGTCTTTTGCGGCGTGCATTTCATGGCGGAATCCGCCGACATCCTCACCGCGCCGGATCAGGTGGTCATCCTGCCCGATCTCCGGGCCGGCTGCCCCATGGCCGACATGGCCACCAGCGAAGCGGTGGCCTGGGCCTGGGAAGATCTGGCCAAGGTGACCACCGGTCGGGTCATCCCCGTAACCTACGTGAACTCCTCCGCCTTGCTCAAGGCCTTTGTCGGCAGGCACGGCGGCTCGGTCTGCACCTCGTCGAACGCCGAGCGGGTGTTGACCTGGGCACTCTCCCAGGGCGACAAGGTTTTCTTTTTCCCGGACGAACATTTGGGCCGCAACTCCGCCAGTGCTTTGGGTATTGCCGAAGATGAGGTGGTGTTGTGGCAGCGCGACAAGCCGCTGGGCGGCAATACCCCGGCCCAGTTGCAGAAGGCCAAGGTCATCCTCTGGGATGGTTACTGCACGGTGCATATGCAGTTCACCGCCGCCCATGTGGCTGCTTGGCGGGAGCGCGACCCCGAGGTGCGGATCATCGTCCATCCCGAATGCCGCAATGAGGTGGTGAGCCGGGCCGACCAGTACGGCTCCACCGAGGCGATCATCAGCGCGGTGCGCGATTCTCCGCCGGGCAGCAAATGGGCCATCGGCACCGAGATCAATCTGGTGAACCGGCTCAAGCGCCAGTACCCGGACAGGGAGATCCATTCCCTCTCGCCTTTCCAGTGCCTGTGCTCAACCATGTACCGGATCAAGCCCAGTTACCTGCTGTGGGTGCTTGACAACCTGGCCCAGGGGCGGGTGGTCAACCGGATCACCGTACCCCCCGAGGTGGCGGCCGAGGCCAAACTCTCTCTCGATAGAATGCTGCGGATTTGACCATGCAATCCATCTACTTCGACAACAACGCTTCCACCCCGCTGGCCCCTGAGGTGCGGGAGGCCATGGCCCCCTATCTGGCAGAATATTTCGGCAATCCGGCCAGCTCCCACCGTTTCGGCGAGGCTGCCCGACGTGGCCTGGAACTGGCCCGGGAGCAGGTGGCCGGGCTGCTCGGCTGCCATCCGGGGCGGATTGTCTTGAACAGCGGCGGCACCGAAGGCAACAACACCGCCATCCTGAGCGCGGTTTGGGCCAATCCCGCTAAGAAGCACATCATCTCCTCCCAGGTCGAGCACGGCTCGGTTCTGGCGCCCCTGGA
>CAYTVV010000197.1:0-2172 GCA_964441875.1 uncultured Desulfurivibrio sp.
TGGAGGCGGCGAGCGGATTTGAACCGCTGAATAATGGTTTTGCAGACCACTGCCTTACCACTTGGCTACGCCGCCTTTTTGGTGGGGGCAATCTTAAACGCAGATCGTTTTTTTGACAAGGGAAAATGTGCGCGCTGCTCCGGCCTGCGGCAGGCAAGGAAAAAGGGCGTAAGCCCTGCGTCGGGGAGGGTGATCCGTTGCCATTTTTTGGCGGCTGGAGTATGGTGTTTTCTCGGCAAGAGGGGTGACGCCCTCACAGATTACCCCTTACCCATACCCTACCGTGACTACCAATACCCTGAGCCAAACACCGCAGCCAGACCTGACCCTGCTTGAGGAAAATCTCGGCTACCATTTTCGGGACCGCGCCCATCTGCAAAAAGCCATGATCCACAGCTCCCACGCCTTTGAACAGGGCAGGCACATGCAGAAGGACAACGAGACCCTGGAGTTTTTGGGGGATGCGGTGCTCGATCTCACCGTGGGCTATGCGCTGTTCCGGCATTTCCCGGAGATGCAGGAGGGCGATCTCACCCGGCTGCGGGCGGCCTTGGTCAACGAGCGGCACCTGGCCCGGATGGCGCGTGATCTCGATCTGGGCCGGTATCTGATGTTGGGCAAGGGCGAGGATACCAATCTTGGCAGGGAAAAGGCCTCCATCCTCTCCTGTGCCCTTGAGGCCGTGGCTGGAGCCATTTTTCTCGATGGCGGCTACCCTGCGGCCACCGAATTTGTCGAACGCCATTTTATCCCCTGGTTTGAAGACCGCCAGCAGACCATGTTTCTGGCCGACGCCAAGAGTTCGCTCCAGGAGCTTCTCCAGGAGCGGTTCAACGAGGGTCCCCGGTATGTGCTGGAGGGGGACGAAGGCCCGGATCATAACAAGACCTTCCATGTCTCGGTCCGCTTCCGGGAGGAAATTCTCGGCCAGGGCAGCGCCCGCAGCAAGAAGGAAGCAGAGCAGGAAGCCGCAGCCATGGCCCTCAAGAATCTTGTCTAAATCAATGCCCCCGCCCTTTGTCATCCCCATTTTCATCGCCCATCAGGGCTGTCCCCATCAATGCTTGTTCTGCAATCAGCGCAGTATCACCGGTGCCCCGGAGGGCATGGTCGGTGCCCGCGAGGTGGAAGAAACCATCCGCACCCAGTTGGCCTGGCCCCGCCGTCATCCCGAGGCCCCGGTTCAGGTGGCTTTTTACGGGGGCAGCTTCACCGGCCTTCCCATCGAGCGGCAACGGGAATTGCTTGGTGCGGCCCAGCCTTTTCTGGCCTCGGGCAAGGTCCGGGAGTTGCGGTTGTCCACCCGGCCGGATTATGTGACCCCGGAGATTGCCGGGTTTCTGCGGGAGCATGGGGTCGGGATCGTGGAGTTGGGCGCCCAGTCGCTGGATGATCGGGTGCTTGCCGCCAGCGGCCGGGGGCACACCGCAGCCCAGGTGCGGACGGCGGTTGCCTGTTTGAAAGCGGCAGGGATTAAGGTGGGGCTTCAGCTCATGCTCGGCCTGCCCGGCGACAGCACGGCCACGGCTCTGGCCAGCGGTCGTGCGGCGGCAGCGCTTGGCCCGGACATGGTTCGGCTTTATCCTTGTTTGGTTATTTCAGGCAGTCCCCTGGCGGAATTCTATCGGCAAGGGCGGTATCAGCCCCTTTCCCTATCGCGGGCCGTGGTGTTGGCGGGTCGGCTTTGGTCCATTTTTAATGAGCACGGGATTTCCGTGGTGCGCATGGGGTTGCAGCCCTCGGCTTCGTTGGAAGAAACCATGCTGGCAGGGCCGTACCATCCGGCCTTTGGTGAGTTGGTTCTTTCTCGGCTTTTTTTTAACCAGGTCCGCGCGGAGCTTTCCGCCCGCCCACCCCAGCAATCCCATCGTCTGTGTCTTGCCAAGGCGGACGAGTCTATTTATCGGGGGAAGGGTAATGCCAATGTTAAACGGCTTGTTGCCTTGGGGCTTCTTGAGGGGGTGGAAACGGTGTTTAGTGCGAGTCAGCCACGGCAGACCGTGATTTTGACTTCGATGGATTCGTAAGATATCTGATTACCAATTATTTCCAGTAGCCAGAGGGATACGCTTTATCCTTGTGTTCATTTCTTTGCTTGCCCAAAGAAACGAACCAAAGAAAGGGCCCCCTGTGTCTCTTGTCCCGCCGTTGGCGGGATGCCCTGCGCTCCTC
>CAYTVV010000198.1:0-2172 GCA_964441875.1 uncultured Desulfurivibrio sp.
GGCACGCAGCCGAGCACCGGAGAGGCTGCCGAAAAAGGGCTTTGCACTGTTTGAGCGCAGCGAGTTTGCAAAGCCCCGGCAGCATCGAGGAGCGCAGGGCATCCCGCCTTCGGCGGGACAAGGGACACGGGTGCCCTTTCTTTGGTTCGTTTCTTTGGGCAAGCAAAGAAATGAACAGAAAGATTCCTTACTGCATTCTCTGAATTCCCAGAGCCCCCCAAAAAATCCCGAACTCAGACCCGGGTCAAATGACGGTACTTGATCCGGTGGGGCTGGTCGGCGGCGTCGCCCAACCGGGCCTTGCGGTCGGCCTCGTATTCGGAGTAGTTGCCGTCGAACCAGAGCACCTGGGAATCTCCCTCAAAGGCCAGGATATGGGTGGCGATTCGGTCGAGAAACCAGCGGTCATGGCTGATGACCACGGCGCAGCCGCCGAAGTTTTCCAGGGCCTCTTCCAGAGCGCGCAGGGCGCTGATGTCCAGGTCGTTGGTGGGCTCGTCCAGCAGGATGACGTTGGCCCCTTCCTTGAGCATCCTGGCCAGATGCACCCGGTTGCGCTGACCGCCGGAAAGAAGCCCCACCTTTTTCTGCTGATCGGTGCCGGAGAAGTTGAACCTGCCCACATAGGCCCGGGAGTTCACCTCACGGGTGCCCATGGTGATGGTTTCCTGGCCCTCGCTGATGGCCTGCCAGATCGTCTGTTCCGGGTCCAGCACGTCCCGGGACTGGTCCACATAGGCGAGCTTCACCGCCTCGCCCAGGCGAATGGTGCCGGAATCGGGCTTATCCTGGCCGGTGATCATCTTAAACAGCGTGGTCTTGCCCGCGCCGTTGGGGCCGATCACCCCAACGATCCCGCCAGGAGGCAGGGAGAAGGTCAGATTCTCGAAAAGCAGCCGGTCGCCGAAGGATTTACTGATCCCCTCGGCCTCGATGACTATCTTGCCAAGGCGCGGTCCGGGCGGGATGTAGATCTCCAGATCCTGGGTCCGCTTCTCCGCCTCCTTGCCCAACAGCTCCTCATAGGCCTGGATTCTGGCCTTGGACTTGGTGTGCCTGCCCTTGGGGCTCATGCGAATCCACTCCAACTCGTGTTGGAGGGTCTTGCGCCGCTTGGACTCTTCCTTTTCCTCCTTGGCCAACCGCTTTTCCTTCTGCTCCAGCCAGGAGGAGTAGTTGCCCTTCCAGGGGATGCCCTGACCCCGGTCCAACTCCAGAATCCAGCCGGCCACGTTGTCGAGGAAGTAACGGTCATGGGTCACGGCGATGACCGTGCCTTCGTAGCGCTGGAGATGCTGCTCCAGCCAGGAGACGGTCTCGGCGTCCAGATGGTTGGTGGGCTCATCGAGCAACAGGATGTCGGGCTTTTTGAGGAGCAGGCGACACAGGGCCACCCGCCGTTTCTCGCCGCCGGAGAGCACCGAAACCTGCGTTTCCCCAGGCGGACAGCGCAGGGCGTCCATGGCCATGTCGAGGCGAGCGTCCAGATCCCAAGCGTCCAGGGTGTCGAGTTTTTCCTGCACCACGGCCTGCCGGGCGATGAGCTTGTCCATGGCGTCATCATCCATGGGCTCAGCGAACTTGTTGTTGATTTCCTCAAATTCGGCCAGCAGATCCACCGCCTCCTGCGCCCCTTCGCGCACGATGTCCAGCACGGTCCGACCCTCTTCCAGGGTCGGCTCCTGCTCCAGATAGCCCACGGTCAGCCCTGGGGAGATATGGGTCTCACCGTTGAATTCCTTGTCCACCCCCGCCAAAATCCGCAGCAGCGAGGACTTACCCGAGCCGTTCATGCCCAGGACGCCGATCTTGGCCCCGTAAAAATAGGAGAGGCTGATGTCTTTTAAGATCGGCTTTTTGTCGTAAAACTTGGCGACCCGGACCATGGAATAGATGATTTTATTGGGCTCAACACTCATTGGGGCAACTCCTTATCTTGGCAAGGGAATTTCAGGACGCAATTTCAGGCGCAAGATAGCACAGAGTGGAAAAATCTTCACTTTGAAAAAAAGCGCGTTCCTCCCAAAATTCCAGGGAAGTCGGCAAGAATACGTTTCTGCTGTTTTCCTTTCTTCTTTTGCGTGCCCAAAAGAAGAAACAAGAAAAAGGCACCCCAACCAGTCCTGGCCCTGCGGGCTTCCCTTACTTCTCGACGAGGGCGGGACGCTAAAA
>CAYTVV010000199.1:0-2051 GCA_964441875.1 uncultured Desulfurivibrio sp.
GGCGTGCCAATGGGAATTCTCTTCCCTCCCCCATTTGTCCTGCCGCGCCTCGCAGGCGAGGGCGGGAAAAGACGCGGGAACTGTCTGAGGGCGAAGCCCGAGTTTTTCCGCGTCCCGCCCTCGGCGAGAAGTAAGGGAAGCCCGCAGGGCCAGGACTGGCTGGGGTGCCTTTTTCTTGTTTCTTCTTTTGGGCACGCAAAAGAAGAAAGAAAAAACAGCAACAGAACTATCGCCATTTTCCCCGAATAATTCGGACAAACCTTTACATTGCCCCATTTTCGGTTCCCCTACAGACCCTGACCACCTCGCTAAAAGTAGTCAGCCCCTGCCGGACCTTGGCCAACCCGTCGGTGAACATGGATTGAAACCCCTGCTCCTCGGCAATCTTTCTCAGCTCCATCAGGTCCAGGCCCTTGGAAATCCCGCGATTGATGGCCTCGTCGATGACCAGCAGCTCATAGAGGCCGATCCGCCCGGTGTAGCCGGTGCCGGAACAATGATCGCAACCCTTGCCCTCGTAGATGGGAAAATCCTCGCCCGCTGGCTGGTAGCCGAACTCACTGAGCATACCCTGCTTTTCCTTGCAGTGCGGGCAGATGCAGCGCACCAGCCGTTGGGCCAGCACCCCGCGCAGGGAGGAGGAGATGAGGAAGCGCTCCACGCCCAGATCGGTCATCCGCACCACGGCGGAGATGGCGTCGTTGGTGTGCAGGGTGGAGAAAACCAGATGGCCGGTGAGCGAGGACTGCACCGCGATCTCGGCGGTTTCCAGGTCGCGGATCTCGCCGATCATGATCACGTCCGGGTCCTGGCGGACGATGGAGCGCAACCCCGAAGCAAAGGTCAGGCCGATCTCGGAGCGGACCTGAATCTGGTTGATCCCGTGCAACTGGTACTCCACCGGGTCTTCCACGGTGATGATCTTGTTGTCGCCGGTGTTGATCTGGTTGAGGGCGCAATAAAGCGAAGTGGTCTTGCCGCTGCCTGTGGGGCCGGTGACCAGGATGATGCCGTCGGGCATGGCGATGAGGCGGCGGAACTCCTCCTCGATCCGGCTGCCCATGCCCAGTTTGACCAGATCCAAAATAATGGAGGCCTTTTCCAGAATACGGATCACCACGCCCTCACCGAAGATGGTGGGCAGGGTGGAAACCCGCAGGTCGATCTCGCGGCCCGAGACCCGCATGGAGATCTTGCCGTCCTGGGGCAGGCGGCGTTCGGCAATGTCCAGCCCGGCCAGGAGCTTGGTCCGGGAGATGATCGCGGGCTGCATGGCATGGGGCGGGATTTCGTAATCGTGGAGGATGCCGTCGATGCGCAGCCTGATCCGCAGGCCGTCGGCAAAGGGTTCCAGGTGGATATCGCTGGCCCGGCGCGTCACCGCCGTGTCGATCAGGTTGTTGACATACTTGATGACCGGCGCCTCGGAGGCCATGTCCTTGAGCTTGTCGATATCCGCCTCGTCGATGAGCATGGCGGCGGCCTCGTTCTCCTGCTGGCCCAATTGATAATGCTCGCGGATGAGATTTTTGAGCTGGGCCTCGCCGATAACCTGGATGCCAAAGGCCGAGGCCAGGGTGATCCGGGCGGAAGCGAGAATATCACCGTCCAGGGGGTCGCTGGTCAGGAGGAACGCGTCGGATTCCCCTCGGCGGAAGAGAAGGAAGGGATGGTCTTTCAAGAAAAGCTGGGAGATGGGCGGGGTGAGAAACTCGTCGGCGTCCTGCGGCACATACACGGCAAGGTCAAGCTGCTGGGCCAGGGCTGCGGCCAGATCCTCCTCGCTGATGTAGCCCAGCGAGAGCAGGATTTCCCCCAGCTTGCGGGAGACGGTTTCCTGATGGGCCAAGGCCCGCTCCAGCTGCGCGGGCTGCAACCTGCCGTTGCCGACCAGCAGCGAACCGATTTTTTCTTGTTTACGAAAGAAGGCGGATTGCGCAGATTGCATAGAAGAGCCGGGGCCTTTGCCGGGAAGGGCTATTCCCAGCTACCGATATCGGCGTTTTCTTTTTCCCCGCCGGGCTGGTTGTCCTGCCCGTAGGAATAGATAT
>CAYTVV010000200.1:0-2022 GCA_964441875.1 uncultured Desulfurivibrio sp.
TCGGCCGAGGCGTCGGCCAGCTCGAAGGCCTGTTCCACGGCCAGATCGGGCAGCCCCTCGATCTCAAGCACCGTTCCGGCAAAAAGATTCTTCTTGCCCTTCTTCTCCACGGTGAGCAAGCCTTTCTGGATGGCCACCCAGGGGATGGCGTTGACCAGATCCCGCAGGGTGATGCCGGGTTGCATCTGGCCGCTGAAACGGATCAGCACCGATTCCGGCATGACCAAGGGCATGGAGCCGGTGGCCGCGGCAAAGGCCACCAAGCCGGAACCGGCCGGAAAGGAGATGCCGATGGGAAAGCGGGTGTGGGAATCGCCGCCGGTGCCCACGGTATCGGGCAGGACCATGCGATTGAGCCAGGAATGGACCACCCCGTCGCCTGGGCGCAGGCTGACGCCGCCCCGTTCACTGATAAAGCCGGGCAGGGTCTGGTGGGTCTTCACATCCACCGGCTTGGGGTAGGCTGCGGTGTGGCAGAAGGACTGCATCACCAGGGGCGCGGAGAATTTCAGGCAGGCCAGCTCCTTGATCTCGTCGCGGGTCATGGGGCCGGTGGTGTCCTGGGAGCCCACCGAGGTCATCTTGGGCTCGCAGTACATGCCGGGCCGCACCCCTGGCAAACCGCAGGCCTTGCCCACCATCTTCTGGGCCAGGGTGTAGCCGCAGCCGGTATCCTTGGGCACCTCCGGCTCACGGAACAGGGTGGAAGGCGGCAGGCCCAGGGCCTCGCGGGCCTTGGCCGTAAGACCCCGACCGATGATGAGATTGACCCGGCCGCCGGCCTGAACCTCGTCGGGCAGGGTGGCGGGGGAGAGGCTGAAATTAACCACGATCTGCCCGTCGCGGCTGATCGTGCCCGTGCGGGTGTTGATGGTGATGATGTCGCCGGTTTCAAGATTGGCCACATCGCACTGGATGGGCAGCATGCCTGAGTCTTCGGCGGTGTTGAAATAGATGGGCGCGATGGTGGAGCCCATGACCACCCCGCCGGTGCGCTTGGCCGGCACATGGGGGATGTCGCGGCCCATGTGCCAGAGCATGGAGTTGACCCCGGACTTACGCGAGGAGCCGGTGCCCACCACGTCGCCCACATAGGCGATGGGATGCCCCTTTTTCTTCAACTCTTCGATAACCGGCAGCGAGCCGGGCAGCCGGTTGATCAGCATGGACTGGGCATGCAGGGGGATGTCCGGGCGACTCCACGCCTCGGAGGCAGGGGAAAGATCGTCGGTGTTGGTCTCGCCCGGAACCTTGAACACGGTGACGGTCAGCTCCTCAGGCATGGGGGGCCGGGAGGTGAACCAGGTCGCCTCGGCCCAATTGGTAAGCACCTGCCGGGCATGGGGATTGCTCTTGGCCTTGGCCGCCACTTCGCTGAAGGCGTCATAGACCAGGAGGGTGTTGGAAAGGGCGGCCACCGCAGCCGGGGCCAGCTCGGCATCATCCAACAGATCGATGAGCGGCTGCACGTTGTACCCCCCCAGCATGGTGCCCAGCAACTGCACCGCCGCTTTCTTGTCGATGAGCGGCGAGGCGATCTTCCCCTGCGCTATCCCGGCCAAAAACTCGGCCTTGACCTTGGAGGCCTCATCCACGCCCGGAGGCACCTGATTGCTGATCAGGTCGAGCAGGGTTGCTTCCGTTCCGGCAGCCGGTTTTTGCAGCAGCGCAACCAGGGCGGTGGTCTGACCAGCGGAAAGGGGAAGGGGGGGCAGGCCAAGGGCAGCCCGCTCGGCAACATGTTTTTGATACGCTTCCAGCATGGGAAAGACCTCCTTGCAGAATAAGAAACCGGGGTCGCCCGGTGATTTTTTTCAAACCAGATTCCTACCCTTGCCGGACGCGACCTGTCAAGGAGAACATGAGAATCGGGCACAGACATCCGGGAATGCCGGGGAAGGTGACGATGATTTTGCTGTTATTCTCTCTTTCTTCTTTTGCGTGCCCAAAAGAAGAAACAAGAAAACGGCACCCCAGCCAGTCCTGGCCCTGCGGGCTTCCCTTACTTCTCGACGAGGGCGG
>CAYTVV010000201.1:0-2010 GCA_964441875.1 uncultured Desulfurivibrio sp.
ATTCGCTTCTGCACCAACTCACCTCCCTTTGTAAAAATTGATAACAGAAATCCTGTTTCCTGCGAGTTTATACATGGTTACTTTAAAAAAAGTCAACCCATCATCTGTTTTTTTTATTTCCCTGCCTGCCGCCAATCCTTTATTTCTCTAAGGTTGGCGCTTTTTGCTGCCGGATCAGCAGATTCTGGGCAGCTGTTCGCCCACCGGCATGTCGACAATCCGGTGCGCCCCAAGAACGGTGCGCATGGCCACCATTCCCCGGTTGTCCGCGACAACCTCGCCGATAACCTGGGCCTCCCGGCCCAGGGGATGGCGCCGCATGGCGGCCACCATCTTATCGACAACCTCCGCCGGAACAACGGCCACCAGCTTGCCCTCGTTGGCGACATACATCGGATCGATGCCCAGCACCTCGCAGGCGCCCCGCACCTCGGGCCGCACCGGAACCGCCGTCTCCTCCAGCATGATGCCGACCTGGGAGGCGGCGGCAAACTCGTTGAGCGTGGTGGCAAGCCCCCCCCGGGTAGGATCGCGCATGGCATGAATGCGGGGGGAGACGAGCAGCATCTGTTCCACCAGATCATTCAAAGGGGCCGTGTCGCTCTGCACCCGTGAGGCAAAGGAAAGCCCCTCCCGACTGGTCAAAATCGCCATACCATGGTCCGCAATGGTCCCAGAAAGGATAATTTTGTCCCCCACCCTGAGATTGGCTGCGGAGATGTTCACCCCTTCCGGCACCCGGCCCACCCCTGTGGTGGTGATGAAAAGTTTGTCGCAGCAGCCCCGGTTGACCACCTTGGTGTCCCCGGTCACGATCTGCACCCCGGCGGTTCGCGCCGCTTTTTCCATGGAGAGCAGGACGCGATGCAGGGTGGTCATGGGCAACCCCTCTTCGAGGATAAAGGCCGCAGCCAGGTAGAGCGGCGTGGCGCCGCTCATGCAGACATCGTTCACGGTCCCGTTGATCGCCAGATCGCCGATGTCGCCGCCGGGAAAAAAAAGGGGATCAACCACAAAAGAGTCTGTGGTCAAGGCCAAACGCCCTTGGGGAAAATCAACCACCGCCTGATCCTCCAGCCGGTTCAGGGTTTCATTGCCGAAGCGCGGCAGAAAGAACCGGCTGACAAGCTCGGCGGACAGCCGACCGCCGCTGCCGTGCGCCAATTGGATCGTTTCATATTCCATGATGGGCAGGGGGCAGCTAAAATCTTCCGGATTCACATTGGTCATGGCAGGTCCCGTGATTACTTCGATGATATATAACTATTCAGCTAAAGGCGGAAACATCCAAACCGTAACTGTTCAGCAGTGCCGCAGATGCGAGGAAGAGGCCTGCGAAGTGTGCTATTGCACATGAGTAGGCCGATGACAAAGCAGATGTGGTGCTGCTGGACAGTTACGATGATATTTGTAATAGGCGGCGCAGGCACCCTCACCCGAGACCATGGTCGCCCCCAGAGGATGCTCCGGGGTGCATTCTCTGGCAAAGGCCGGACAACGGTCGGGCTTGAGCAACCCCTGCAACACGCTGCCGCTCTTGCACAGCTCTGATTCCCGTACGGTGATGGTCTCCACGGCAAACTTTCGCTCGGCGTCATAGGCAGCGAGATGATCCCTGATCACCAGGCCGCTGGCAGGCAATACCCCGATCCCCCGCCAGGCCCGATCGCGCACCGCAAACACTTCAGCCAAAACCCGTTGCGCCGCCTTGTTGCCTTCCCGACTCACCGACCGGCCGTACTGGTTCTCCACCGCATGGCACCCCGCCTCAAGCTGACGGAGAACCATGAGCAGACCGGCGAGGATATCGATGGGTTCAAAGCCGGTGACCACGATGGGCACCCGGAATTCATCGGCAAGGGGCTCATATTCCTCCCAGCCCATGATTGTGCAGACATGCCCCGGAGCCAGATAGCCCTGCACCCGGTTCCCGGGCGAGGAGAGCAAGGCCCGGATGGCGGGCGGCACCAGAACATGGCTGGCCAGCAGGCTGAAGTTCGTCAGCCCTTC
>CAYTVV010000202.1:0-1991 GCA_964441875.1 uncultured Desulfurivibrio sp.
CAGGTGGGGGATATCCTCGTAGCAGGAAAGCTCGATGCGCTTGGGGTCCACCAGCAGCAACCGGACCTCCTCGGGGGTGGCCCGGAAAAGAATCGAGCAGATGATGGTGTTGACCGCCACGCTCTTGCCGGAGCCGGTTGCCCCGGCGATGAGCAGATGGGGCATCCGCGCCAGATCGGCGATCACCGGGTTGCCCACCACATCCATGCCCAGGCCGATGGTGAGCCGGGAGGCGGCCTTTTGGAATTTTTCATGGGCGAAGATATCGCGGACATAGACGATATTGCGGGTCGGGTTGGGAATCTCGATCCCCAGCGCGGCCTTGCCCGGGATCGAACCGACGATGCGGACACTCTCGGCCTTGAGGCACAGAGCCAGGTCGTCGGCCAGGGCAATGATCTTGTTGATCTTGACCCCAGGGGCCGGGGAAAATTCATAGGTGGTGATCACCGGGCCTGGGGAGATGCCGACCACCTTGCCCACCACCCCGAAATCCTTGAGCTTTTCTTCCAGCTCGGCGCTCACCGCATAGTAATACTCGCGGTCAACAACCACCTCGGTGTTTTCCGGCTTATCCAGCAAGGACAATGGCGGAAGCCGATACTCTCCGCTGGCCACGGGCAGGAGGCGGAAGGAATCGTCCTCGGCCCCGGCCTCAAGCTTCACCGGCGCATGTACCTTGGGCACGAGGGAGTCATCTTCCTCCGGGGTTGCCTCGGCATCGGTTACCTGAGGAGCGACCGCCTGTTTCTTGCCCTGCTTGACAGAGCCGTTGGCCTCGTCCGTTTTTCTCGCCGCCCAGCGGCAGGCCAGAAAAGCACACAGCCGACTGCCAAGAGAGTAGGGGGAGAAACTGCTGATCAGCATCAGGGAGATAACCAGGACCACGACAAACAACAGCAAGGAGCCGGGGCCGCCGAAGAACAGCTGACCATACTGGGCCAGCAGGGTGCCTAAGAATCCGGCCACCGGATAGGTGTGTTCAAAAACAGTGAAGGAAGGCAGGAAGGTGACGCCGGAAAGTCCGGCGCTGGCCAGGAGAATCCCGGTGCAGCCGAAGACGATTAGGGGGATGGTTTCCAGGGTGAAATCCGGCGAGAACAGGCGGATGGCGAAAAAAAGCAGGAGAACGGGCAGCCAGAGGGAGGTGACCCCCAGCAGATCCATGAGCAGGCCGGCGACAAACTGGCCCACCGAGCCGCCCCAGTTGGCAGGGGCTGTCTGGACCAGCGGTTCCACCGAGGTATAGCTGACCAGGCAGAGGAGCAGAAAAAGGGCGGCAAACACCCCGAATACGGAAAGTATCTCTCGCCCCAGTGTTGGTTTTTCCTGCTTATTGTTCCCTGATGCCATTATGCTCGCAGATCGGTTCCGGTGAAGAGAGATACACGCTACAGCCTAATTGCATGACTAACTGGCAGATCAAAGGCTCGTTACCCCGGCGAAAGCCGAGGTCCAGAAACCCAGCCGCACTGGATCGGAGTCTCGCCCCACTCGCTTACCTCCGGCTTTCGCCGGGGTAACGGGGTAGCCGCACAATACTCTGCAAACTTTTACAAGCAGACGCTATTTTTCCTTGCCGATATTTTTCAGGATGGCGTCGAGAATCCCGTTGATAAAGCCCGGAGAATCCTCGGCGCAGTACCGCTTAGCCAGCTCGATGGCCTCGTCGATGGCCACTCTGGGCGGCACATCCTCCTTGAACATCATTTCATAGGCTGCCAGCCGGATAATGTTACGATCCAGCACCGACATTCGGCTGACCCGCCAGTTCACCGCGCTTTCTTCTATCTTGGCGTCGAGCTCATCCCTCTTGTCGGTGATGCCGTAAACCAGCTCCCGGCCATAGGGGATGGCTTTTTTATTGATCTCGAAATTCTCGCAGAGCAGCGGAAAGTTCTCCACCGCGGAGGTTGCGGTCATCTCCCCTTGGAAGAGGGCGTTGAGGGCAAGCTCCCTTGCCTTGCGTCGGTTTCCCATGAATGATCAGG
>CAYTVV010000203.1:0-1963 GCA_964441875.1 uncultured Desulfurivibrio sp.
CGAAGCCGAGTTTGCAAAGCCCCGGCAGCATCGAGGAGCGCAGGGCATCCCGCCATCGGCGGGACAAGAGACACAGGGGGCCTTTTCTTTGGTTCGTTTCTTTGGGCAAGCAAAGAAATGAACAGACGAATTTTATACGAAAATCCAAGAGACGCTAATCAACAACCAAGTGGGCCTTGAGTTTTTCCAACTTGGCTGGCCCAATGCCCTTCACGTCATCCAGTTCCTCAATGGCCGTAATCCTGCCGTGCTGTCCGCGAAACTCGATGATTCTTTTGGCCAGGACCGGGCCGATCCCTGGAATGGTGATCAGCAGTTCTTCGTCGGCCTTATTGATGGGAATGGGCTTGAAAAACAGGGGGGCCAGTTTGGCCGGGGGCTTTTTGGAGGCATTGTTTTCCTGTCCGGGCGCGGCTTCGGCCTGTGCCTGGTCTTCTCCACCAGGGTAAGGGGCATCGGTCGGCACCCGGTAGAGGCCGGTGGCGACGGAACCATCGCACCAGGCAAGTTTTTGTGGGGCGGAAACGGGTTTGGAAAAAGAGGGAAGCCAGCCATTGCGGATAGCCGTGATGCTCAAGATGCACAGGGCAAAAAGGATCAGCACCAGCGGGCGCAGGTCCTTTTTGCCGGGATCAGTGCTTGTGCTGTTCATCCTTCATGAGTTTGTAGGTGATGCTGTCCACCAGGGCCTGCCAGCTTGCCTCGATGATGTCCGGGGAAACCCCCACCGTGCCCCACTGGCTGTCGTGGTCGCGGGATTCGATGAGTACCCGCACCCTGGCCTCGGTGCCGTGTTCGCTGGCCAGCACCCTCACCTTGTAATCCTGTAGCTCCATCTCCTTGAGATTCGGATAGAACCGGGTCAGGGCCTTGCGCAGCGATTTGTCCAGGGCGTTGACCGGGCCGTTGCCCAGGGCTGCGGTATGCACCTCCTCGCCAGCCACGGCCAGGCGGATGGTGGCCTCTTCCTGCAATACGCCGTCCGGGGTCTTCTGGCTCATCACCCGAAAGCCGTGCAGGTCGAAATACTTCTTTGGGGTTCCCATGGCCCGACGCATAAGGAGCTCGAAGGAGGCCTCGGCCCCTTCGTACTGAAAGCCTTGATTCTCCAGGTCTTTCAGCTCCTTGACGATGGCGCTGACCACCGGGTCCTTGCTGTCCAGATCCAGGCCGAACTTCTTCGCCTTGACCAGCACGTTGCTTTTGCCGGAAAGATCCGAGATCAGCACCCGCCGCACATTGCCCACCTTTTCCGGCTCCATATGCTCGTAGGTCAGGGGGTTGCGCTGCACGGCGCTGACATGGATGCCGCCTTTGTGGGCAAAGGCGGACTGCCCAACATAGGGCTGGTACTTGTTTGGGGAGAGGTTGGCCAGTTCGCTGACAAACCGGGAAACCTCGGTGAGCCGGTGCAGGTTGGCGGCGGCCGCAAACTCGTAGCCCATCTTCAGGGCCAGGGCCGGCATGATCGAGGTGAGATTGGCGTTGCCGCACCGCTCGCCAAAGCCGTTGGCCGTACCCTGCACCTGGGAAGCGCCAAGGGAAACGGCGATCAGGGAGTTGGCCACCGCGCACTCGGAATCGTTGTGGGCGTGGATGCCGAACTCGATCTTGGCCTTTTTCGCCTTCAGATGCGCCTTTACCGCCTCGATGATTGCGGTAAGCTCGGTGGGCAGGACGCCGCCGTTGGTCTCGCACAGGGCCAGGCAGTCCGCGCCCCCGGCAATGGCCCGATCCAAAGTGGCCAGGGCGTATTCCCGGTTGGCCTTGAAGCCGTCGAAAAAGTGTTCAGCATCGTAAAACAGGTGCTGGACATGGGGCCGCAGATACTTGAGCGACTCCTCGATGATCAGCAGATTGTCGTCCAGCCCGATGCGCAGGGCATCGTGGACATGGATGTCCCAGGTTTTGCCGAAGATGGTGATCCCCGGGGTTTTCGCGGCGAGCAGGGCATTGAGGTTGG
>CAYTVV010000204.1:0-1957 GCA_964441875.1 uncultured Desulfurivibrio sp.
GCGCTTTCTGGCGCTGGATATATGGGTGATGCTGGCGGCGGCCGTGATGCTGCTGTTCTTCGCCGTAACACGACGGTCCATCGGCCGGGGCGCGGGCGCAGCCTTCCTGCTGGCCTACGCCCTTTATATGATCTGGCTGTTCCGGCTGGGCGGCGTTTGAGCCCGCTCAATCCATCTTGAAGCGTCGCCGCAGGGCGAGCAGGAACAGGGTTAGCAGCGAGAGCGTGGTGCTTTGATCAGAATAAGGAATTTCTGTACAAGCGAACTTATTCTAAACAATATGAGAGGCAGCTTTCTATCGGTGAGTATAATGGACATCAATGAGGAGATTAGACAAGTCAGAAACAGGCTCCGGATTTATTGCGGGGATTCCATTGTTGCGCAGGCACTGCGCGTTCTTCACCACCAGTTTCCCAGCCCGCTCGAAGACCTGAAAGCGGCTCCTTGGCTCACCTTGCTTATGGTGAAATGGGCAGTGCAGGACAAATTGGTTTATCAATCGATTGGGAGAGTTATTACTCCTCAAGAATTTGATAAATTGCGTCAATTGCTCTGGGATATTCAAGGAATAATGTCTAGCGGCCAAAACACACCAAACGTCTACGCAATGCTGCGAGCCATGCTTCACCCCCAGATTCAGTTTCAACGGAGAGAGACATGGGGGTTTCTGAGGTGGCCTGCGTTGATCGCACAACTTGATATGAGCCATCCAAATCGTACTCAGTTTGAAAACACATTCCTGATGTCACCCGAGACATTGATGGATTTGAGTTTTGCGATCTATACTCAGGTTCTAAATGAAAAAAAGACATTACCGCCAGATTATTTCGTTTCTATCGAAGGATGCTATGGCAATAGCATCTCTATTTTTTTGGAACTTTTTTCTCGTGACTTTTCATCTCTTAGACTGGAACTTCGAAAGAATGTCATACACCCACTACAAGGAAGGATAGAATTTTTTGAATTTCCCTACCTTCAGCGATTCCCCATCTTTCGCACACCCGACGGAGTTCTGAATTTTTGGCATCGAAGCGTTTTTGCACGCGGCATGGAGGATGCCGTACATCTTCGCTTATCCGATTTTGGCTCTAGCTACACAGAACCCTTCAGTAGAATTTTCGAGAAATACGTCTTAGGGCTTTTGAAAGAGGCCAACGTTTCATTTTTTGGAGAAGGTGAGGTCAGGGCAACCTTCGGAAATAAATCCTCCACTGTAGAAGCGGTCATTGATTGTCTCGACTGCAATGTATTCATCGAAGCGAAAATGAGTCTTTATTGGGATGATGTACTGCTTGATGACGACCCCCAACAGATTTTCAACAAAACAGAACACGTTAGGAAAGCCATTCAACAGGGCTGGCAAGCAAGTGATTTGCTCCGCAGTGGACGGGGACCACTTGGTAAGACGGCAAATAAAGAGCGGGATTTCCTTTTAGTCGTAACCAGTCGGCAGATCAATATAAGTGGTGGAAATATGCTAAATAATCTCTACCCGGATAAATTTTTTGAACAGGTTCTTCCTTTTGAGAAGAGGCAATATCTGCCGCCAGAAAATATATTTGTTCTTTCAATCGAGGATTTTGAGCAACTTGCTAGCTGCCTCCACGCAGACGGCGTGGATTTAGGTTCTTTTTTGAGGAAGGCCGCCATTGCCAATAGCGATCCGAAAACCTCAAGAATGTTTTTTTCCGATTTTCTCAAGGAGCATCAGGGAAATAACCGGAGTCAGCCTCGATTGATTCAGTTAGCTTTAGATGAATCAATAACCAGGTTATCAAGAGCGTTGGGCGACGAAGGATCGGAATTCAATGGCAAGCCCCCTCCCTCCACCCCCTGAATGGGAAAAGAGCGAAAGCGCCGTGGAAATAGACGGCCCCGCCCCCCGGCCTGTATGATCCGCGCCCATGGCGTCCATGACATCAACGGCATGACCCCATCCTGCTTACAGAAAAAATCT
>CAYTVV010000205.1:0-1946 GCA_964441875.1 uncultured Desulfurivibrio sp.
GAGAGGATGACGATGGTCTCGCCGTCCTTGATCAGACCCATGGCCACGCCGGAAACCGGCTTCTTGATCGGCACGCCCGCGTCCATCAGGGCGAGACTGCCGCCGCAAACCGTGGCCATGGAGGAAGAGCCGTTGGACTCCAAGACCTCGGAAACGATGCGGATCGTGTAGGCAAACTCATCGCCCTTGGGCAATACTGCCGACAGAGCCCGCTCGGCCAGGGCGCCGTGCCCGATGTCCCGACGGCTAGGGCCGCGCATGAAACGGACCTCGCCCACGCAATAGGGGGGGAAGTTATAATGGAGCATGAAGCGCTTGAAGGACATGCCGGTGAGGGATTCAACCCGCTGCTCATCATCGCCGCTGCCCAGGGTGGCGGAAACCATGACCTGGGTCTCGCCCCGGGTAAACAGCGCGGAGCCATGGACTTTCGGCAGGGCCGCAACTTCACAGCTGATCGGGCGAATCTCGTCGAAACGGCGGCCGTCTATCCGGCACTGGTCCTTGACGATCCGGTCGCGCATCATGGTTTTATTCAGAGAATGGAGATGCTCCTTGGCCTCCTTGAGGCTATCGGCATACTCGTCGCCAAGGGCGGCAATGACATCTTTCTGGAGCTGATGATACAAATCGCTGCGCTCCTGCTTGTCGGCCATGGTAATGACCGCCTGCATCCCTTCGCGGGCCAGCTCTGCAACCTTGGCCTTCAAGGCCTCGTTGACCACCGGCGGAGCAACCGCCATCTTGGCCCTGCCCACTGCGGCACGCATCTCTTCCTGCATATCCAGGATGGGTTGCAGCGCCTTGTGGCCGAAAAAGATGCCCTCAAGAACCTCGGCCTCGGAAAGGCTGTCCGCCCCGCCTTCGACCATGACCACGGCATTTCTGGTGCCGGCCACGATGAGGTTCAACCGGGATTTTTCCCACTCTTCCGGGCTGGGGTTGAGCACATACTGACCATCAATATAGCCCACCTTTACCCCGGCAACCGGCGCATTGAAAGGGATGTCGGAAACTATCAGCGCACAGGAGGCGCCGATCATGGCCAGCACATCGGGGTCGTTCTGCTGATCGGCCGAGAGAACCGTGGCGATCACCTGGGTCTCATGCTGATAGCCTTTGACAAACAGGGGCCGCAAGGGCCGGTCGATGAACCGGGCGGAAAGGGTTTCCTTGTCGCTGGGCCGGCCGATTTCACGGCGGAAAAAGCTGCCCGGGATACGACCCACTGCATAAAATCGTTCCTGATACTCCACGGTGAGGGGGAGGAAATCGATTTCCGCCTTGGGGTCCTTAGCTGCGGTGGCCGTAACCAGCACCACGGTTTCGCCATAGGTTACCAGGGCCGTGCCGTTTGCCTGTTTTGCCAAGCGTCCAGTCTCAATGGTGAGGGGCCGTCCGCCCAGATCAATCGTTACTTTTTTAAACATATACTCTCCTCTAACAGCCGCCCTTTCCATTACTGGCAGCAACCACGTCGCCCGGCTCAAAGCCGGACAGACGCATTATCATTACAGCAAGGGAAAGGTGGTGTCTTCGCTGCCCCGGCCGCACACAGAAGCGGCGGTCTTGATTGCGCAGGGGCAAAATGGAGCCACCGCCAGAAATCCGGCGGTGGCTGTTATCGCATCTTACTTTCTGATGCCAAGTTTTTGAATCAGATCACGGTACAGATCAACGTTTTTACCCTTGAGGTAATTCAGGAGACGCCGTCTCTGGCCGACCAGTTTCAGCAAACCGCGCCGGGAATGATGGTCTTTTTTGTGCTCTTTGAAATGCTCGGTCAGATAGGTGATCCGTGAGCTCAGCAGGGCAATCTGCACCTCCGGTGAGCCGGTGTCCTTTTCGTGATGGGCGTATTGGGTGATAATCTCTTTTTTCTGTTCCGCTTGCAGTGTCATGACTTCCTCGTGCACTAAAATTAATAATTCGGGAGATCGACAGAA
>CAYTVV010000206.1:0-1937 GCA_964441875.1 uncultured Desulfurivibrio sp.
CCGGCCACATAGATGCGGTGCAGATCGACAAAGGCGACCCCCACCTGGTTGGTCAGGGTGGTAAGGATGGCATACATGGCGGCCTTGGAACGCATGAGCGCGTCGAGATCCACCTGACCCAAAACCACGGGCTGACCATCCGCCGAATCCTTGCCCTCCACCACCACGAACTGCCAGCCCTCGCTTCCTTGAATGAGACGGTCGCCGGCAGCCTGGGGCCGAAATTTGCCCCGGATATCGATCTGCCGGGTCAGATACAACTCCGCCACCAGATCGATGAGCCCGGAGCCGCAGAGCCCCTTGGGCTTGCCCTTGCCGATGGTTTGGCAGCAGATCTCCCCGGTGCCTGAGTCGATCTGCACATGCTCAATGGCGCCGGGGCCTGCCCGCATGCCCATCCGGGCCACGCCGCCCTCCAGGGCCGGACCTGCCGCCCCGGCACAGGCGATGAGCCATTCCCGGTTGCCGACAATCACCTCGGCATTGGTGCCCACATCGATGAGCATACAGGTTTCCGCCTGCTGGTCAATCCCGCTGGCCAAGACGCCGGAGATCAGATCGCCGCCGAAATAACTGCCCACGCTGGGCAGAAGCCAGACCGGCGCGGCCGGATGGATGACCAGATGGAGTTCCCCGGCCAGACAGGGGTCCGGGGCATTGACCATGGGGATGTACGGCTCGCGGCAGAGATGGTAGGGATTGATATTGAGGAAAAAATGCACCATACTGGTGTTACCGGACACCGAAAGCGCCCGGATCTCGGTCGCCTCCAGGCCGGAAATCCTGGCCAGCTCCGCCGCCAACGCATTGACCGAGTCGATAATCGCCCGGTGCAGCTCGGCAAGCCCCTCGTCCTTAGCGGCATGATGGATTCGGGTGAGGATATCGGCCCCAAAACGAATCTGCCCGTTTTCCAGGTCGGCCCGGGCCAAGGTTGCGCCGGTGGCAAGATCCACCAGGGTTGCTTCAAGATGGGTGGTCCCCAGATCAAGAGCCATTCCGACAAGAACCGGCGGCTGGGGAAAAAAATCAACCAGAAGCGGGGTGCCCAGCATATCATTGATAATGGCAACGCCCGTAAAGCCTGCGGCGCGGAACCGCCCGGCCACCTTGCTCAACCGCTGGTACGGCACCATTGGCATGGCCCCGTCCAACTGCGGG
Organism: uncultured Desulfurivibrio sp.; assembly: GCA_964441875.1. GTDB lineage: Bacteria > Desulfobacterota > Desulfobulbia > Desulfobulbales > Desulfurivibrionaceae > Thiovibrio. Next base: position 1,162 of record CAYTVV010000206.1, read on the forward strand.
GCAAGAGCCTTTTTCAACCGGTCGAGATCGCCGGTGTTATCGCCAAGACTGGGAGGAGACGCGGCAACCGCAACGGCGCGCACCAGAGGGTTCAGCATAAACGAGCAACTCCGAGAAGATTCTTCATAAGTAACGACATCCTGCCCAACATACTATGTCGGCTGCCAGAAAAAGTCCCTAAAAAAAATGCTGGTTCGCCCCCGACAGCACCCACATTGAGTTAAGCGTTCAGCACCGGCAGGCTTGACGTCCGACATGGGCAATGGTAAAGAGCCAGATCAGGGCCGAAAATTATTATTAGCCTCAGACCTGTAACTGTTCAGCAGTGCCGCATATGCGCGACAGAGGCCTGAGAGCTATACATCGGTATGCGTTCAGGCCGATAACAAAGCAGATGCGGTGCTGCTGGACAGTTACAACATGCCCTTATTGCTCTATACCTATCTCGCCACCGAGATTCTGGCCCCGTTCTTCGCCAGCTTTCTCATCATCAACGCCATCCTCTTTCTGGGCAGGCTGGTTCCCCTGCTCAACGTGATCTTCGATTTCAGCGTCGGCACCGGAGATTTTCTCCGTCTCTGCGCCTACATGCTGCCCAAGCTGATGATGTTTTCCATCCCCATGGCCAGCATGACCGCGGTCATCGTCGCGGTAACAAGAATGGTGAACGACAACGAGATCATGGCCCTGAAAGCCACCGGCATCGGCCTGATTCGCTTGCTGCCTCCGGTTATCGTCGTCGCCCTGTCCACCTCCCTGCTCACCTATTTTTCCGC
>CAYTVV010000207.1:0-1933 GCA_964441875.1 uncultured Desulfurivibrio sp.
TGGCCCTGCCCTACCAGGATCTGCACATCATGGATGCCTGCCTGGAAACCGGGGTGGATTATCTGGATACCGCCAACTATGAGCCGCCGGACGAGGCCAAGTTTTGCTACAAATGGCAGTGGGACTATCAGGAGCGTTTCAAGGAAAAAGGGCTGATGGCCCTGTTGGGCAGCGGCTTTGATCCCGGGGTCACCAATGTGTATTGCGCCCACGCGGCCAAGCACCATTTTGATGAGATCCATTATGTGGACATCCTCGACGCCAACGCCGGCGACCACGGCCACCCGTTTGCCACCAATTTCAACCCCGAGATCAATATCCGCGAGGTTACGGCCCGTGGTAAGTACTGGGAGAACGGGGGTTGGGTCGAAACCGAGCCGCTTTCGGTGAAGCAGAGCTACGATTTCCCGGTGCTCGGCCCCAAGAACGCCTATCTCATGTACCACGAGGAGCTGGAATCCCTGGCCAAGAACCTCAAGGGGCTCAAACGCATCCGTTTCTGGATGACTTTTTCCGACAACTATCTCAAGCATCTTGAGGTGTTGCAGAATGTCGGCATGACCGGGATCGAGCCGGTGCTGTTCGAGGGCCGCGAGATCATCCCCCTCCAGTTTTTAAAGGCGCTGCTGCCCGACCCGGCCTCCCTTGGCTCGCGGACCAAGGGGAAAACCTGCATCGGCTGCGAGATCGAGGGGGTCAAGAACGGCAAGCACCGCAAGATGTTCATCTACAACGTCTGCGACCACGAGGAATGTTACCGCGAGGTGGGCTCTCAGGCCATTTCCTACACCACCGGGGTGCCGGCCATGATCGGGGCGATGATGATGCTCACCGGCAAGTGGCGGGGCGCAGGGGTCTTCAATATGGAGGAGCTGGACCCCGATCCTTTTATGGAGAAGCTCAATATCCACGGTCTGCCGTGGTTGGAAAAGGTTATGATCTGAAAGGCGATGGTTTCGCAACCAGTTGTCATCCCGGCGAAAGCCGGGAACCAGGCTTTCCGTAACTATCCGATCCATTATTTTCATGCTGTGAGACTTTTTTCTGGACCCCGGCTTTCGCCGGGGTGACGGGCAGGGAAGAAATGGCTCTTGAGAAATGGTAAAACAGCCTTGTGTGTACATCCTTGCCAGCAGCAGGAACGGGACGCTGTATGTGGGTGTGACTTCTGATCTGCAAAAGAGGGTATGGGAGCACAAGAGCAATCTTGTTGAAGGCTTTACCAATCGGTATGGGGTGCATGTGTTGGTGTGGTATGAGCTTCATGACAGTATGGACTCGGCCATCGCTCGCGAAAAGGCGATCAAGGAATGGAAGCGGCGCTGGAAGCTTCAAGTAATCGAGCAGGACAATCCGACTTGGCGCGATTTATATCATGAGCTGTAAGCTCTTCCCGTCATTCCGGCGAAAGCCGGAATCCAGTATGCATGGTGTGCTCAGATTGCAGTGAGGGTGAAAAGGAACCAATGAGCCACAAGGTAATCAATATCGGTTGTGACCTAAGCCGGGTGCCCACCCCCAGCTATGTCTGCGACCGGGCCAGTCTGGCCCGCAATCTGGGGATCCTCGACCAGGTCCAGCAGCGCACCGGTTGTCGCATTCTCCTGGCCCTCAAGGGCTTTGCCATGTTCAGCCTCTTCGGCCAGATTCGGGAGGTATTGCACGGCGCCTCGGCCAGCTCCCTGTCGGAAGCGCGCTTGGCCCGTGAGGAGTTCGGCAAGGAGGTGCATGTCTATGCCCCGGCCTACTCAGATGAGGAGTTTGCTGAGATCCTTACCTGCGCCGACCATTTGGTCTTCAACTCGTTCCGCCAGTGGCAGCATTTTAAAGACCGGGTGGCTGGGGCTGATAAAAAAATTTCCTGCGGCATCCGGGTCAATCCGCAGTACTCCGAGGTGGATGTGGATCTCTACAACCCCTGCGGCCGCTTCTC
>CAYTVV010000208.1:0-1850 GCA_964441875.1 uncultured Desulfurivibrio sp.
GCCGATCAAGCCCCTGATGGAGGCCCTGTCCGGCTGGGGGGTTGCAATCCGCAGCATCCACGGCACAGGCTGCCCGCCGGTGACCATCGCGGCCAATGGGATCAAGGGCGGGAAAACCCTGCTACCCGAGGGCAAGAGCAGCCAGTATCTTTCCTCCCTCTTGCTGGTCGCGCCCTATGCCGCACAGCCCGCCGAACTCTTGGTGGCCGGCGAGGTCTTGTCCAAGCCCTATGTCACCATGACCCTGGCCGTGATGAAAGATTTCGGCATTCATGTAACCGCCAACCCCGAGCTCAATCACTTTTTCATCCCCCAGGGCTGCTACCAGGCCAAGAACTATGCGGTGGAAGGCGATGCCTCCAGCGCCTCCTACTTCTGGGCTGCCGCAGCGGTGACCGGGGGCAGGGTAACGGTGGCCAACGTGCCTTCACCTTCGTTACAGGGGGATGCCGTGTTGGTGGATATCCTTGCCCGGATGGGCTGCGGGGTGGAACGAACCGCCGCAGGCATCACTGTGAGCGGCACCAAGGAACTGCGCGGGGTTGAGGTGGACATGGGCGACTGCCCGGACGTGGTCCCGACCCTGGCCGTGGTTGCCGGTTTCGCCAAGGGCCGGACCGTGATCAAAAATATCGCCCATCTGCGGATCAAGGAATGCGACCGCCTGCATGTCATGGTCACGGAACTGGCCAAACTGGGGATACGGGCAGAGGAACAGCCGGATGCCATGATCATCGAAGGCAGCGAGAAAAACAGCCCCCTGCATGGCGCGGAGATTGACACCTACAACGACCACCGCATCGCCATGAGCTTTGCCGTGGCCGGGCTGAAGGTGCCGGGTGTCCGCATTCTGGGGGAAGGATGCGTGGTCAAATCCTTCCCGGATTTTTGGGAGCGGTTCGAACTGCTTTACAAATAAGCACCGCCTAAACGGTCGCCTCACTCTCCACCCTGGCGGCAAAAGGCAAGGGCTGCTGGCCATTGTCATAAACCGCGACATCAAGCTGTGCCCCACAATCGAGCATTTCCAGCAACACCTCCTTGGCCACCGGCTTGCTGAACAAAAATCCCTGCATCTGATCACAGCCATGTCGGCGGAGAAAATGCAACTGCTCCCCGGTTTCCACCCCCTCGGCCACCACCCGCATACCCAGGCTCTTGGCCATGGCGATAATGGCCGCGACAATGGCCACGTTATCGCCGTGCCCCGCGATATCCCGGACAAATCTCCGATCTATCTTCAATTCGCCGATGGGCAGTTGTTTTAGATAATACAGGGAAGAATAACCGGTCCCGAAATCGTCAATGGAAATCTCCGCCCCCATCCCTCTCAGTGCGCCGAGCAGGACAATGGCCTTCTGCTCGTTTTCCATGACCGACCCCTCGGTAATCTCAAAGATCAGGCCCTCCGGCCCGATCCCGCTCTGAGCCAAGGTCGCCCTGATCTTGCCCAGCAAGTCCTCCTGCCGAAACTGGCGAGGCGAGAGATTCACCGACATCTTGATCCCGTAGCCTTTGCCGAGAATTTCGCCAAGATCAGCGCAGGCCTGCGCCAGCACCCAGTCACCGATCTCCACAATAAGCCCGGTATCTTCGGCCATGGGGATGAAATCGGCCGGATTGATTATCTCGCCATCCCCACGCCGCCAGCGGACAAGGGCTTCCACCCCCACAATCGTACCTGTGACCAGGTCCACCTTGGGCTGGTAGTGAAGAAAAAACTCCCCACGATCCAAGGCCTTGCGCAGGCTGTTTTCCACGGCCAGCCATTCGGTTACCCGCTTGTTCATGGCCGGGGTGAAAACCCGATAGGTGTTCTTGCCGCTTTCCTTGGCGCGGTACATGGCGGT
>CAYTVV010000209.1:0-1836 GCA_964441875.1 uncultured Desulfurivibrio sp.
TGGGCCGGGAAATCGCGCAGCACCGCGACTACAGCGAATCAACCGCCGTCCGGATTGATGATGAAGTGAAACGCATTGTCCTCAAAGCCAATGAGAAGGTCCACCAGCTGCTTTCGGAAAATATTACGACCTTGAAGTCCATTGCCCAGGCACTCCTTGAAAAGGAAACCCTCTGCCTGGAGGATATCGAAATAATCATGGGGCTTGGCGACAAGACGCCCCCTGCGGCGGAGATTTCAGCGTAGCAATAAACTCACCGGATAACCGATGCCCCAGCTTCCACTTTCCAAAACACTGAGCCCTTTGGCGGTCTGCCCGCCCAAAGGGCTCACGCATTTTCAGGCCGCCCCGTGCAGATCATAACCAGAAACACAACCATCGCCTTTGGCCACCGCCCTCTTGTCATGGGCATTCTCAATGTTACCCCGGACTCTTTTTCCGATGGCGGCCGCTTTACCCAAGCTGAAGCCCTCGCCACCCAGGTCAAGGCCATGCTGGACAGCGGGGCGGACCTCATTGACGTGGGGGGCGAGTCAACCAGGCCCTATGCCGAACCGGTATCGGAACATGAAGAACTGCGGCGGGTTCTCCCCGCCATTGCCTGCATTCGCGGGCTGCATCGCAGCATACCAATCTCCATCGATACCACCAAGGCGGAGGTGGCGCGCCAAGCCTTGAACGCGGGCGCGGATATCATCAACGATGTGAGCGCCTTGCGCTTCGATCCCGAGATGATCCGCATCGCCATTGTCCATGAGGCCCCGGTCATTCTCATGCATATGCGCAAAACTCCCAAAGACATGCAAGACGAACCGGTGTACGATGATGTTATCCAGGAGATCACGGGTTTTTTGACTGAGCGGATATCCTGGGCAACACAACAGGGCCTTGACCGGCAGCGGATTATTGTTGACCCCGGCCTCGGATTCGGCAAAACTGTAGCGCATAACCTGACGATCCTTAAACATCTGCGCGCATTTAAAGATCTCGGGTGTCCGCTCCTGATCGGACATTCCCGCAAGGCCTTCATCGGCAAGCTCCTCGCCCTGGAAGCCCAGGACCGGGATTTGGCAACGGCCATGATTTCAGCCTATTGCGCCACACAAGGGGCGGATATTCTTCGCGTCCATGACGTGGGGAAAACCATGCAGGCGGTTCGTCTGCATGAGGCCATACTCCAGACGCCTTAAAGGAAACGACCCGCCCCATGGATGATACCAAACCGGAACCAGCCGCAAACGCCTTTCAGCAAAAGCTGACCCGCTACCTCAAGTATAATGAGGAGCGCAAAGCCAAGGCGGTGCTTTTCAACACCAACCAGGGCAATCTCCTGCTCAAGGTTATTCCTTATCTGCTCCACAGCAACTACCCGGACCTCCCCGGCTTTGTCGATGATGCGGATTGTCCGTACGGCATTCATCTCTTCAACCCGACAGAAGAATTTCCCCACGAGCTCTTTCGCCGCTATTTTCCAAACTCAACAGCCATGCGGATCGACAGGCCCTCCCCCTTTACTGAAAAACCCTGCATCCACTCCTTAAAAACCATCGGCAGTATTGGCACCATTGCCCAGTCAACGATTTCCGACTGCGATTACTGGGTCAGCATCCGCAAGGGAGAGCTTGGCGAAAAGGGGCTACAGCTTTTGCAGGAGAAATGCAAAGGAATCGAAGAGTGGGCGATGAAGCGGGGCTCTGAGGTACACTTCTTCCTGGTGGACATCGACCAAACCAAGGAAAACAACTTCGAGTCGGAGACAGATGAAGAGTCGGCAGGCTCCGCCATCAAGCTCCTGCTCAAGGATGAGCTTTTCCGTACCCATATTCTGGTGGCCGG
>CAYTVV010000210.1:0-1776 GCA_964441875.1 uncultured Desulfurivibrio sp.
ATCTCCGCCATTCCCCGGATCATCCCGGTCTGCGAGGCCATGGTGGCCCTGACCCTGGCCGATCATCTGCTCCGGCAGAAGGCCATCGCCTAAACACCATTGAACAACGGAAAAGCCATGAAATATCTCTCCCTGCTCCTGAGTCTTTCCCTTGCTGTTTGCTGCGCCAGTTGCGCCTCAAAAGAACAGGTCTACGAACATATTTATGAGGGGCTCAAGATGCGTGAGCGGATGGATCAGGACCCGCGTGATATCGCTTCGCAAGACCAAGTCTCCTATACTCGATACAAAAAAGAAAAGGCCGCCTCTTTCGGCAAAGAGCCTTCTCCCCCCTTAGACCCCGTGCAGTATTGACCCGCCTCCCATCAATACCCAAACCAAATTATTCCGGCCGGAGAAGACATGGCTTCTGAGTCCCACCCTTACAAAAAAATCAACAACGTCTGGATGCTGACCCGCGAATATGACGGCCTGGCCGGGGCCGGCGGGGTCAAGGATGTGGCCCGGCAGCTGGCCGAGGCCCTGATGCGCTCGGGCCGCAAGGTCAGCGTGGTCCTGCCGCTCTACGGCTTCATGGACCCTCGTCAGCTGGGCTTTGCCCCCCTGGATCTGGCCTTTGAAATCGACCTGGATTATGCGGCGGAACCGCGCCGGGAATATGTGCGGGTCTTTGCCAAAACGGAAAAACCGGCTGCCGGGAAAGGGTCGCTTGCCATCTACCTGATCGACGCGGCCCGCTATCTGGAAAAAAAGAGCGTCTACACCTATACCGCCGAGGACGAGGCTCTGGACCCTTTCCACCGCCAGGGCTCCGGCCATTTCGACTACTTCGCCATGAATGTCCTGCTGCAAAAGGCGGCGGCCGCCTTGATGATCCGCTTGGGCGAACGGCCCGAGATCATCCACTGCCACGACGGCCACACCGCGATCCTGCCAGCCATGCTCCGCGAGAGCGAGGGCTTTCGCCACTACTTTGCCAAAACCGGCTGCGTGGTGACCATCCATAACGCCGGGATCGGCTACCATCAGGAGGTGGGCGACCTGCCCTTTGCCGAGGCGATCACCGGCCTGCCCGAGGCGCTGATCAGTAACAACCTGCTGGACGAAAAATTCGACCCCTTGCTTGCCGCTTCGCCCTATGCGGCCATGAACACGGTGAGTGAAAACTATGCCCGTGAACTGCGGGAAACCGACGACGACGTGCTGACCGGCTGGCTCGGCCACCGGCTCCTGGCGCGGGGCGTGGTACTCAAGGGCGTGACCAACGGCATCAACCCGGCGGATTTCGACCCAAGCAAACCAAAGGCTCTGGGCCTTGCCGCCGCCTTCGATCCAGCTGGCGGCGACCTGGCAGGCAAGGCGCAATGCCGCCAGAGCCTGCTCCGCGCCATAGCCCGGCACAGCCTGAAGACGGTCCGCCAGACCGGCACCCTGGAAAATCGACCGGACAACCCGCTGTTCACCTTTGTCGGCCGCCTCTCCTCCCAAAAGGGGGTGGACAAGCTGTTGGGGGCTCTCGAAACCCTGCTGCCCCTGGACCAAAACTTCCAGGTTCTGATCCAAGGCTCGGGCAGCAAGGATATTGAGGACGCCCTGGCCGGTCTGGCCGCAACGCCTAAAAACCAGGGGCGCATCTGCCTGCTGCGGGGCTACGACCAGCAGCTTGCCAACCGTATTTACGCGGCGGGCGACTTCTTTCTCATCCCCTCCCGCTACGAGCCCTGCGGCCTTACCGACTATATCGCCCAACTCTTCGGCAACCTGCCCATCGTCCAT
>CAYTVV010000211.1:0-1772 GCA_964441875.1 uncultured Desulfurivibrio sp.
TTGGGCCGGTAAGCGGTGAGCACGTTCAGCTCGTCAACGCGCCCCCCGGCAAGGATCATGGCCAGAACCTTCGGTTTCAGTTTCATGGAATTCCTGAAGAAAGAGGGGAAGCCGGGTAACGGCTCCTAAATTCTGCTGCTATTCCTGGTTGCAAAACCATTATGGAAAGGGTTGCGCCAAAAAGCAAGCACAGGAAGGAAGGAGTACGGAAAAAGATTTTTAGCAGGTGTTGAACCGGGCACAAGGTAGGCGATTACAGGGTGGTGCAGATACGCGGAAGAGGTCGGCGAAGTGTGCTATTGCACATGAGCCTGCCGATGACAGCTAAGCGAGCGTAGCGGAGACTGCGAGGCAGATGCGCCGCCCTGTGATCGCCTACCGGCTACAGGAGGTGTTTGGTGGTGAGCCGCATCAGGGTCTTGGTGGAAAAATCCTGCATCTCCGCAGGCAGATTCCTAAGCGGCACCTCGGCCCTGGCTGCTTCCCGGTGCCCGCCCGCCGAGCCAATCGCATGGAACATCTTCTCCGCCAGCCGTCCGGCATTTTTCTTGTAGCCGTCGCAACGGAAGATAACCACCAGCTTATCGTTGTGCAGGCCGGAGACGAAAACCCAGGCCACATCGTGGACCTGGTTTAAAAAATCGGCGATAAGCACCAGCATATCCGGGCTGGAAACCTTGCCCAGATGGACATACAGCCGCTGCTTGCTCACCTTCATCTCGTTCAAGGCGGTTTTAAAATAATTCAACTCGGAGCGGCGGAAGGAAGAAAGCTCAATCTTGCGGACCAGATTCTGGTTGGCGATATTGAAGAGATAGCGGAAGGAAATGGCATCCGCCAGGGTGGCCTTTTTCTCAAAATTCCGGGTATCCACCTTGATCGCGTAAAAAAGGGCGGTGGCCAGGGCCACCGAGGGCTTGAGGCTGGCGGCCCGCAGATACTCGACGAGCATGGAGGCGGTGGCGCCGAAATCCTTGCGGATATCGACAAAGGGGGCCACCCAGCCCTTGGTGGCGGGATGGTGGTCAATGACCACATCAAAGGTGATATTCTCGAAACAGGGCAGATGGCTGGGCTGGGAATCCAGCATCACCTTCTTGGTATAATCCCCGAGCTTAATCGTATGCAGACGCTCCATGGGGATCTTCAGCAAATCCACCATGACCACGTTATTGAGCCGTCTGATTTCGTTGGGATAGGCGATGGTGACGTTTTTCACCCGGTAGCGGAGCAGGCGCTTCAAGGCCATGGCGCTGGCAATAGCATCCGGGTCGGCGTTGATGATCACCAGAACCTGGTCATCCTTGCCAAAAAGACCGCACAACTCGAGCAGACGTTCCTTGGCGGTCTTCTTTTTATTGGATACCGGTTTTTGGGGAACTTCCAAACTTCCGTTCTCGCTCACACCATCATCCCCGCCGTCCGTCAAACCCAGGCCAAAAACCGCCTCCTGCCCCCTCTACTTTACCAGACAACCGATGCCCTATAACACATGCCGGAATAAATTTCAAAGGTTTGCCCTTGGGTCTATTCCCCGTCAAAGAACGGGACCGAGGGAAACAGCGCAGGATCGGTGTGGGGGATAAAACGGGAGCCGGAAAAACGGAGCATGAACTCCTGGTTGACGTTCAGCTCGATGTAAGTGATCTTTTTCACCAGCTCCAAACTCCGCTCCCGCGCCGCTCTTTCGAGGAGTATCCGCTGGGCGCCCACCAGGGAGCTGTTGCCCACGGGCTCATAGGTGGCAAGGGGCAGGTCGGGCAGCATCCCCA
>CAYTVV010000212.1:0-1765 GCA_964441875.1 uncultured Desulfurivibrio sp.
GGGGAGAAGATCGAAAAACAGGGTCCGGTCGCCCTTGGTTTCGATGGTCAGCATCTTGCCCCGGGCCTTCTCCGCCATGGAGCTGTGCACGGTGAGCAAATTGGTCGTTTTCCCGCAGCGTCCCGGTCCGTAATAGACAATCTTGCAGTGGATTTCTTTTTTGCTAAGATCAATGAGCGCCATTGGTCATCCCTCAAAAATTTGCAAGAGGGTCGCGGACAGGTCGGCCACCCGGCAACGCACCAGCCCGAGGGAGACATCTTCCCCAAAGATGGTGATGAGAATAAGCTCATCGCCAATCCGACCGAAATGGATATTCCCGTTTTTTCCCTTATGAAAAAGCAGGGAAAAATCCTCCTCGCCGATGAGTTTGGCGATCTGTGAGGTTGCGCCCAGACTGGCCGCAGCCAGCGCGGCCAGGGAAATGGCATCGAGGTCATCGGTGTCATGCCCGCAGTTGGATAGGATGTTGCCTGCCCCATCAATGAGCAGGGCGTTGCGAACGCCCGCCTGAATGAGCGCTCCCTCTATGGCATTCCTGGCTTTGTCTAAAATTTCCGCAGTCAGGATAAAATCTTGCATATCCCGTTTTCTCCCGTGGTGAGGGTTGGGGTACTCCATCACAGCAAACAGGGTAAGGTTGCCGCACACAAAGGGGCGAAGCACCTGCCATGCGGTGGCTTCGAAACCGGCTGAAACGCTGTATCTCTGCTGAATTTCCGGCAAAACACGTTCCTATCGTGTACATGGAAAAAAAAACCGTGTCAAGCGGAAAGCGTGAAGAAATTGGGTACTGATTCCCATCATATATGCCGGCGACGAAAGAACTGGCCGCGTTGCACGCAATGACCGAGCAGCACGCCTCCTGCAAAAACAGCCGGGAGGGGAAGAAGGAGAAACGCCTCGAAACCACACCCGTTTTTTTAGACTTCCCCCCTCTTCTCTCCTTGTCTAATCCGCCGAGAATGGAGTATCTTGTCGTTTCCAGAAACCCCCTTTAAAAAGTATTTGCCGGTTAGGCAACAAGGATCTCCACCATGAACAAACCTGGCTATTTTGGACAATGGGGCGGCGCCTATATCCCGGAAGTGCTGTACGAAACCTTCCGGGAGCTGAAAGAGGTCTACACCAAAGCCAAGGCAGACCCAGCCTTCTGGCAGGAGTACCTCGATCTCATGGGCTCATACTCCTGCCGTCCCACGCCCCTTACCCATGCCGATAACCTGAGCCGTCATTTCGGCGGGGCGCAGATCTTCATCAAGCGCGAGGATCTCAACCACACCGGGGCGCATAAGGCCAACAACGTCATGGGCCAGGGGCTGCTGGTCAAACGCATGGGCAAGACCAGGGTGATCGCCGAAACCGGCGCGGGCCAGCACGGGGTGGCCTGCGCCACCATGGCCGCCAAATTCGGCTTTGCCTGCACCATCTACATGGGCGAGGAAGACGTCCATCGCCAGCGGCCCAATGTCTTCTGGATGGAAAAGCTCGGCGCCACCGTGGTGCCGGTCACCACCGGCAGCCGCACCCTAAAAGACGCCATCAACGAGGCCTTCCGCGACTGGGTTTCCAACATGGACACCACCCATTATGTGATGGGCACGGTCTGCGGGCCGCACCCCTTCCCGGAGATGGTGGCCTGGTTCCAGTCCATCATCGGCCAGGAGGCGCGCAAGCAGATCCTCGCGGCCCACGGCAAACTCCCGGACCGGGTCTATGCCTGCGTGGGCGGCGGCTCCAACGCCATGGGCATCTTCCAGGGCTT
>CAYTVV010000213.1:0-1744 GCA_964441875.1 uncultured Desulfurivibrio sp.
AGCCCGCAGGGCCAGGACTGGCTGGGGTGCCTTTTCTTGTTTCTTCTTTTGGGCAAGCAAAAGAAGAAAGAGAGCCCGGAAAAAAGACCCATCATTCAACTAATTCATCGCAAGGCAGCATCTAAACCCCTTGCTCCCTCTTGCCGCATTCCCCAATTTCAACTATGTTGCCCAAGCAAGAATACACCATCGTCACGCAGCCGCAAATGGCGATGATCCCGTTACCCCTCGCAGGCAGGTGAAAAAAATGAAACTATTTGTTACGCCCAAAGGCGACCGTTGGCTCTGCTCCGAATGTGAAGAGGACTTCGCCGAGACCATCACCGAACAGGCCTGGCGGGTGGCCTTTGAAAAAATCGACCCAATGCTCCGCTGTGCCGAATGCAAACAGGGCGACATCGAAATTTTTGATTGATCCCGATTGAAAAAATTCAAGAAAATATACCTCGAGATCACCAACCGCTGCAATCTTTCCTGTAGCTTCTGCCTTCGGAGCGAGCGGGTCAAGTCCTTCATGCGCCCGGAGGAGTTTCGCTCCATCCTTGGCACAATCAAGGACCACACCGATCATCTTGCCCTGCATGTGCTAGGCGAACCCCTGCTGCACCCGGAGCTTGACGTTCTTCTCGCCCTCTGCCAGGAGCATGGCCTCAAGGTCAACCTGGCCACCAACGGCACCCTGCTGCCCCAGCGCCAGGAGCTTTTGCTAGCCAGTCCGGCCCTGCGCCAGGTGAACATCTCCCTGCACGGTCTTGCCGAACTGCCCGATGGCCCGGATCAGGAAGCCGCCCTGGCCGGGGTCTTGGCCTTTATCCAGGAGGCCATGCGCAGCACCCCGCTCTTCATCAGCCTGCGACTCTGGAATCTTTCCACAACAGAAGAAAGCGTCCGCAATCAGGGCATCCTCAACCGGATCACGGATTTTTTCTCCCTGGACAAGCCGCTTATCGACAGGCTCACCCCCGGCCACGGCATCACCCTGGCCCCAAATGTTTTCCTCAGCCAAAACGCCCGCTTCACCTGGCCCCATGCCCAGGCCCCGGATCTGGGCGACAAGGGCACCTGCCGGGGACTGCGGGATCATGTCGCCATCCTGGTGGACGGCACCGTGGTGCCCTGCTGTCTCGATGCCGAGGCGGATATCCCCCTGGGCAACATCCACGCACAATCCCTGGCCGAGATCTGCAACAGCCCCCGCGCCACAGCCATTCGCACCGGCTTTACCCAACGCCGACTTACAGAACCCCTCTGCCGCCGCTGCACCTTCAGACAATCATTCTAGCCCTTGCTTGGTAATCGTGCACCAGTGCCGGAGATGCGCGTGTCAATTGTCGGCAGCAGTGCCGACCAAGAGGTCTGCGAAGTGTGCTATTGCACATGAGCAGGCCGATGACAGCTAAGCGAGCGTAGCGAGACAGCGAAGCAGATCCGGTGCTGGGGCGCGATTACCTGCCAGCTGGCCGCAGGCTGCGGAGATATCCGCGCCCCGGCTCTGCCGGATAAAGGTGTTGAAACCCGCCTCCCGCAGCACCTTCTGAAAGGCCAGGGTCTGCGCCTCGTCGGGGCAGGCATACTCTGCATCCCCGGAGCCGTTGTAGGGCAGCAGGTTGATCCGACTGGGGATGCCTTGCAGCTTTTCCGCCAGCAGCCGCGCATCGTCCAGCGAATCGTTGATCCCCTTGAGCATGATGTACTCAAACAAAATCACCTTCTTTTTCCCCAGCGGATACCTGCGGCAGGCGGC
>CAYTVV010000214.1:0-1670 GCA_964441875.1 uncultured Desulfurivibrio sp.
CAGAATGGGAAACCCCATCGAATTCATTATCAAAAAGTCCATTCCCACTATCCTCGGCAATAAATATTAGGCAAATACGTATAAAACGAGCGCAACAGCAACAAAGGATACCGCATAAAAAATGTTGTACTGCAACTGGCCGCTCTGCGCCCGTCGCACCAGCCCGCCGACGCCGCGCACCGTTTTCGCCAGACCGTCCACCACGCCGTCAATGGCATGCCAGTCAAACCAGGACCAGAATTGGGCCGTGGTCATCAGCGGAATCAGGCCAACGTAGCGATACCCTTCGCTGACACAGCTGTCCGCCCACTGGATGGGCCTTCTGGCGAGCCAGAAAAAGCCGCGGCCACCCATGCGGTAGAACCAGTCCAGATCGAGGCTGATCTTGGGCTCGGGCGCCAGCTTCTTGATGAGCAGGAAGAAGCCCAGCGCGGTGAAGAGCAGGATCTGCATGGTTTCCGAGATATGATACGCGGTGTATGGGTGATACTCCGCCGCAGCCTGCTGATAGGGCAGCATGTTGTACAGATAGGGGGTGTAGCTGCCGATCAGGATGCAGAGAAACGCGGCGATCCCCATGCCAAGCTGCATGTTCCATGGCGGATCAGCAGCCTTGTCCCAGGTCTCCTGGCTACAGTTGTTTTTACCGAACCAGATAAAATAGGGCACCTTGAGACCGGTGTGGAGAAAGGTTCCGGCCGAGGCCATGGTCAGTAAGAATCCAGCCCAATAGTTGTGAACCTCAAAGCCCGCAGAGACGATCATCGCCTTGCTGACAAAACCGGAAAAAAGCGGGAAGGCGGAGATCGACAGCCCCCCGATCATGGTGAAGACAAAGGTCCTCGGCATCTTTTTGTAGAGGCCGCCCAAATCGCTGAACTTGCTCTTGCCGGTCATGTGCAGCACCGAACCACAGCCCATGAACAACAATCCCTTGTAGAGGATATGGGCAAAGGCGTGGGCGCAGGTGCCGTTGATGGCAAGCTCGGTGCCGATCCCCACCCCGGCCACCATGTAGCCGACCTGACTGATGATATGATAGGCAAGGAGCCTTCGGGAATCGTTTTCAAGCACCGCGTAGACCACCCCGTAGAGGGCCATGCAGACACCAAGAGGGACCAGAATCTCCATCCCGGCAAAGGCGCGGGCCAGGGCGTAGATTGCGGTTTTGGTGGTGAAGGCACACATGAACACCGCGCCGGTAACGGTCGCTTCCCCGTAGGCGTCGGGCAGCCAGGCATGGAACGGCGGCACTGCGGCGTTCAAGAGAAAGCCGATCATGATCAGATAGGTCGAGATGCTCGGGCTGCCTACCCCGATGGGACCAAAGGAGAGATCACCACCAGTGGCCTGGTAGCGCAAGACAAGCCCGGCCAGCAGGGCAAGGCCGCCGGCGGTATGCACCAGCAGATACCGGTAGCCGACCGCCTGGGATTCGGGCCGCCTGCGGAACCAGACGAGAAAGACCGAGGCAAAAGCCATCAACTCCCAGAAAAGAAAGAGCACCAGATAGTCGCCGCAGAAAATAACCCCCAGCGAACCGGCCACATAGAGCCAAGCCGCGACATGCTGAAAATCATCCTCCACATGGAGCCCGTAGATGGTGCCGATGATACACATCAGGGTCATGATGTAGGCAAAAACCATGGTCAGCCCATCCACCCGGCCAA
>CAYTVV010000215.1:0-1647 GCA_964441875.1 uncultured Desulfurivibrio sp.
TGGCAAGGGCATGTAAGTTCATGGTGTGTTTCCTCATGGTTATGATGAAGATAGGGTAAACCGGATTTTTTCCGCTGCCAAGGATTTAGTAATCCTCCTTGACCCTGGCCAGTGTTAGCACCATCACCTCGGCCGCCCCGGCTTTTTTCAGCACCCTGGCGCACTCGTTCACCGTGGTGCCGGTGGTGAACACATCATCGATGAGGAGGATCTTTTTTCCGGCAAGCCGGTGCGGTTTCACAACGGCAAAGGCGTTTTTGAGGTTGGTGCGACGGGCGGCCCCGTTAAAACTGGTCTGCGGTTCGGTGGGTCGCAAACGGACCAGGAGGCCGGCCGTGACTCGGCGGTCCTTGGGGAAGAAGGTGCGGGCCAGGAGCAGGGCCTGGTTGAAGCCGCGCTCCCGCAGGCGGGTTGGGTGCAGCGGCACGGGTATGATCCAATCCACTCCTCCCATCTCGACCAGCAGGGGCAGATTATTGGCCAACCTGGCAAAGCTCGGCAGGCAGGCGGTTTTTCCCTGGTACTTGAAGCGGTGGAGCACCTCTTTGACCGGTTCTTCGTAGAGAAAGAGCGCCCTGGCCCGACTGAAATGCCTTGGTTTGGCCAGGCAGGCCCCGCAGTGATGATCGCCGCCCGGTGCCACGAGATAGGCCCTGCCGCAGCAGGGACAAAGCGGGCTGGTGATGCAATGGATTCCCGCCAGGCAATCCGGGCAGAATAACAGCTTTGGTGCGGGACCCAGCGGTTTTTCGCAGGCAAGACAAAACGAAGGCAGCAGGAGATCGAGGAGGGCGGTAAAGAACCGTTTGTTGCAATCGCAAAAAGCTGCGATTGCAACAGTGGCTGCTTGGTAACTTTTTAAAGGTATGGTACGGACCTGTGTCATCGCTCCCTTTGTACGAGACCACCAGGGTTCATTCGGCCATGAATCTTTTCAGAACCATAAGGCCGTCCGGGGTAAATTGTTTTGCCGCGGCAAGGGATTGCAATTCTTCCATCCCGAGAAAAAATCCATCCTCCACCTCTTCCGGTTGGAGGACGAACGGCCCTTCGGCGATGCAGGAAAAAACCCTGCCCCAGACCCGGTTGTTGTTGGTCTCATGATAAAAATCGAAATGGCGGCTGAGGGCAGTCTTGCGCACGCCCAGCTCCTCGGCCAGTTCGCGTTTTGCGGAAAGCTCGTAGGATTCCCCGGCCAAGACCACGCCGCCGGTGGCCACATCCAGGTAGCCGGGATAGATATCCTTGCTCATGGTCCGTTTCTGGACGAATATTTCTTGGCTCCGGTTAAAGACCAGGATGTAGCAGGCCCGGTGGATCAGGCAGCCTTCCCGCATCACCTGTCTGGAAACCTGGGCCACCTCCTGGTTCTGCTCGTCAACGATCTGGACTATTTCATCCGTGGGATTCATTTTTTCAGGGGCTCCAGTCTGCTGCTTTGCAAAAAAACTGAAACTCTTATACCATGAAAAGCGAGCCTGGGGCAGGGAAGAAGAATATTTTCCTTTGCCGGAACAGGCCATAAGCCAAAGGATACTTTGCTCATGGAAAAAAAATTCCAGTTTTCTCTCAGCTATCTCTTCATCGCCCTGGCCATCTTCATCCTTCTCCAGAACTGGCTTTCGCCGGAGATCAACAATGTTTCCT
>CAYTVV010000216.1:0-1503 GCA_964441875.1 uncultured Desulfurivibrio sp.
ATGAGGCTTTGTTATGGCAATCTCCAGCAAGGATATCAATTCGGCCTTCAGCGCCGAGGTAACGGCGATTCCGGGAGGCGAATTCCTGAACCGCTGTTTTTCCTGCGGCGCCTGTAGCGGAATCTGCCCGGTCAGTCAGGCGATCCCCGACTTCGACCCCCGCAAGATCATCCATATGATCCGAATGGGGCTTAAAGACGCGTTGCTCAAATCCGATCTGCTCTGGTTCTGCTCCCGTTGCCGCAGCTGCATCTTTGTCTGCCCCCAGGACGTCCGCTTCGCCGAGATCATGGTCGCCCTGCGCCAGTTGGCCATGAAGGCAGGATACATCACGGCCCAGGATCTGCTCGATAAGGGCAAGGCCGCCTGGGTGGAACGCGATCTCTGCGTCTCCTGCCTCACCTGTGTCCGCGTCTGCCCCTGGCGGATTCCCAAGATCGACGACCAGGGCAAGGCTGCCATTGACCCCCAGGAGTGCCGGGGTTGCGGCATCTGCCCCTCCGAATGCCCGGCCCAGGCCATCCGCTTAAACGAGTCCGAGGACGAGCGATTGATCGCCGCCTGCGGCGCAAATAAGTAGCACGGTGAACCCAATGTCCTTTACCCCCAATATCCAAGCATTCTGTTGCCATTACACCTCCCAGCAGACCCTGGCCGAAGGGCCGGAAGGGTTGCAGGCGGACGGCTTCCCCAAAAGCGTGACCATCCACCGCTTGGTCTGCACCGGCAAGCTCGAGGTCTCCACCCTGCTCAAAGCCTTTGAAGACGGCGCGGACGGCGTCTACGTGACCGGCTGCCCTCTGGACAAATGCCACAACCTCATGGGCAGCCAGCGGGCCGCGAAACGGGTCGCCGCCATCAAGAAGGCCCTGGCCGAACTTGGGGTTGAGCCGGAACGCATCGAGATGTACCACCTGGAGCGCGGCTTCCACCCCGATTTCGTCAAGGCTGCCCAGGAGATGGATGAACGGATTACCACCATGGGCCCGAGCCCGTTTCAGGGAGGCGCGAAATGATTATTGCCGAAAGAAAACCACTCAATGAAATCATGGACATGGTGAAGGACGCCAAACGCATCCTGGTTCTGGGCTGCCGCGGCTGCGTCACCGTTTGTTCCGCCGGGGGCGAACGCGAGGTGGAGATCCTTGCCTCCTTGATTCGCTTAGGCAAACAGAAGGCAGGCCAAGAGGTTTCAACCATCGAGGCCACCCTGGTCCGCCAGTGCGATAAGGAATACATCGACTCCATCGACCAATGGGACGGCCAGTACGACGCCATCGTTTCCATGGCTTGCGGGGTGGGGGTCAACTTCATCGCCAACCTGCGGCCCATGGCCAAGGTATATCCGGGGGTGAACACCTTATCCTTCGGCGGCTCCGCCGAGCAGGGCGTGTGGAGCGAGCAATGCGCCGGTTGCGGCAACTGCGTCCTCCACCTCACCGGCGGCCTCTGCCCGGTGGCCCGCTGCGCCAAGAGCCTGATGAACGGCCCCTGCGGCGGTTC